>JBEHXA010000090.1:0-16522 GCA_048498935.1 Myxococcota bacterium
AGCTCGAGTTGCTGAGCGCGACGTCGCGCAGGGCGCCAAGTACGAGAGGCAGCTCGTTGTCGTTGAAAATCGCGATATCCATGCTGTTGGGCTCCTGTGATGGGGCAGGCACCAACGCGCTCGGCGTTTGGATACGAGTCCGAGCGTTCGGATAAGATCCTGTCGCTCGTCCCCGCCGTTTCCAACCAATCGGCGGTGCTACAGCCCGAGGTTGCAACTTCCTTGCCGAGCGGCCTCCGCTTCCAAACCCGGGATCGAGGGGCTGGAAGGTATCCAAACCGGCGGCGCTCGCGGCACACCGATTGCTAACGCCCGGCGAGAGGAACCGATCGCCCCAGCACTCCGCTGATCGACGGTCATTGAGCGCCGCGCGCGGCGCATCGGGAAAGGTGCATCATGAAGCTCAGCATCTGGGCCGGCGCATGCCTGCTCACCACCACCAGCCTTGCGCATGGCCAGGCCGCCGACTCGTTGGCCGCTACGACCGTGGAGCACTATCCGGCCGCGTCTAGCGGCGACCTACCGGGCAAGATCGCGGTCAACGTCGTGCGCGGCGCTGCAGGCGTGCCGATCGAGGTCGGCAAGCGCACCACGCTCATCGCGGGCGCAGGCTACGAGCTGGTCGATGCTCGCTCCACGCAGGCTGATTCGCTGCAGCTCCATGCGATCAAGACGTTGGTCGGCGTCGATCAGCGTATTGGTGAGCGCTTCGAGCTCGTCCTGCTCGGTGAAGCGGGCCTTGCCTCCGACTTTCGAGACCCAGTCGGGTCGAACGACTTGTTGCTCTCGGCCAGCGCCTTTGCGACCTACGCATTCAGCGATTCGTTCAAGCTCGGCGCGGGTGCCGTATACGACCGGCGCACAGGTGAGCTCGCACCGCTCCCTGCCGTCTTGCTCAAGCTGAAGGTCGGACCGCGCTTTCGGGTGCGCGGCTTCGTGCCCGTGTGGCTCACTGCCGAGTACCACGTGCTCGATTGGCTCGACGTGGGGCTGCGCTCGACGCTCGACGGCAATCGCTTTCACCTGGGCAAGGAGACCTGGGGCTTGGACAACGCCGAGCTCGCCTATTCGAACCTCACCGTGGGCCCCAAAGTGACGTTCAATTTCAGCGACTGGCTGCACCTCGACGTGTACGCCGCAGGCGCCGTGTATCGCCGCTTCGAAGTCTTCCAAAACGACGAGAGCTACCTGCGCTCCGATCTCGCTCCGGTGCTGGGCTACGGCGCGCGCTTCTGGATCGCTCCCTCCGGCTGGTAACCGGCTATCCGCGCAAGATCCGCAGGTGCTCTGCACGCAGCACCTGCGGCACCGGGCTGTAGGCCATGGCGCGCTCGATGACGTTCCGTAGCTCCCGCACATTGCCCGGCCAGGCGTGATCTTTGAGCGCCCGGACAGCGTCGGCTCCGAGCTCCGGAACGGCGCCGACTTCACTTGCCAAGCGAGCCAAAAACATGCGCGCTAGCGGCACGATGTCCTCGCGGCGATCTCGTAGCGGCTGCACCTGGAGCGGTACCACGTTGAGCCGATAGTAAAGATCTTCGCGGAACTTGCCGTCGCGGACGAGCTGATCGAGATCGCGGTGCGTCGCCGCCAGCACCCGCACGTCCACGCGCTTGGCGACCTGATCTCCGAGCGGGAAAACCTCGCCATTTTCCAAGAAGCGCAGCAGCTTGGGCTGCGTTTCGAGGGGCAGCTCTCCAATTTCGTCGAGGAACAGCGTGCCTCCATCGGCGGCGCGGATCACGCCGGGGCTGTCGGCCATGGCTCCGGTAAACGCGCCCCGACGGTGCCCGAATAGCTGACTCTCGAACAGATCGCGGGGCACGCTCGCGCAGTTGAACACCACGTAGGGGCCCGCTGCACGGTGCGACAGGTCGTGCACCGCGCGAGCTACGACCTCCTTGCCCACTCCCGATTCGCCGCCGATCAAGATCGTGGCCGACGAGCGCGAAAGCCGGCCAATCTCGCTCTTCAGCTGGCGCGTAACGGGCGCAACGGCGATGAAATGCGGCAGCACCGTGTCGGTTACCAGCTCCGGCTCGGCCCCCAACGAGGTACTGAGCACGCGCGGCACGAACAGGGCGAGGATGCGTAGCGCGGCGAGCTGCTCCAGGCCGAGCGAACCGCGCACGCCGAAGCGAAGCAGCCCATCGCCATCAGGCACCTCGACCAACGTTGCCTCGCTGCGCGCCTCCGCACCCGCCTGGGCCGCAACGCTCTCGACCACGACCTCGCTCTCGCCGAACAGCTCACCGAGCACGATCGCTAGGCCACGGCGATATTGGTCATGAGACAGCCCGCGCACCGAGAGCCGCTCGATCGCGCCGACCAGGCGCTCGGGCAGTGTTTGCTCCGTCCAGCCCGCGGTCGGCGGCGCCGACAGCTGCTGAGCGCGGCGCAACATCTGCGGTGACCACACCCCGAGCCGCTGCAACTCCATCACTACCCCGGCCAGGCGCTGCTCCGCATCGGGTGCGCCGGTGGCGCGAGAGATCATGGCCATCGCCGCGCGCGAGAACGCCACCTGAACCACATCGCCCAAAAGCTCGAAGGTTGCCGCAGACGTCTGGCAGCGCTTGCGCGCTTCGACGCCCTGCCCTGCGCGCATGAAAGCGAACGACTCCATCCGTTGGTAGATAGCGTTGTGCCAAACGGACGGGTGCTCGTCTTGGTACTCGAAGGCACGGCGCAGTGCCTCTTGCACGCCGGTAGCGTCGCGGCGCAGCAGCCGCGTCAACGCCAACTCGAAGTGCGCGTCGTGGGCCACGTAGTCGATACCGACCGTACTGGCCGGCGCCGAGCAGACTTGTAGCAACAAGGCTTCGCCACGCTCGAAATCGCCGTGCAACGCGGCGCTCATGGCGCGCACTGTCAGGGCGTGCACGTTCGCCAGCGCGCGCTGCGCGCTCGCGCACTCGGCGTCCAGCTCGTCGGCCCAAGCGTCGAGCTCGTCCGCGCGATTGGTGTAGACGTAGAAGCGCGCCACCGGCATGGCCAGGGCATAGCGAACGACACCTCCGCGCTTGGCCAGCGTGTGGGCTTCTTCAGCCGTCGCTTTGGCTTCGTCGAAGCGGCCGGCGCGGCAAAGCGCGTCGAGCTGGCAAGCCAGCACGCGGATCAACGGCTCGCCTGGGGGCCCCCCACCGAGCTTGTCGAACTCGCGCGCGTACTGCGTGACTTCGAAAATCTTCTCGGGGAGCGTCGGCCCGTGCAGCGAGCGCCAGGCGTAGTCCGCCATCATGGCCACGAGCAGCGGCCACAGTCCCAGTCGGCGAGCAATTTCGAGGCCCTGGTTGCCGTAGTTGGTCTGAGCGGCTGTGTCGCCGCGATAAAACGAGGCCAAGCTGTGCATGCTGATGGCGAGCAAGCGCGCCAAGGACGAGCTGGCGCGATCGAGGCTGGCAGCCGCGGACTGGTAAGCGTTGAGCGTGACGGCCGGGCCCAAAAAGCGGCAAGCCGAGATGCGCGCGGTCGCGAGCAGCAGGCGGAGATCGTCGTCGTGCGGATCGAGCAGCGCGTCGGCCTTGGCGGCATGCACGTTCACGCGACCCAGATCGAAGAACCGCAGGTCGGGAAAGCTGTAAATCACGGCGGCCAGCAGCTGAGCGCGCCCCCGCAGCCGTGCGGGAGCAGCGCCGCGCTCGAGCTCGTGAAGCAGCGGCAGCAGCGATAACAGCGCACCGCGCACATCGAAGCGGCAGACAAGTTGCACCTGGATCAAGCCGAGCGCCGCGAGAGTGCGCGCGGTGTGGCTGGTCAGCTCGCTGCCCGC
This sequence comes from Myxococcota bacterium, assembly GCA_048498935.1. Lineage (GTDB taxonomy): Bacteria > Myxococcota_A > Polyangia > Polyangiales > Polyangiaceae > PMG-095. The sequence continues at coordinate 3,773 of JBEHXA010000090.1, forward strand.
AACCAGGCGCAGAAGGTCGTCTTCGGCTGTCTGCCAGGCTTCGCCGAACAGGCGATCGAGCAGCAGCTGCACTTTGACTTCTTCCTCGTCCGGGCTTGCGGGCGCGTCAGGCGTCGGCGGAGTGGGGCGCAGCTCGAGCGGCTCCGATGCGTCATCGTCTTCATCGCCTTCATCGGCGGAACGAGCTCCGCTTGCGCTACCGACGCCTTCAGCCGCGAGCTTGCGCAAGAGTTCGACCATCTTGGCGCGGGGCCGGCGAGCCTCCTTGTTGTCGTCGCTCAGCTCCCAGCGCAGCACCGTAAGCGGCGTGACGCCGAGCAACCGCGCGAAAGCTGCTCGTGAGAGCGACCCGCGAATGGCTCTGACTTCCCGATGGTCCAAGGCGTTCTCACCCGGCTCAGCGCCGCGCGATCCTCAGGTGTTCGGCCGAGAGCACGCTCGGCACGGGCGCGTAGGCCATGGCGCGCTCGATCACGTTGCGCAGCTCACGCACGTTGCCGGGCCAGGTGTGTTGCTCCAGCGCGTGAATCGCGTCGGACCCCAGCTGCGGCGCGCTGCTGGCCTCACCTGCCAGCCGCCCGATGAACAGCCGCGCCAGCGCCACGACGTCCTGCTTTCGCTCGCGCAGGGGCGGCACGCGCAGCGGCACCACGTTCAGGCGATAATACAGGTCTTCGCGAAAGCGCTGCTCGCGAACCAGCCGCCCGAGGTCGCGATGCGTGGCCGCCACGATCCGCACGTCCACGCGCCGCGCCTTTTGCTCGCCGAGCGGAAAAATTTCGCCATTTTCCAGGAAGCGCAGCAACTTAGGCTGCACCTCCAGCGGCAACTCACCGATCTCGTCCAGGAACAGCGTGCCCCCGTCGGCTGCGCGAATCACGCCCGGGCTGTCGCTAACCGCGCCCGTGAAGGCGCCTTTGCGATAGCCGAACAGCTGACTTTCGAACAGGTCACGCGGCACGCTCGCACAGTTGAAGGTGACGTAGGGACGCTCCGAACGAGGAGAGACATCGTGGACCGCGCGTGCCACCACCTCCTTGCCCGAGCCGGATTCACCGCTGACCAGGATGGTCGCCCGCGAGCGCGACAGCCTAACAATCTCACTCTTGAGCTGACGCGTATTAGGCGCCAGCGCGAGAAAGCCGGGCAGCACCCCTTCCAACTTGGCTTCCGGCTCCGAGCGGACTGCTGCAGCAGGGCGCTGTGAAAGGAAGCCGGCGATGATGACCAAAAGCGCGCGTTCTTCAGGACTCACGGCGCCCGCCACACCGAAGCTGAGCGCAGCCTCCCCCTCGAGCGAGGCTTGCACCAGGCCTGGCGCTTCTTCGTCCACGCCGATCAGCGCTTCACGCCCCGCGAATAGGCTGGCCAGCACGGCGCCCAGCTCGCGCCGAAACGCCGCTTGCTCGAGCCCGCGCACCGAGAGGCGCTCGAGCGCCACCAGGAGCTTTTCGGTGGTGGATTGCTCGTGAAAGCTGGCCGCGATGGGCGCCGTGATGGCGTGGGCGCGACGCTTGAGGAACTCGCTGCTCACGCCCAAGCGCTCTACCCGCTCGAAGATGGCAGCGGCGAGCGCGGGAGCATCCGGCGCGCCCATCGCCATCGCGATCATGGCCAGCCCGCCGTCTTCGAACGCGGTCTGCACGCGGTCGCCGATGAGCTCGAAGGTCGCGCGGGTCGTCGCGATGCGCTGACGCGCTTCACCGAAGCGGCCTTGTTGCATCAACGAGATGGACTCGGCGCGGCGGCGCAAGCTGGCGTACCAAATCGACGGCCGCTGCTCGAGCAGCTCGTCGAAGCGACGCACCGCCCGTTGTCCGAGCTCGGTATTGCGCGAAAGCATGGCGTTGGCCACGAGCTCGAAGTGCGCCGCGTGCATCAGGTATTCCTGACCGGGAGTGGTATCGGGCACGCTGCTGGCCACTTCGGCCAACTCGGCCGCGCCGGCGTAGTCGCCTTGCACATTGGTCAGCATGCAGCGCACGTACGCCGCGTGAGCCCGTGCAGCCAGCCGCTGCGGTCCCCCCACCTCGCCCTCGAACGACGCAGCGAGCGCCTCGAGCTCGCTGTCGCGCCCCGTGTGAAGCAGCAGCCGAGCGAGCGGCGCGGTGAGCGCATACCGAGCCAGACCCGCGCGCCGCGCGAGCGCGAGCGCCTCCTGCGCCACCGCGTACGCTTCGTCGAAGCGCGCCAAGCGAGAGAGCGCCTCACTTTCACACGCGAGCAAGCGAATGAAGCCCTCGGTAGGAAGGAGCGCCGCGCGGTCTGCGCAAGCTCGACCGTGAGCCGAGATCTTGAGCACCTCGTCGGGTAGCGCCGAGCCGCGCAGCAGCTGAGCCGTGTAATCCGACAAGATGCCCATCACCAGGCCCCAGAAACCGAGCTGCTCGGCTGCCGTGAGCGCGCGACCACCCGCCTCCGTGCTGCCGACCGTGTCACCCTTCACGGTTGCGACCAAACCAGCCAAACCGTCGGCCAACATGCGGGCGAGCGGCGAGCTGGCTCGCTCCAGACTGGACGCATAGCTCTGGTGCGCGTGCAGCGTGACGTCCGGTCCGAGAAAGCGGCTGGCCGCGATGCAGGAAGTGGCCGAAAGCACGCGCAAGTCGTCGTTGTCGTCGTCGAGCAACGCTTCGGCGCTGGCAGCGTGAGCGTTGACGCGGCCGAGGTCGAAAGTGCGCGAGTCCGGTGCTCCGAAGACCATCGTCGCCACCACGTGGGCGCGCCCCGCGACTGCCGCCGGCAATTCTCCACGCTCCGCGTCGTCCAAGATCGGGAGCAGCACGGTCAAGGCGCCGCGCACGTCCATACGCGCCAGGATTTGCACCTGCACCAGCCCGAGCGTGGCCAGGGTGCGGCCCGCTTGAGTACCGAGCGTTTGCGCGGCCAGCAGCCCGAGCAGGTCGTCCTCGGCCTGGCGCCAGCGCTCGCCGCATAGCTGCTGCAAGAACGGCATGACAGTCGTTTCGTCCCGCTGCCAACGCGCCTGCTGCTCGACGTCGAGCGCCGCGTCGTCAGCCGGTTCCGATGCTTCGTCCTCGTCGTCTTCCGGCTCGTCCCCGCGCGGCACGACCATGGACTCGGCGCGGCCAACCCCGGCCTCCGCTAGGCGCTTCAGCTCCTCGATCTTCTTGGCACGCGGCCGACGCGCCTCTTTGTTGTCCTGCGGCAGCTCCCAGCGCAGCACCGTGAGCGAGGTCACCCCGAGCAGACGCGCAAAAGCCGCGCGACTCAACCCCCCGCGAATCGCGCGAATCTCCGAATGGTTCATGACCGCCGAGCCCCCGAGACTCTACACGGAGTCGGTCCATTTCGGGAGCGTCACCTGCACCAGCAGCAGGCGCTCGGCCAGGTCTTCACGAAAATGGCCGTGTAGGCGCTCTCGATCCAAGTCCGCGACTGTCGACGCTACGACACGCACGCTTTTCTGCTGATCGAGAAAGCGCAGAAAACGCGGTTGCATCAGCAGTGGCAGCTCGTGGACGGCGCTGACATGCAACGTGCCTGTTTCGGCAGCGTGAATCGCACCCGCCACGCCGCGCTCGTGCGCCGGACCACCGAACAGGCCGCGCTCGACCGCGTCAGAGTCGAGCGCGGCGCAGTCGAAGCTGACGTACGGGCCTTCCACGCGCGGCGAAAGCTCGTGCAGGGCGCGCGCCGCATCGTCGCGCAAGCTCCGCGAGCCCCCGACGAGCAGCACCGAAACCCGTGAAGGAGCTAGACGCGCGAGCTCCGCTTGCAAGGTCCCCGGAAACGTCACACGCGAGACCAAAGTCACACTCGGACGGCTGGGAGGAGGCAATGGCGCTGCGCTGGAACGGCGAGCAGCATCAAACGAGCGCAACGCCGAACATGCCTGGAGTCGCGCTTCGCAAGCCGCAAAGCCCAGTGCGGAGGCCAGCTCCAGCGCCCGAGGGAACGCAGCGCGCTCACTCGCTGCGTCGCCACGCGCCAGCGCTGCCAACGCGAGCAGCTCGAGCCGCAAGCACACATTCACCGGCTGCTGCGCCAACTCGAGCCGCGGCAAGCGGAGCTCGACGGCTTCGACAAAAGCCTGGGCGTCACCTTTGAGCGTGAGCGCGAGCAACTCGGCAGATAGTGCCAGCGCCAGCAACTCGGGGTCTCGAGCCTGGCTGGCTCGCGCTACGGCAGCGGCCGCATGTCGCTCCGCTCGCGCGGGGTCACACAGCCCCCCGTCCACGGTCGCGAACAAGAACGCGGCCACGATCTCGAGTCGCGCAGCGCCTATGCCCTCGAGAGCCGCACCAGGGCGCAGCACCCCCTGAAGCATCGCAAAGGCTCCGCGCGTATCCAGCCGACCAAACAGCCGAGCATGCGCGACTCCCACTACCGCCACGGCGTCACGCCCGGCGTCCGGGCCTCCGCGCGTGAGCAGCGCCGTGAACCCCTGCTCGGCCGCGGCCCAGTTCCCGGCTCCCAGGTCGGCCAGGGCGCGCGCTCTCAAGCGCTCGGCTGGAGGCTGCTCGGTTTCAGCTTCGGCGATTGGATACCTCCGAAGGTCGTTTGGATACTCATCCGGCGGGCTCGACATATCCGTTTGCTCCTCGATCTGGGCCGCAGCGGCGGCCACTAGAGGCACAAGCAACAAGCCTGCCGTTGGCATCACTTTCGCAGAGGGGGTCGCCAACGGAGGTATCGGGATGACCCCTCATATCCACATCGCAGTGGCCGCTACGGCTTTGTTTTCAGCAAGTCTCACCCTCGGTTGCGCTTCGCATTCGGAGCCTTCCCCCCAAAAACAACCCATTCCAGTCAAGGTTCGCACCGTCACCCAATTGGGCGACGCTGCACTCTCCCGCTATTCGGGGCTCCTCGATCCCACGTCGCGCGTGGATATGGCTTTCCGAGTCGGCGGCTACGTCGACAAGCTCGGTCGCGTCCCGGGCGAAGACGGCAAGCTCCGAGCGCTCGAAGAAGGCGACTTCGTCAAGCAAGGTACCGTGCTGGCGAGCATTCGCTCAGCCGATTATTCGCAGAAGGTAGCCAGCGCCCGCGCCAGCATCAGCGAGGCTCGCTCCGACTCCAAGCTGGCCGATGCCGAGCTGGTGCGCGCGCAGAAGCTCTTCGACACGAAAGCCATCACCAAGGCAGAGCTCGACGCCAAGATCGCCAAAGCAGAATACTCGCGAGCCAACGTCGAAGCGGCTTCGGCCCGCGCTTCCGAGGCTGGAGTGGCGCTGGACGACACGGTGCTGCGGGCGCCGATGGATGGCGTGATTCTTTCGCGCGACATCGAGGTCGGCGCGCTGGTGACGCCGAACAAGCCGGTCTTGGTCGTCGCGGACATTCGCACCGTCAAGGCTTGCTTCGCCGTGCCACAAGCGCTGGTCGAAAAGCTGCAGCTCGGCAGCCCGATCAGCGTGCACGTCGGCCCGGAAGGCGACACCAAGGCGCCGCAAAAGGTGATTGAGGCCAAGGTGACGCGCATCGCGCCGGCCGCCGACTCCAAGGGGCGCGTGTTCTCGGTCGAAGCGCTGTTGCCGAATCCGAACGGCAGCCTGCGCCCGGGCTCGGTGATCTCGGTGCGCGTGCCGGGAGCGACGCTAGCTTCGCCTTCGCTGAGCGTGCCGCTGTCCGCCATCGTTCGCGCCGCGGGCGACCCGCGCGCGTTTTCGGTGTTCGTGCTCGACGGCGAAGGAGCGCGCGCGAAGGCGCGCAGCCAGCGCGTGGAGCTGGGTGAAGTGCTCGGCAACGCCGTGACGGTCGCCTCTGGCCTCAACATCGGTCAGCGCGTCGTGACCGTCGGTTCGACGTTGATTCAAGAAGGCAGCGACACCTTCGTCATCCCCTGAGGGCTTTCGTTCGAGTTTTCGCGAGGCAAATCATGGCTCACATCAGCGACCAAGAAATGATTCAGAAGACGCGTAACACCGCGCGCTTCTTCACCGAGCACAAGCACATCTCGTGGGCTCTTCTGGTGTTCACGATCCTGTGGGGCGTCTTTTCGTACCTGACGATGCCCAAGCGCAAGGACCCCGAGATCCCCGTGCGGGTCGCGGCCGCCATCCTCAATTGGCCGGGCGCGACTGCCGAGAACGTCGAGGAGCGCGTGACCAGGGTGGTGGAGCGCAAGCTGGCCGAAAACTCGAAGATCGAGCGCGTGGAGTCGACCACGCGCTCCGGCGTGGCGGTCGTCACCATCATGCTCGACCAATCGGTGAAGGATACCGGCAAGGAATTCGACGACATCTGGCTGAAGCTATCGAGCCTGAATAGCCTGCCGGACGGGGCGAGCGTCGAGTTCATGAAGGACTTCGGCGACACGGCTGCCCTGATGCTGACTGTAGCGAGCCCGCGCGCGAGCAGCGTCGAAGTGCAGCTGCGAGCCCAGAAGGTGGAAGCAGCCATTCGCGAGGTCCGTCGTGACGCGACCGCCGGCGAGCGAGCCTCGCTGATCGGTTCGTTTCCCTACACGGTGGACGATCGCGAGCTAGCCGTGGTCGGTCGAGCGCTGAGTGAATGGGCCACCGAGCGCGGCGCCCAGGACGTGCGGCTGCTGAGCGGGCCTGGCTTCCTCGGTATCGACGCTCGCACGCTCGCGAGCGACGAAAAGATCCTGCAGCATGCGCACGAATTCATCGCCGAGCGGCTGCGCCTGTCGGAGCTGCACCCCGACCTGTGGCCGCTCGCGGTGGTGCGCGATCCGGCCGAAACCGAAGCCAAGCTGGCGGCAGTCGCGGGCGAGAAATACAGCTACCGCGACCTCGACACCTACTCGGACACGCTCGAAAAGGCGCTGCGACGGGTGCCGGAGGTTGCGGGCGTGTCGCGCGCAGGCGTGGTCGGCGACGTGATCTACCTAGATTACTCGCAGGAAAAGCTCGCGAGTTACGGCGTCGGGCCAGCACAAATCAAAGATGTGCTGGCGTCTCGCAACATCACCGCGCGTGGTGGCCAGGTCGAGGTACAGGGCAAGAGCATCCTGATCGCCCCCGACGGTGAGCTGCGCGGCGAACAGGAGATTGGCGGCATCGCCATCACCAAGACCGCCAGTGGCGCCCCCGTCTACCTGCGCGACCTGGTAACCATCAGCCGCGCTTACGACAGCCCGCGCTACGTCTCCTACGCCAGCTGCAAGGACCAGAACGGCAAGTGGCAGCGCACACGCGCCGTGGCGCTCGCCATCACCATGAAGAGCGGCCTGCAGATTGCCGACTTCGGCGAGGCGGTCGAAACCAAGCTCGCCGAAACGCGCAAGCTATTGCCCGACGACCTAGTGCTGAGTCGTGTCAGCGATCAGCCGCAGCAGGTGGCCGAGAACGTCGACTTGTTCATGTCCAGCCTGTACGAAGCGATCGTGCTGGTGGTGCTGGTAGCCCTGATCGGCTTCTGGGAGTGGCGCTCGGCACTGCTGATGGCGCTCAGCATCCCGATCACGCTGGCCATGACCTTCGGCTTCATACGCTTGGTAGGCTGGGATATTCAGCAGATCTCGATCGGTTCGCTGATCATCGCGCTCGGCCTGCTGGTCGACGACCCGGTGGTGGCCGGCGACGCCATCAAGCGCGATATCGCCCGCGGCTTGCCGCGCGCCATCGCTGCCTGGTTGGCGCCCACCCGGCTGGCTCACGCCATCCTGTTCGCGACCATCACCAATATCGTCGCCTATCTGCCATTCCTCACCCTTACGGGTGATACTGGTCGCTTCATCTGCTCCTTGCCGGTGGTGCTCACGGCGTCGCTGGTGGCCTCGCGCTTGGTATCGATGTCGTTCGTACCACTCTTGGGCATGGTGCTTTTGCGCGCGCCCAAGCGGCTCGAGCCGACGCTCGAAGAGCGGCGAGGCCATGGCTTCCCCAAGCTCTACTCGCAGCTCGTGCTCGGCGCGGTGAAGCACCGCTGGCTGGCCTTGGGCGCCGTGCTGGCGATGCTCGCGGTGGGCGTGGTCGGGGTCCGGGGCCTGAAGCAGAACTTCTTTCCCAAAGACCTGAACTACCTCGCGTACGTCGACGTCTGGCTGCCCGAAGACTCGCCGTTCTCGGCGACGCGCGAAAAGGCCGCGGAAGTGGAGCGGGTCGTCCGCGAGGTCGCAGTGCCGCACGGCCTCGACTCGGTGACCACGTTCGTAGGCGGCGGAGGCCCGCGCTTCTGGTTCAGCATCAGCCCGGAGCAGCGCCAGGCCAACTACGCGCAGCTGATCATCCGCCTGACCGATAAGCACCAAACTGGGCACGTGGTCGGCCCGCTTCAGGCGGAGCTCTCCAGGCGCATCGCCGGAGCACGCGTCGACGTGCAAGAGATCGAAAGCGGCCCCGCGGTGGGCATGCCGATCGCAATCCGGGTCGCGGGCGACGACATCACCACGCTGCGTGGCATCTCGGCCAAGCTGCAGGGCATCCTGCGCAAGCAAGCGAACGCAGAACGGCTGCGCGACACCTGGGGCACCGACAACTTCACCGTGCAACTGGCGGTAGACCCCGATCGCGCCGACGCGGCCGGCATCACCAATCAAGACGTGGCAACGTCCTCGGCCATGGCCCTGAGCGGCGCGCGCGTCGGTACGCTCCAGGAGGGCGACCATCAGCTACCGATCGCGCTCCGGCTCCGCGCCGGTGAGCGGCAACGGTTGAGCGACGTCGACAACCTGTACGTCTACTCGAGCAAAGATCCGAGCCTGAAGGTGCCACTGCGCCAGATCTCCGAGCTCGGCTTCAGCGGCAACACCGCCAAGATCCTGCGCCGCGACCACGTTCGCACCATCACGGTGGGCGCGTACCCGACCGCGGGCACGCTCGCCAGCGAGGTACTGAGTCAGATCCAGCCCGACCTGGCGAAGCTTCAAGCCGAGCTCCCGCCTGGCTACACGATGGAGGTCGGCGGCGAGCAGCACGAGCAGGAGAAGTCCTTCCGTGAGCTCTCGATCGTGCTCGTGATCTCGGTGCTCTCGATCTTCATGGCGCTGGTGTTCCAGTTCAACAGCCTCACCAAGCCGCTGGTGGTGTTCGCGGCGATTCCTTTCGGCACCGTCGCGGCGCTGCTCAGCTTGAAAATCGCCGGGTCCGCCTTCGGTTTCATGGCTTTCCTCGGGATCATCAGCCTCATCGGCGTGATCGTGAGCCACGTGATCGTGCTTTTCGACTTCATCGAGGAGCAACGCGACCACGGCGCACCGCTGCTTCAAGCCTTGGTCGACGCGGGCATCATGCGCTTGCGACCGGTGCTGGTCACCGTGGGTGCGACGGTCCTGGGCCTGGTGCCGCTGGCTGCTCACGGTGGTCCGCTGTGGGAGCCGCTGTGCTGGGTTCAGATCGGCGGTCTCAGCTTCGCGACCGTCGTCACGCTGGTGATCGTGCCGATCTTCTACGCCATCTTCGTGCTCGACTTGAAGCTCATCAGCTGGAGTCCCGCGGAGCGACAGTCTGAGGCGCCGCCCACGACGCCGCCGCTCGCTCCTGCCTTCGCCGCCGCCGAATGACCCGCCCTGCGCCGGGCGGAGCTTAGCGGTTCCGCCCGGTGCTCGGCACCCAACAGCTCACAAATCAGGAGTCCGTGATGTCTCGATCCTCAATGGTTCGCCAGGTGAAGTGTACCCTCGTGCTCGCGCAACTCGCGCTCTTTCTCGCCAATCCCGCTCGAGCCGAACAGCTCGAACCGGCTCAGGCCCTGACCGGGAAAGCCGGCGGTCTCACCTCCGAGCAAGTCGCCAAACGCGCGACCGCCACCAGCCCCGACGCCGAACAGAAGCTGTACGAAGTGGAAGCAGCGCGCACCCAGCTCGACCAGGCGCTCTACGACTTTTTCCCGCGCTTGACCTTGACGGGCAACTACACGCGGCTGTCCAAAGTCGGCGGGCCGGAGCTGAACAACGTCGTGATCGCGCCGAACGCCGCGCCGGGCGTGATCGGCACCGGCGAGACCCTGGTCGCAGCGCCGCTCGGCTTTCAAACCCTGCAAAATTCGACCTCTGGCACGGCGACGCTTTCGCTACCGCTCTCGGACTACGTGTTTCGGCTGTGCCAAGCGCGTGCCGGCGCCAAGGCCCAGCTGCAGGGTAGCGAGCTCTCGCTCGTGGCAGCGCGACGCAAGGCCGACTACGACGCGCGCGCCCTCTACTATGACTGGGTGGGAGCCGAGCTCGACGCGGCGGTCGCGCAGCAGAACCTGGAGCTCAGCCGCGAAAACCTGCTGCGCATCCAAGCGCTGGCGAACGCCGACTCGGCCTCTGAGGCGGACGTCGCTCGTGTCGAAGCCACGGTCGCTTCGTCGGAGCTCGTGCTCGAGCAAGCGCGAAACGTGGCCGCGCTCCAGCGCGAACGAGTCGGCATCGCGATGCACGCGGGCTCGGCACGCGATTTTCAGATCGGAGAGGACCTGACGAAGCCGCCCACCGAGCGCCCAGATCTCAACGACATCGCCGAGCTCACGCGGGTCGCGCTGCAGGAGCGCCCCGAGCTCAAGGCCCTCAGCGCGCAGGCCCGGGCCTACGACAAACAAGCGGACGTCGCTCGTTCGCTCGCGCTGCCTCGCCTGGACGCGACCGGGCAAGCCACCGTCGCGAACCCCAACCAGCGCTACTTCCCGCAGCGCGACCAGTTCAATGGCACCTGGCAGGTCGGTGTGCAGCTCAGCTACTCACCCAACGACACCGCCGACGGCCTCAGCCAGCGCGCCGGGGCCAAGGCCAAAGCCGCCGAGGTTCTGGCCAAGCGCCGGTCATTCACGGACGCGGTGCGCACCGAGGTCACCGAGGCAGCGCTCGCGCACCGCAACGCGCAGGCATCGCTTTCCACGTCGGCGCGACGTTTGGCGGCGGCCGAGACGTCGTATCGCGCGCGACGCGCACGCTTCTTGGCCGAAAAGGCCACGACGGTCGAGCTCACCGAGGCGCAAACCGAGCTCTTCAATGCCAAGCTCGACGCCGTCAAGGCGCAGGTCTCTATCCGCTCGGCGCGCGCGCGCCTGGCGTACGCGACGGGGCGCGACCCATGACCGGCGCGGCGACGTTCGCCTGGGGTGCGATTCGCGGCAGCCTGAGCCGCGCGCTTGCTCAGGTGCCTGGTGGCTTGGGCAGCGTCATGGCGCCCGGCGCCGGTGTACCGCCCGGGGCGCCGCCGCTCTTCACGGCGAGGCGCGCCATGTGCGCTGCCAACCGCCGGTAGAGCTCGGCGGCAAAGCGGGGCTCACTGCAGATCTCCGCAAAGTCGTCGGCGCGCACACGGAGCAAGCGCGAAGCCTGCTCCGCGACCGGCGCGGCAGCGTGGCCCCAAACCCCGAGCAGCGATTCGGGGAAAAGCAGCGCACCTGGCCCCACGCTGCGACCGTCCGGGTGCTTCACCACGCCTTCAAGCACGATGTAAGCAACCAGGTCGCTCGCCACCGAGCGAGGAATGCTCTGCTCGGGCGGCACCTCGATTTCGACGGCGGCCGACAGCGCCGTGAGCGCTACCGGCAAGGGCAAGTCGACCAAGAGCGGGCTCTGCCGAGCGTTCTCGAGATCGGCCGCGCTCAAGCCACGATCGCGGTCGGGGCGCTTCACGAAGCGATCGGCGATTTCGAGCACGATCGCAGTGGCGTTGTCGCGCCCGCTCTCGCTGGCTCGCAGGACCAGCGCGCGCGCCGCCGACTCGGGCGTGCCGCTGCGAATCAGCTCGGCGATCTCTGGCTCGCCACCGAGCTGGCCGTGCACGCCGTCGCTGCATAGCAGCAAGCGATCGCGGGGCCCCAAATCGACGAACAGCGTATCGACCTGCAACTCGTCGGACAAGCCCAGCGCGTTCGTCACGCCTTTCGAGGCTTGCCCCGACTCGGCAACGGTAACGCCGAGTCCCTCTGCGCCGCGACCGACGCGCGACGCGAGCGTGTGGTCGTGCGTGAGCTGCAGCACGGCGCGCGCTCGCGCCAGATAAACGCGGCCGTCTCCAGCGTGCGCGATGAACGCATGGTCTCGCGCCAGCCAAACGACATCGAGCGTCGTTCCCATGCCCGCGTGAGCCGGATCGTTCAAGGCTTCGCGGCGCACGCGCTGGTTGGCTTGCTCGACCGCGCGGCGCAAGAACGCCAGCACCTTGCGCCGCGACTCCAGGCCGGCGTTGGCCACGTAGCGCTCGACCGCGCGAATCGCGCTCGACGTGCTGAGCGCCGCCGAAATCTCCTCGATGGCGAGGCGCGCGGCCACCTCACCCGCTCGGTGGCCACCCATGCCGTCCGCTACCGCGAACAGCGAGTGCTCGGGCGCGACCAGCTGCGCGTCTTCGTTGGTGCTGCGCTTCGAGCCAGTATCGGTGGCCATGCCGAAGGCGACGCGAAAGTCGAAGCGCGGCAGGATCGACGGCACTTTGCCCATGCTACAACGGCCTTCGTTGCCGCGGGCTGGCTTTCGAGCTAGCGGCGTCCGCCGTGCGCGTTCTCGCCCTCGAGACCTCGACCAGTCAGGCTGCCGTCGCGCTCGTCGAGCGAGGCCAGCTGGTACTGACACGAGCGCACACGCGCCCCAAGCAAAGCGCAGAGCGCCTGCTGCCCCTGATCGCCGAGCTGCTCGACGAGGCGGGATGGTCACGGCAGAGCCTGGACCGCCTCGGGGTTTCGCTCGGCCCCGGCTCATTTACCGGCCTTCGCGTCGGTATCGCTTGCGCCCAGGGCCTGGCCCTCGGGCTCGATGTGCCCCTCGTGGGGGTGACCGCACTTCGGGCGATGGCGCGAGCCGTGCCGGCGTCCGTCGCAGGGACCCGCGTCGCGCTGCTCGATGCTCGTCGCGATGAACTGTTCTGCGGTGCTTACGGCTCGGGCTCC
>JBEHXA010000091.1:0-16491 GCA_048498935.1 Myxococcota bacterium
GATCGGATGGCCGATCGCGATCGCGCCGCCGTTCATCTGCCCTCGGCGTGCGTGTACGCGGCGGCCGCCTCGCGGCACTTGCCGCCGAGCAGCATGTAGAGCGGCAGCCCGGCGCGCTTGCCCAAGATGTCCCAGAGCGCCTGATCGACGCCCGAAAGCGCGTTGTTGAGCACCGGACCGTTGCGCCAGTAGCCGTTGGCGCGCGCGGTTTGCCAGATGTCCTCGATGCGCGATACATCGCGGCCGAGCAGGAGCGGCTTCAAGTGTCGCTCGAGCATCGCTTCTACCGCGAATGCTCGCTGCGTGAAGGTGGCGCAGCCGAGGCCGTAAAGACCAGGCTCGGAGGTCTCGACCTTGACCACGACCAGGCGCTCGCGCGCCGGTTGAGTCACGAAGGTTTTCACGTCACGAACGGTGATCGCGGTCGCCATGAGCCGGCAGCATAGCCGTGGCTCGGGCGTCAGTCTTCGGGCGAGGACGAAGCGGTGCCGAACAGCTCGCGCAGCGCGCTCTCGAGCGCGATCGGCAGGATGGCTTCGTGAGGATTGCTGCCCATGGGCGGGAGCTCGCGTACCCGATCCACACGTTCTGCAGGCTTTTCGTTCGCGAGCGCTGCCGTGAACTTGGCGGGCTCGCGCACCCAGATCGCCGGTTGCCACCACAAAAGCAGCGGGACCTCGACAGGCCGCCGCGCAAACGCGCCGCCCATCTTGCGATCGAGGCAGGGGTCGACCGAGATCAGCGCGAGCGGCAGCGGCATGCCCGCGCTCCAGTAATCAGCGGCGAGCCCACCGCTCGGATTGCAACCCGCTCCGCTGTGCCCGGCGAGCACCACGCGACTGCGATCGATAGTCACCTTACCCGAGGTCGCGCGCACCACGTCGTCGACGAACTGGTTCAGGTCGAAGTCTTGCCACACCTTGCGCGCGAGCCCGGCGTTCTTGGTCTGGCTGGGCGCCGCGAACACGAACGGGCTCACCTCACCCCCGTCGATCAAGCGCTGAACGAGCGGGCGCAGATCTTTACCGCCACCTCCGAGCCAAAGGTGCGGCTCGCTCGTGGGGTTCGTGCCGTGGAGGAACACCACGAGCGGCAGCGGCGCATCAGGCCCAGCGCTGGTGGGAACGAGCGCCGCGCCGCCGTTGCGTTGATACGGGTACAGGAAGCGCGCGTCGCGGTGCGGAAAGTAGAGCGTTTTGGCTTGCAGCTCGCCGGCGCCGGCCAGCGCGGTAAGGCCAGTCAGTAACGCCACGGCGCGCGCAACCCAGCGCGACCGACCGAATAGCGTCCCTGCCGACATTCCCAATAAAGATACGGACAACTCCAGACCCGAGCAAGATTCGAACGTCGCGCGGGTAGAATTGACCCGCACCCGCAACGCCTCTGACACTTTCGTGCTAGCCGTGGTGCTGGATGGTGCGCGCGTGGACGCTTGCGGTGGTGCTGGGCGCGTTTGCGTACCTGCTCGCACCCACGGAGAGCTTCGCGCAATCGCTATCGGTCGAAGAGAAGCCCGACACGCCTCCCCCGACACCCGCACCCACGCCGCCGTCGTCGAACCAGCCGGCGCCGCCCGCGAAGCCGCCCGTCATCGTGATGCCGGTGGCTCGAACCACACCCCTCGCTTATCCGGAAGGAGCCGCGGGCGAAGCCAGCGTGGTGCTCGAGCTCACGCTCTCGCGTGAAGGTACCGTCACGGACGCGAAAGCGATCGAAGGTGACGAGCCGTTTGCCTCGGCTGCCGTGACTGCTGCCAAGTCTTGGACCTTCGACCCCGCGACCCGCGACGGTCAGCCGATACCGGCGCGCATTCGCTTTTTGGTGCAGTTCAAGCCCCCCGCGACCGAGCCACCGCCGGAACCCGAGCCCGGACCAGCCACCGCCAGCGCGCCCGACGGCGCGAAAAAGCCCGCAGAAGCTGCGCCGAAGCCGGCCGCGCCCAGCTACGAAATCGTGGTCTTGGGTGACAAGCCGCCGATCCGCCACGAGCTCGGACAGGTCGAGGTGGCGCGTATGCCCGGCGCGTTCGGCGATGCGTACCGCGCCATCGAAGCGCTGCCCGGTGTCGTGCCGATCGTGAGCGGCCTGCCGTACTTTTACGTGCGCGGCGCACCGCCCGGAAACGTCGGCTACTTTTTCGACGGCATACCGGTGCCGTTTCTCTATCACTTTGCAGCGGGCCCCGGCATCTTTCAACCGGCCTTCGTCGATCACGTCGACCTGTACCCGGGCGCGTACCCGGTGCGCTACGGGCGCTTCGCGGGCGCAATCGTGGCGGGCGAGATGGCGCCGCCCGGCTACAAGCTGCGCGGCGAGTGGAAGATCCGACTCGTCGATAGCGGCGCAATGGTCGAGGCGCCGCTCTTCGGAGGGCGCGGCTCGGTCATGCTGGGCGGGCGCTTTTCGTACACCGGCGTGGTGCTGTCGCTGATCGTGCCGGAGGTGTCGGTCGGTTACTGGGACTACCAGGCGCGCGTTCGCTACGACCTCAGCGCGAAAGACAGCGTGGAGCTATTCGCGTTCGGCTCCGGCGACTACGTGACCAACACGGAGCAGCACTTCACGACCGACAGCAACGGCCGAAGCGTACAGGTTGCACGCAAAGACACGATCGTCGACGTCAACTTTCACCGCCTCGACCTGCGCTGGGATCACCGGCTCGACCAGGGCAACTGGCGCAACGCGCTGATGCTGGGGCGAGATCGCACCGGTCTCGATAACGGCAACGTCAACGTGTACGACTACATGGTCGGCCTGCGCTCCGAGTACCAGCAGCAGCTCGAGCCGAAGGTACGCCTGCGCGCCGGCGGCGACGTGCTGTTCGAAAACCTGCAGCAGATAATCAACAGTCAAGGCGACAGCGATAGCGACGTAGCGCCCTCCCAGCCCGACGGAGTCCCGGGCGCACCGCCGATGCCGCCGATGCCACCCATGACACCCATGGGCGCGGAGGACGACGGCAACGACGAGGACGGTTTCGCTTTCACGCCCAAGCGCAACGACTTCACCGCCGGGCTCTACGCCGATGTGGTGTGGGACGTGGCCCCGCGCGTCCGCATCATCCCCGGCTTGCGCTTCGACCTGTTCGTGTCCGGCTCGCAGCTGGCGATCGGCGCCGACCCGCGCATCACCGCGGAGTACCAGCTCAGCAAGAAGGTCAAGGTGGTGCAGGGCCTGGCGCTCGTGCACCAAGCGCCGAGCTTCGTTGCGCCCGTGCCCGGCTTCAAACCCTCGCTGGAGGGCGGGCTCCAGACCGCAGTGCAGCACAGCGCGAGCGTGCTGACCGAGCTACCGGCGGGGTTTTCCGGCTCGCTGGCGCTCTTTCAAAGCGCCTTCATCGGGATGACCGATCCGATCAGCCTGCTGCAACTCCAACAGACGGCAAACATCGACGTCGACGACCCTTCCGACTTTCGCACCAACGGTCACGCCTACGGCTTCGAGCTCATGGTGCGGCGCAGCCTCGCGCGCAGGCTCGGCGGCTTCATCTCGTACACCCTCTCGCGCTCGCTGCGCTACGCCGGCAAGTTGAGCGGTCCTGCGACGACCGATCGCACCCACGTGCTGAACGTCGCTGCGTCGTACGACCTGGGGCGCGATTGGCGCATCGGTGGTCGCGTGCTCTATTACACCGGCATCCCGGCGCAGGTCGCATACCTGGAAGCCGCGCGCCATCCGCCGCGCACGCCCCCGTTCTGGCGCCTGGATTGGAAGCTCGAAAAGCGCTGGTACATCCGCCGGCCCGATCGCTGGTGGGGTTTCAGCGTGGAAGTGCTCAACACTACGCTGAACAAAGAAAAGCTCTCCGGCAGTTGCAACGCGTACGCCTGCACCTACGAAGAGATCGGCCCCGTCACGGTGCCAGTGCTCGCTTTCGAAGGCGCGCTGTAGCGCCCAGCTAGAAGTCGTGCGGCACCTGCCCCTGCAGGCAGGTGATGGTATTGGGCTGCTCGGGGCCGGAAGACAGGGCGCGTTCGGGCGCTGCCGCGCTGCCGCGCGCGAGCCCTTCCGTGGCTGACCAGTGCGGGCGGGCACCCGGGCGCAAGCAGTGCAAGCCGCTCTGAAAGAAGCCAATCACGAAGGTGTGTCCGGCTACGCGCGCGCCGGTCGCGTCGGCGAGCGCGCTCGCAAAGTCTTGGCCCGCTTGCGCGCCTAGCGTTTCGCAGGTGCGAAACCAGAGCAGCGCATCGGGCGCAAGTCGGGCGCGCAAGCGCTCGAAGCCAGCGTGGTGCTCGTGACCACGGCTCAGCGCGGAGCGATCGAGCCGTTCGCGATCGATGAACAGCTGACCCCATTTACCGTGCCCCCAAAATTGCAGCTCGCCGATCGGGCGCTCCGGAGCAAAGCGGGCAAGCCAGTCGAAGGCGTCGGCAAAGCTGGTCGCACCGTGAGCCGCATCGACGCGACCGAGCCCCCGATACAGCCGCGAGCCATAGTGCCAGCTCCAACCCAGCGCGCGAGGCGCGCGCGAGCGCTGCGTGGTGTCGTAAACGACCAGGCGCAGCGCTTCACTCATCGCCACCTACTGCCGCCTACGGAATGACCTTGCCGTCGAGCAGTGCCAAGAGGCGCGGCACCAAGTTTTCGCGCACGGCATTGTCGCCTTTGATCGAGCCTTCGATGCTCAGCTCGCTGGCGTGACCGCTGTGGTCCGGCACCGCAAACATCGGAATGTACTTACTGGCATAGCCGGCCGTACGCAGCTCGGCGCGGTCGCGATCGGCGTCGAACTCCAGGAACTTGGTGCCGGCCAGGTCCTGGTCGAGCTCCCCCGACTCGAGGGCTTTGTGAAAGCGCTGGCAGGGTTCACACCAGCTGGCGCCTACGTACACCAGCACGCGCACGCCCGCGGCGTCCGCCTCTTCGACGTGCTGCTGCACGAACTGCTCCAGGGGAGGCGCTGGGGTCCCGCGATGCGCCAGCACCGGCTTGGCTCCGCTCCTCGCGACCGCCTGAGGTTGCGCTGCCGCGGGCGCGGGCGTGGAACGCTCCGGTCGGCGCTCGTTGCAACCCAGCATGAGCACGCTGGAAAGCACTGCCAAAACACTCGCTGAGGCCAGCGCTCGAAGCAGCGGGCGCGAGCGTCGCGAAAGGGAACCGGACATTGGGGGTGGGATCCTAGCACCGCCCTGGTAAGGTTCATCCGTGCTGCGGCTTCGCATCGCCAAGTCGGTCTTGCTCGCGAGCGCGCTCGGAATGGGGCGCGCGGCCGCCCAACCAGCGCCTGCGCCTGAGCCGGCGCCAGCGCCCGAGCCGGCGCCTCCACTGGCAGCGGCTACCGCAGCAGCCGCGCCAGCGCCGGCAAGCGCGCCAGCGCCGGCCGCTACGTGCGACCCGCAATGCCGCGACGGCTACACGTGCCGGCAAGGTCAGTGCGTCTCGATCTGCAACCCACCGTGCCCCACCGGCACCTCGTGCATCGATGGGCGGCGCTGTGAAGCTCCCGCACCGGGCGGCGCAGCGCCACCGCCCGCTTACGAGCCGCCGCCGCCCGCGCAAAAGTCATTTCTCGAGCTGAGCCACGCCCTGCTCGCCTTTCACTACGGCTTCGCGGGCTCGCTCGAGACCGACAACCGCGAGGGCAACTCCGGATCGACCTTGGGCTTCAACCTCCGGAGTGACACGCCGATCGCCGGCTACGTGCTGCTCGGCCCGATGCTGCAGATGGGCGCCTGGTCGAGTGACCTGCCCGACGCCGACCACAATTACTACTTCGATCTCGATCTGGTGATCCGGCTCCGCTACCCGATCGTGACGCCCAACCTGAATTATCAGGTGTGGGTGGGCATGCCGATCGGCCTCACCATCGACGTGCTCGGCCAGGATTTGGCCGACGTTTCCAAGCTCGGTCTCGGCTGGAACGTGGGGGTGCTGCTCGGCGGCGCCGTGCACCTCACCTCCAAGTTCGGGTTATTCGTGGAAGGCGGCTGGCAGCAGCACAAGCTCACTCACAACGGTGGCGAGGTCCAAGACTTCGACGCGGTGCTGCAGCAGTGGTGCATGAACCTCGGCATCGTCGTGCGCAATTGAGTGCGCGCTACTTGGCTTTGAAGGCCGCGCATGGGTCCTCGTCGCTGAGGCGCGGCGTGAACCACAAGTAATCGAACGGCGGAGCGGAGTGCGGGTGGCGCTCCAGGTAGTCTTGGGGTTCGCGCCGCGAGCCGTCTACCTCTTGCACGGCCACGCTGAGCAGGCTGGCGCCGGGCGCCTGCAGGGCCAGGTAATACGGCACACCGCGATCCCTCCGCGCGTGACCGGCACCGGCGATCAGCAGTGCACCCTCGGCACCGGCCTGCGCCAACACTGCCGCCATTTGGGCATCGCGCGCGTGCTGCGCGAGCGCCATGGGCGCGAGCAGGCTCTCCGGCAGCTGGCCACAGTGCGAGTCCTTCAGCTCGGCGAGCAACGCTTGTTGCAGGGAGTCCGGAAACGCAGCGTCGAGCCGCAGCTGCTGCGCGCGCTCGGGTGGCAGCGCCGACAAACCTTGCTTGACCAGCGCCTTGGCGTCCGCCTGCGACAAGTTGGCGGCGGCGATGCGCAGCCCGGCCTTCAGCGCGATCTCGAAAATCGGCTGGTACTCGCTGTAGGGAGGCCAGCTCGTTTTCTCCCAGCCCAGCGCTGCGCCGAGCTGACTCGCTTGCACCCCCGAGCCAGAGCCGTGCGCGTCGACTAAAGCTTGCTGCTCGACCTCGAGCATCTCGAACGCCACCGCCGGCTTGCGCCCTGCCTTCACCATCCAATCCAGCGCGCGCGCCTGCAGCCGATGATGGTCCGGATTGTCGTGCCGCTCACCAACCAGCACGTAGCGCGAAGCTGCGGCGCGCTTCGCCACTAGCTCCGGCGCCACGAGCGCTCCGCTCCCGGCGTCGCATAGCTTGCCGACGAGCGGGTGTGCGCGATCCAATTTGGTGAGCCACGGCTCGCTCGCACTCTCGGGCGAGGGGTGGTTTGCAGTCACGGGCTCGCGCGCCGCTCGTGAGCAGGCCGCGAGCACAGGCAAGGCCGTCAGCAGCAGCGCTTCTCGACGGAGCATGCTCGATGCAGTAGCCCGGAATCGCAGCACCGCCCAGCGGAGCGCGGCAAATCGGGGCACTTTGGCCGCTCGACGCTGCCGGCGAGCCCGAGTAAGTGTCGGGCCATGCAACCGAGCTCGGCGTCCCTCGCACTGTGTGCCCTTCTGTTTGCCTGTGCCCCGCAGACTCCTGCCGAGGAACCCGTGCCGCCCCCCGCTCCAGTCAGCGTGGCCGTCGGCGGCTCGGCCAGCAGCGGCGACCCAGCGCCCGCCACGGGCGGCGCCTTGAGCTCGGGCGGCGCCAGCACCGCTACCGAAAAGATGTGCGGTGGCATCGCCGGCATCCAGTGCCCGCCGAAACAATACTGTTCGTTCGCTCCCGAAGCGCACTGCGGCGCGGCCGACATGTCCGGCACCTGCGCTCCAGTACCGGAAGCCTGCACGCAGCAGCTCGACGAGGTGTGCGGCTGCGACGACAAGACCTACGGCAACGCCTGCATGGCCGCCATGGCCGGCGTGTCGGTGATCATGAAAGGTCGCTGCGCACCGCCGCCGAGCGCGCCGCCTGCAGGCACCACGGCACCGGTCATCGCCGATGGCAAGCTGTGCGGCACGCGCGGCGTACCCGGCGACTGCGCGCCGACCTCGTACTGCGCCTACAAGTCGGAGTGCGGCGCGACGGACGCCGGTGGCACGTGCACCAAGCGCCCGCAAATTTGCACCAAAATCTACCAGCCGGTCTGCGGCTGCGACGGCAAGACCTACTCGAGCCCCTGCAGCGCCGCAGCCGCGGGCGCCAGCGTGAAGAGCGCGGGCCAGTGCGCGGCGAAGTAGCGCGCAGGCGCTAGCTTCGCGCGCCCGCTTGCATCAAGCCGGCGATCGCGCCGTACGCCTCGCTCCACGCCTGCTCGATTTCGGCCGACCAGGCGGGGCCGGCCACCTCGGCAAGAGTGCGCAACAGCGAGTCGCCGACCCAGCCGTACATCTCGTCCGTCACACCGTAGGCGACGTGCTTGGCGCCCAGCCCTTGCAGGGTGCTGGTGAGCCACGGCGCATCCTCGAGGTGATCGATCACCGCTACGAGCGCACCGGTCAGCATTGCCTCCTGGTTCGCGCGGCGAGATTCGGGAAACATCTCGCGGGTTTGGGGGTAGCGCTCGAACAAAATCTCGTAAAAGCGCCGCGTGACGTTGGGCGAGCGCTCCACCACCAGCTCGAAGCTCTCGCGCAATACTTTGACGTTCAAGGCCATTTTCTCTCTCTTCGGTTAAGCCACCGACGGTCCCGTCGGCGTGGACTTCATACCACGGGGTTACAGGGCGCCCATGACGGATGCCAGGCGTGGGCGTCGCGCCCTGCCGCGGGCTTGTGCCAGTTGGCACAGCGGTAGCGAGCGGGAACACGGCAGAAACGCGCTGCTCGCAGCGCGCACGGCTGGTACGCCACTTGCTTGGACACGTGCTGGGTTCGGTGTGGAGGGTCGAAGCAGGTTTCAATCGCTAGTGCGCAGCAACCTCTGGCCGCTGTGGGTCGGGGGCGCCGTAACGCTCGCGCTGGCGCAGTACTACTCGCTTCGCTACGGCCGCAACGTCGTCGACGACGCCATGACGTCGATGCAATACGCGAAGCAGCTCGCGCGCGGCCATGGCCTGGTGTTCAACGTCGGTGAGCGAGTCGAGGGGTACACGAATTTCGGCTGGGTGATGCTGCTCACGCCGGTTTACTGGCTATCCGAGCGCGTCGGTTTCGACTTCGTATCGGCCGCCATCCAATGCAACATTGCACTCGCGCTCTGCGTGCTGGTGCTCGTCTACAAGCTGGCGGAGCGCCTCTACGGCGACGTGCGGGTGGCGGTCTGGCTCGCGGTGGGGCTGTGCGCGGTCGACAATTCCTTCACCGTCTGGGCGAGCCTGGGGCTCGAGGTTCACCTGCTCGGAGCCTTCATGCTGCTCGCGCTGTGGGGACTCAGCTCGACATGGCGCTGGCGCTGGCTGCTCGTCGGGCTGGCTTGGCTCGGCGCACACCTAACGCGCCCGGACGCGGGCCTTTTCTGCGCGGTGCTGTTGGGCAACGAGGTGCTCGAGGCCGCGCTGGATTGGCGCCGCGGGGCTCGGGGCGCGGCGAAACAGCGCGCCTTCGGGGCGCTACTCGCGGCCACCGTGTGGCTCGCGCTTTACGGTGCTTACTTCGCCTGGCGCTTCCGCTACTACGGCCAGGTCTTTCCGAACACTTACTACTTGAAGCTGGGCGGAGAGATCGACGCCTGGGCGCGTGGACGCGCCTACTTGGCGAGCTTCCTGATGGATCGCGGCTATGCGCCGCTCGTCGCGGTGCTGGGCGCGCTCTGGCTCCGGCACCCGCTCCTGCGCGGCCTGAGCATCTACAACCTGCTGCACGGGCTGTACGTCGTGTACGTCGGCGGAGACTTTTTCGCCGGCCATCGCTTCTTCGTGCCGCAAATCCCGCAGCTAGCGCTGCTCGCCGGCGCAGCCCTGACTGCCGGAGTCCGCGAGAGTGGGTCGGCTAAAGGCGCACCGGGCTTTCCCGCGTGGGCGCAGCGTCACGCCGGCGCGGCGCTCGTGCCGCTACTGCTCGTGCACGTGCTGTCCCGCGGACTCGCGAACGGACCGTACGTGCAAGAGGTGCTGGCGTGGGGAGACGATCTCACCCGGCAAACCAAGCTCTTCAAGTGGCTCCGTGAGCAAAAGCCGACCGGCGCATCGATCGCCACCTCGCTCATCGGCCACACCGGGTTCTACTCGGACGCGCGCGTCATCGATATGTGCGGCGTGATCGACCCGCAGATTGCCCATCAGCGCGTCAGCGACTTCGGCAAAGGCAAGGCGGGACACGAAAAGCTCGCCACCGCCAGCTACGTGCTCGCGAAGCGTCCAACGTTCATCGCCATGAACATGGTCAGCACCGACCTGTGGCAACATGGCTATTACCTGCGCGCCGACCTGCCACCCGACACTTTTCCCGGCATTTGGCAGCAGGATCCACTGCGCCAGACCGGCCATTTCTCGAGCGAGACGGCGTTCACTTTCGATGTGGGGCCACTGCCCGGTTGGATCACGACCGGTAACGCATTCGAGGGCTGGCCGACGCGCGGTAACTGGAACGGCCAGGGCGAGCTGGTCGGCGCCTCGGGCGGCCTCATCAATAGCTTTCATCCGCGCCTCGGTACGCGCGCCACCGGCACACTCTCGTCCGCACCGTTCGCGCTCTCGGGCGACCTCTTGCTATTCCGCATCGCCGGCGGAACCGACCCCGAACGACTACGGGTCGAGCTGTGGGTCGGCGCCAAGCGCATGCAAACCACGACCGGAAGCCAAACAGATACCCTGAGCCGCCGCGCCTGGGACATCGTCCCCCTGCGCGGGCAGCTTGCAACCCTGCGCGTCATCGACCAATCCACCGACGCCTGGGGCTACATCGCCATCGACGAAGTCATTCAGTGGAGCCGCTAGACGAGAAAAAAGGGGGCCGATCAAGCGTCTTCGATGCGGCGGACGAGGGCTTCGACGCGCAGCATCGAGGTGAGGCTGCCGGTGCGATGGGCGTGGTCCATGGCGGCGAACAGGTGCGACTGTTCGGGCAGCAAACGCTCGGGTGCGTGCTCGAGCAGCTTGACGTAGTGGTCGTAGAAGCGCGCGGGGTCGAAGCTGTCGCGGCGGCGCACGGCGTGGCGCACCACGGCGTGCAGCGTGTACCGCGCCTGCACCGGTTCCTGCACGAGGTGCCAGCGCTCGAGCGCACTGAGCGCTGCCTTGCCTGCTCGCTTTACGTCGGCTAGCGCCCACAGCGACTCGACGTCCATATGATCGCCGTCGGTGTGCGCCAGCACCGTGAGCATACGGCGGCTTTCCGGCGTGAGGCGTTGCCACGCCCATTCGACGAGCAACGCCACCTCCGGCAGGTCGTCTTCGTGCTCGACCGCCACCACGCGCGCTACACCGCCTTGTTCTAGAAACACCCGCAGACTTTTCACGCTGGCAGCGCGCGAACGCACGATGCTGTCGGCGATGTCCAGCGCAAGCGGGCTGAAACGCAGCAACCGCGTGAGCGCCTTCACGCGCGGGAACGCGCTCTGGCCGCTGGTCGCGAGCGGTGCGGTCACCGGATAGACCAGCACCCCAGAGAGCAAGCAGCGGCGCGCCGTAACCACGAATGTGACGGGCGACGCCCCAAACACGTCGAGCAAGCGTGCGGTGGCTCGATCGTCCTCGTGGTTGTCCAGCACGATCAGGTGCGGCCCGGTAGCAGCAAAGTAGGCACGCAGCGCAGCCACGCGATCGGCCGAGTCTTCACCGCGCTCCGTGCCGAAGCGCAGCGCTAGCACCTCCGTTAAGGTGCTGAAGTCCCAGGCGCCGACGCGGAACCACTCGATGCGCCCTTGAAAAAAGCGTGCGAGCTGGTGGCCGAGCGCGCATGCCAGCATCGACTTGCCGCTGCCACCAGAGCCCACTAGCGCCAGGCGCGTGGGCGCTGCCGCCTTGATGGTTTGCGACAGCGTGCGTAGCTCAGCGGCCCGACCCTTCAGACCACGGGGGACGGGCGGGAACAGTGCTCAGAGCTCCGGTGCAGCTGCCGGAGGCTTGGGCTTGGGCTCACCCTTGCCGGTGCCCTTTTCGTCACCTTTGCCGGACTTCTCTTTTTCATCACCACACTGCGGCTGTGCGCCGCCGAGGGTGGAGGCAAACGCGGGGGCGACTGAAGCCGCGACCACGGAAGCCAACAAACCTGCGAGAACCTTGCTGGACAAGCGCTTCATGGTGCGGGAAGCCTTGCGCCGCGGCCCAGGAGCGTCAAGGCTCGCCCGCTCTTCGGCACACCGCGACTCGCGCAGTGCGCCATGAGCGCCGAAACGACACACTAGAAGCCCAGTCATGACCAAGAAGTCGATGGATAAGATCATGGCGCTCTCCAAGCGCCGCGGGTTCGTTTATCAAGCCTCCGAGATTTACGGCGGCCTGAACGGCTTCTGGGATTACGGCCCGCTCGGCGCTCAGTTGAAGAAGAACCTGCGCGACGCGTGGTGGCACGACATGGTCATGAATCCGTGCGGCGGTAGGCCAGGCCCCAACGGGGAGCCGGTGCGAATCGTCCCGCTCGACACGACCATCATCCAACACCCCAAGGTGTGGGAGGCGAGCGGGCACGTCGCCGGCTTCAATGACCCGCAGGTCGACTGTCGCGAGACCAAGGCGCGCTACCGCGCCGATCACGTGCTGGTTTACGGCCCGAAGAGCGGCGACCGCGCCGGCAAGCCTTGGTTCGCGTTCATGCCGGAGAGCCCGAGCGAGGCCAAGCAGCTCAAGAAGGCCGAGAAAGCGTTCGGTGAGGTCGTGACCTTCCCGCTCACCAAGCTCGCCAAAGAGGACTATGCCCAGGTACTGGGCCCCGATGCCGACAAGGTCGGTTCGCTGACGGAGCCGCGCGCCTTCAACCTGATGTTCAAGACGTACATTGGCGCGACCGCGACGGAAGACGATGTGGCCTACCTGCGACCCGAGACGGCGCAGGGCATTTTCGTGCAGTTCAAGAACGTGGTCGATACCACACGCGTGAAGGTGCCGTTTGGTATCGCGCAGACCGGCAAGTCCTTCCGCAACGAGGTGACGCCCCGCAACTTCACCTTCCGCAGCCGCGAGTTCGAGCAGATGGAGATGGAGTTCTTCTGCCACGAGTCCGAGGCCCGCGAGTGGTACAAGTTCTGGCGCGACGCGCGCATGGAGTGGTGGAAGAGCCTGGGACTCGAAGGCGAAAACCTGCAGCTGCGCGAGCACGAAACCGACGAGCTAGCGCACTACGCGAAGAACGGCGCAGGTGTATGTGACGTGGAATACCGCTTCCCGTTCACGTACCCCAACTTCGGGGAGCTAGAAGGCGTGGCGCACCGCTCGAACTTCGACCTTTCCGAGCATCAAAAGCACTCGCGGCAAAACCTGGAGTACTTCGACGCGGATCGCGGCGAGCTGCTGCCGAACGGCGCCAAGAAGGGGGAAAAGTACCTGCCCCACGTGATCGAGCCCGCAGCCGGCTTGGATCGCGGCGTGCTGGCGGTGCTGTGCGAGGCGTTCACGGAAGACCCGTCACGCCCCAGCCCAGAGCTGATGAAGATCCACCCCCGCATCGCTCCGGTCAAAGCCGCGGTGTTCCCGCTGGTCAACAAAGAGGGCATGCCCGAAGCGAGCGAGAAGCTGCATCAAGAGCTGTCGAGGCGCTTCAGTCGCTTCGGCTTCATCGAGCACGACGTGAAGCAGTCGATCGGTAAGCGCTACGCCCGTATGGACGAGGCCGGTTGCCCCTACTGTTTCACCATCGACGGTGAGACCGCCGGCAGCCAAACCGTAACGGTGCGTGACCGCGACACCGGCGGCCAAGAGCGGCTGTCACTCGACAAAGTTTCTGACTGGCTCGCCGGCAAGCTGGGCATCAGCTGACACGACGCAGTGCGGCGCGCTCTAAACCGAGGGCGCGCCGTGCGTGACGCCGTACACGGCGCGCTCCACGCCCATGCAGCGGTCCTCGACGTAGAGCAGGCCTGCGTCGGTCGCGATGTGTCGCGCCTCTTCCGACACGATCTCCTGCTGGAGCCAGAGCGCCTTGGCGCCGATCGCAACCGCGTCGCGCGCGATACCGGCCGCCTCTGGCGAGGGGCGAAACACCAGCACGACCTCGACCGAAAACGGCACGTCGCGCAGCGCTGGGTACGACTTTTCGCCCAAAACCTCGGCGATGAACGGGTTCACCGGGATGACCCGAAAGCCCGCGCGCTGAAGCCTCGCCGGAATGGCGTGCGCCGCCTTGCTGGGGTCGCGACTGAGCCCCACCACCGCAATCGTGCGAAATTCGCGCAGCACCCGCTCGACGGTATCCATACGTAGACCCTGCCTACGTGGGACCGCCTCCCCCCGATCGCAACCCCTCGGACAGATCTAAGCGGTGAGTCCCGGTAGGGGGGCGCCGTCGTTAAGGCGGTCGTCGCCGAACTTCATCACGTCCTCGAAGCCCATGTAGTGGAAGCTCGAAACCAGCAGATCCGCCATGGTGAGCTTGTTGTTGAAGTCCAAGTAGCGCCCGCGCTTGAAGTAGCCGCCCGCGCCGCCCGCCAGCACGACCAGCGCGTCGTTTTCCGAGTGGGTGTCGCCTTGACCGAGCTCGTTCCAGTGCACGACGAGCGTGTTGTCCCAGAGCGTGCCGCCCGCTTCCGGCACGGCCTTGAGCGCCTCGTAGAGGTTCGTGGACATGGTCCACAAGTGCTTGTGAATCGCGCGGATTTTCACGAACGCCGCGTCGTCGCTGTTGTGTGAAATGTCGTGGTGGCCTTCTTCGAGGCCGAGGTTACGGTACACGCGGTTACTGGTGTTGCCGCTCCAGTTGAAGTTGATCGAGCGCGTGAGATCGCAAGCAAACGCGAGCACGCTGATCTGCTGGAACAACTTGCCGATCGCCTCGTGATTGTCGTCCTTGTAGGGGTCGAGCTTGGTGCCGAGCTCGAACGGCTGGCAACCCATGGCGCCGTTGCCGTTGGACAGCGTGCGCTCGATGTCGCGAAGCGCATCCATGTGCTGCTGCACGCGCGCGCGATCGGCGCTGCCGAGCTTTTGCTGGAGAGCCCCGGCCTCGTCGAGCACCAGGTCGAGCGCGGATTGCTTCTTGAGCAGGCGTTTGGCGACCTCGGCCTGCGCGGCCGCGTCATCGGTGCCGAAGCTGAAAATGCGCGCGTACGCGGCGTACGGATCGGTCTCCGGCTGCACCGGGTTTTGCGTGCCGATCGGCCCGGCATGCGAGTGCATGTTCCAGATGTCGTTGTTCTTCTGGCCGACGCGATACACGAGGTGCCGGTACGGCACGCTCGGGTTGCCCTCGAGCACGCGGTCGCCGATGGCGTGGTCCGCGCTCGGCCCGAGCACGTAGCCGATGGTTTTGCCTTCCGCGCCGCCGATCGGATACGAGCCTTCGCCCGACTCCCAGGGCGCCAGCGATGCGCCGCCCTGCTGGTGCCCGTCCGAGCGCTTTTCGCCCAGCAGGTTGTAGCGATGGGCGAGCTTGTTGAGGATCAGAATTTCGTTGCGATACGGCTCGAGCGGCGCCAAAAACTCGCCGAGCTCGAACGTCGTCTCGCCGGTGGAAGCGAAGCGCATCGCCGTTTGGTCGCCGTTCGCCTTGAACTCGAAGAGGATGCGGCGCGGCGTGTCGGCCGCCTGCGCGCTCGCCTTGGGCAGCATCGCGTCGAGCAGCGGCAGGCTCAGAGCCAGCCCGCCACCGCGCAGTAAAGTGCGTCGGCTGAGACGCTTCATGGCGTCACCTCCGGAGCGGCTCGATACAAGAACTGATCGGTTTGCGTGAGCGCCAAAATCATGCCGGAAAGGCTGTGCTTGCTCGACTCGAACCCGAGCGCGAGCTGCGCCATCGAGCACTTGTCGGCGTCCGTGTAGTCGCGCCCGTAGAAGAAGCGGAACGATTGCGCGACGTAGCAGTCGCGCACCTCCTTGCTCTGCGCCAAGCGCTCCCCGAGCTCGGCCGGTCCCGTGACGGGGCCGTCTGCATCGAGCGTCAGCGTGATCTCGGTCGAGGCGTCGACGGGCTGACCGCCTTCGTCCACCGTGCGCGCGCGTCCGACGGCGTCGAACCCTTCGAAGGCAACGCCGATCGGATCCATGAGGTTGTGGCAGCCGGCGCAGCTCGCGGCGGTGCGGTGCTTTTCCAGCCGCTGTCGCTGCGTGAGACCCTCGCCCAAGCCCTCGAGGTCCAGCTTCACGTCGTTGGGCGGCGCCGGCACCTTTTCGCACAATAGGTCGAGCCGCACCTTCAAGCCGCGCCGCACGATCGAAGTGCGGGTCGGCTTGTCGTGCGAGAGCAGCATGCCTTGCGTGAGCACTCCGGCGCGACCGGGCAAATCCACGCGCACGAAGTCGGCACCGGCTGGGCCCGACACGCCGTAGTGCTTGGCCAGATCGGCGTTCAAGAAGCTGTATTGGCCGGTGAGCAGATCGGTCAGGCTACCTTGCGGGCTCTTCAGTAGATCAGCGACGAAGGCGTGCGTCTCTTGCTTGAGCAGCGCGGGCAGGTTCGGATCGAGGTTCGGATAAACGTTCTTGTCGCGATCGAGCGCGCTCAAGCGATCCAAATCCAGCCACTGGTCGAAGTATTCGAGCAGCCGCGTCGATTTCGGATCTTGCATCAAGCGCTGCGCTTGAGCCGAGATCTGCTCCTTGGTCGAGAGCTCGCCGCGCTCGGCCGCGTCGAGCAATGCCTGGTCCGGCATCGATTGCCAAATCAGGTAAGAGAGGCGGTTCGCAGTCTCGTACGGCGAAGGCACGTAGTCGCTGCCGCGCGGCGCGCCGAGCTCGACGCGGTACAGAAACTGCGTCGACTGCAGCATCGAAAACACGACCCATTCGACTCCGGTCTGGAAGTCGTAACCCTGCGCGATGGCCTTGTCGTAAACTGCCTGGTAGCGCGCCGTTTCG
>JBEHXA010000092.1:0-16418 GCA_048498935.1 Myxococcota bacterium
GCGTCCCCTCCCTTGTCGAAAACCACGTCGATGAGCGCCTTGCTGCCGCGCTTCATGGTCGCCGGTAGCGGCGTGAACAACGGCTCGAAGGAGCTGCGGAAGAGTGACGGGCCGAGCGCCAGATCCGCACCGCGCAGCGCACCGACGCTGCCGAACGAGGGCGCCAAGCAAGCGATCACGCCCAGCACCACGCCGACCAGCGGCGACACCGCCAGCGTGCCACCGACACCGAACATGTGGAACAGCGGACGCGCCAAGAGTGCCTGCAGCAAGAAGCTGACCAGCGACGCGCCGGTGTAAAAGACGGCAAAGAACCGCACCAGCTGCTCGGCGCTCGCGTAGTGCCCCGCCGCCAGCTGTTTCAGGCCGAAATCAGCGAAGGCGGACGAGGCCGCCGACGCTGCCACCAGCAGCGCCAACGTCCACAAGTAGCCGGTGAACTTGACCTCACCCGAGCTCTCCACCAACGCCGCGGTGTGGCTCGAGCCGGGCGTAGCCAGCGTGCGCGTGACGAACGCAGTGACGAGCGACATGAGCGCGATCAGCGGCAGCGTGCTGCGCGCGTTCAGCGAATGCGCCACACGCTCCATCATCACGCCGCCCAGCAAGCCGCCCAGTGTCGCGCTGGCCGAGATGCGACCGACCAGCCGCTTGAGCGTATGCGGATCGAAGCGCTCGTTGACGATCGACCAAAAGGCGCTCATCAAGAGCGCGCCGCCCACCGAGACGTGTAGGTACACGAGCAGCGCGATGGCGCGCGGAAAGGCCGGCAGCAGCAGCCACTCGAGCACCGAAAGCGCCGCGCTCACCACGAAGAGCACGGGCGTTACCCGCGCCGGGCCGAGCCGAGTCATGGCGCGAGTGACGAGCAACGCGACCGGCATCGCGACCAGCGCGGTGGCCAGCATCGTCTTCGGCAGATCCGTCACCGGAAAGCTCGATAGGAACAACCCCTCGCGAATCGACTTGCCCGCGACCTGATGACCGATCGCGATCGCTGCGGTGAGCATCGAGAGTCGGGCAGCCCGAGACTCCGCCGGGGAGACGTCCACGCCAGCTTTGTAGCCCAGCCAGCGCTGCGCTTGTATCGGCCATCGCCCAGCGCGGCGCCGAATCTCCAATTAGTTTCATAGAGTTACACGCAAAGCGCAAAAAGCAGCGCCGGATCGTCGAATGTGCGCCCGCTCGTTTGACGTGACATCGAACCCCGACTCCGGAAGCTTGCCGGCGCGGGGCACGAAAGGACCAAACGTCATGCTCAAGAAAATCCTGATCGGGTTGGGAGCAGCCTTTGCCGGCCTGCTCGTCGTCATCGCCTTCCAACCAGCGACCTTTCACATCGAGCGCTCGATCGCGGTCGCTGCTCCGCCTACTGCGGCGTTTGCGCAGGTGAACGATTTCCACGCGTGGGGCAAATGGTCTCCCTGGGAAAAGCTCGACCCCGGTATGAAACGAACCTACGAAGGGCCGAGCAGCGGCGTCGGCGCCAAGTACGCCTGGGTGGGCAGCAAAGAAGTCGGCGAGGGCCGCATGACCATCGAGCAGAGCGACCCGTCGCGCATCGCGATCAAGCTCGAGTTCTTGAAGCCGTTCGCAGCCACCAATATCGCCACCTTCAGCTTCGCGCCGGCAAACCAGGGCACCAAGGTGACCTGGGCCATGGACGGCAAGAACGACTTCATGGGCAAGGCATTTCACCTGTTCATGGATATGGAAACGATGATTGGCCCGGATTTCGAGAAAGGCCTCGCAGACCTGAAAACCGCGGCAGAATCGGCACCTAAGACCGACACCGTCGCCGAACACACCCCCTGAAGAAGGCGAACATGAAGTTCTTGCTCACTTACCAGGGTGATCCGACCAAACCTCCGAAGCCAGAAACGCTCGCCGCCATCGGCCGCTTCACCCAAGAGATGAAAGCGTCCGGCGTGCTGCTCATGACGGGCGGCCTGGTCAGGCCCAACAAAGGCGTGAAGCTGAAGTACGAGGGCGGCAAGCACGTCGTCACCGACGGCCCCTTCCCGGAGACCAAAGAGCTGATCGACGGCTTCGCGCTGATCCGCGCTGGCTCCAAGCAGGAGGCGATCGAGCTGGCGCAGCGCTTCATGACCATCGCCGGCGACGGTGAAGGTGAGGTACTGCAGGTTTTCGATGCGGAGGACGGCTTTCCGCCGAGCGGTTGAGCGCCCCTGTTGAACATGCAAAAGTCGGAGGCAGATGACTGCCTCCGAAACGCACCGAGCGATTCACGCGGTGTGGAGCATCGAATCGGCGCGCGTCATCGCCAGCCTGGCGCGCATCGTCCGCGACGTGGGCTTGGCGGAAGAGCTCGCGCAGGACGCGCTGGTGGCGGCGCTCGAGCAATGGCCCGAGCAAGGCATCCCGAACAACCCGGCAGCCTGGTTGATGGCCACTGCGAAGCACCGCGCGCTCAACCTGCTCCGACGCGGCAAGATGCTGGCGCGCAAGCACGTCGAGCTCGGCCACGAGCTCGACCAGACCGCAGGCTCGCAAGAGCTGATCGTGCAGCTGGAAGCCGCCCTGGACGATGAGCTGGGCGACGATCGCTTGAGCTTGATCTTCACCTCGTGCCACCCGCTGCTGTCCACCGAAGCTCGGGTCGCCCTCACGTTGCGGCTGCTCGGCGGTCTCACCACGGACGAGATTGCACGAGCTTTTCTGGTGCCGGAGCCGACCATCGCGCAGCGCATCGTCCGCGCCAAGCGTACGCTTTCCGACAAGCGCGTGCCTTTCGAGGTGCCGCGCGGCGACGAGCTGGCGGCTCGCCTGGCGTCGGTGCTCGAGGTCGTCTACCTGATCTTCAATGAAGGCTACGCGGCCACTGCGGGTGAAGATTACTTGCGCCCGGCACTGTGCGAGGAGGCCATGCGCCTCGGCCGAGTGCTTTCCGGGTTGGCGGCGAACGAGCCCGAGGTGCACGGCCTGCTCGCCCTGATGGAGCTCAACGCGTCGCGCCAACAGGCCCGCGTCGATGCCGACGGCGAACCCGTGCTGCTACTGGAACAAGATCGCGGCCGTTGGGATCAGCTGCTGATCGGTCGCGGTCTCGCGGCGCTCGAGCGCGCGGAAGCGCTCGCGAACCCGCGCGGCCCCTACGCGCTCCAGGCTGCGATCAGCGCCTGCCACGCGCGCGCCCGCTTAGCCGAACAAACCGACTGGCGGCAGATTGCGACGCTGTACGGCGAGCTCGCCAGCATCCTGCGATCGCCGGTGGTGGAGCTGAACCGAGCCGTCGCGGTGTCGATGGCCGACGGCCCTGCGGCGGGTTTGGCGCTGATCGACGCTCTTTCGAACGAACCGGCGCTCTCCACCTATCACTTGCTACCGAGTGCCCGAGCCGACTTGCTCGAGCGGCTGGGACGTTTGGATGAAGCTCGCGTGGAGTTCGAACGCGCCGCTCAGCTGACGCGCAACACGCGCAATCGGGATCGTTTGCTGGCTCGCGCCGCGCGTTGCGCCGGCAACTGAAAAAATCGGACGCGCCCTTGTCGATCCGAGCTCGGCTCGTTTGACGAGGTATCGAAGCGGCCCGATTGGGGGCCGCCCTCGACCTCCAACCAGGACAACGACCATGCGATTCTTGTGCGTCTACCGCCCCGGCACCCCCGAACGCCTCACCCCGCCCACCGCCGAAGAACAGGCCACCATGGCCAAGCTCATCGGCGACATGGCCAAAGCCGGCGTGCTGCTGGCGGTAGAGGGCTGCAGGCCGTCAGGCTACGGCGCCAAGGTGCGGCTGGAAGCCGACGGACAGTACTCGGTCGTGGACGGCCCGTTTCCGGAAACCAAGGAGCTGATCGCCGGCCTGTGCATGCTGCAGGTCAAGACCAAGGAAGAAGCGCTCGAGTGGACCAAACGCTTCTTGAGCATCGTCAAGGACGGCTACTCGGAGATCCGCCAGCTTCACGACATGCCAGCCGCTTGAAGCGGCTGAGGGTGCGCGCTCCGTCCGCGCCGCGCCGCCCACCACTCGCGCCAGCCCTCGAGGTACAGGTAGAAGACGGGCGTCACGTAGAGCGTGAGCAGCTGCGAAAACAGCAGCCCGCCCACCACCGAGAGCCCGAGGGGCTGGCGTGACTCGGCGCCCGCACCCAACCCGAGCGCGATCGGCAACGTGCCGAGCAGGGCCGCCATCGTCGTCATCATGATCGGCCGAAACCGCACCAGACAGGCGTCGAAGATGGCCTGCTCGGCGCTGACACCCGGATCTTTCCGCGCCTCGATGGCGAAGTCGACCATCATGATGCCGTTCTTCTTCACGAGCCCCACGAGCAAAATCACGCCGACGAAGGCGTAAACGTTGAGGTCGACGCCGAAGATGAGCAGCGTGACCACGGCGCCAAAGCCCGCGAACGGCAGCGCGGAGAGGATGGTGAGCGGATGAATCAAGCTCTCGTACAGCACGCCGAGCACCAGGTAGATGACCAGAACCGCGATCAGCAAGAGCGCGCCGAGACCCTGGAGCGAATCCTGGAAGGCCTCCGCCGAACCCTGAAACGCGGTGTTGATTCGACCGGGTAACAAGCGCTGCGCCGTGTCGTTCGCGACCGCCACAGCCTCGCTGAGCGAGTGCCCGGGCTGCACGTTGAAAGAGACCGTGGCAGCCGGCAGCTGTCCAGAGTGGCTCACCGTGAGCGGCCCGGTGCCCTCACTCAGCTTGGCCAGGGCCGCCAAAGGTACGAGCGCTCCGCCGCTGTCGGCTCGCACGTACAGGTTTGCGAGCGCGGCCGGCTCGCGCTGCGTGCGCGGGTCGAGCTCGAGAATCACCTGGTAGGTGTTGTTGCTCGAAAAGATGTTGGAGACCTGTCGCGAGCCGTAAGCGCTGTAGAGCGTGTCCTCCACCTTGGCCACCGACACGCCGAGCTCGGCCGCGCGCTGCCGGTCCACCTCCACGCGCACTTCGGGGTTACTCAGCTGCACGTCGGTGGTCACGTCCTTGAGCAAGCTGGATTTGGAGAGCTCGTGCGCGAGCTTTGGCGCGTACTCGTACAGCAAACCAGTGTCGGTGCTCTGCAGCGTGAGCTGGTATTCGCTCTTGGTGACGCGACCGCCCAGCCGAATGGGTGGCGGCACCTGCACGAACGCCCGAATGCCCGGCACCTCGGCCATCTTGCCCGAAAGCTCCGTGGCGATCTGGTCGGCACTCTTGGCCCGCTCGGCGCGCGGCCGGAGGCGGATCAAAAAGCTGCCTTGGTTCGAGCCACTGCGACCGCCACGCGAGCCCACGTTCGACATGAAGGCTTCGACGTCGGCGTGCTTGCGCGCGATCTCGGCAACCTGCAGCTGCCGAGCGACCAGCGCCTCGTAGGAGATGCCCTGCGCCGCTTCGGTCGTCACCGAGAGCTGGTCGGTGTCTTCGGTGGGCAAGAATCCCTTCGGCATGCGCCAGAACAGCCCCACCGTGACGAGCAAGATCACGAACGAGAAGGCGAGTGTGGCTCGCCGATGGGGCAGCACCCAAGCCAGCGTGCGCCGGTAAAAGTGCTGCTGTGCGTCGAACACCCGCTCGATGGCGCGGTAGAGCGGCCCTTGCTTTTCGTCCTGGTGTCCGGGCTTGAGCAGCCGCGCCGCCAGCATCGGCGTGAGCGTGAGCGACACGAAGGCCGAGACCAGGATCGAGACCGCGATCGTCACCGCGAATTCACGAAATAGGCTGCCCAAGATGCCGCCCATGAACAAGAAGGGCACGAACACCGCCACCAGCGACAGCGTCATCGAAACGATCGTGAAGCCAATTTCGCGGGTAGCGTCGAGCGCTGCTTGCAGCGGCTGCTTGCCGAGCTCGATGTGCCTGACCACGTTCTCGAGCACCACGATCGCGTCGTCGACGACGAAGCCGACGCTGAGCGTGAGCGCCATCAGCGACAGGTTGTTCAGCGAAAAGCCGAGCAAGTGCATGACCGCGAAGGTGGCGAGCATGGCGAGCGGCATCGACAGGCTGGGGATCACGGTGGCCGTCAGCCGACGCAGGAACAGGAAGATGACCAGCACCACCAGTGCCAGCGTGCCGACCAACGTGAGCTCGACGTCGTGCACCGACGCCTTCACCGTTTGAGAGCGATCGAAGATCACGTCGAGGTCGACCGCCCCCGGGATCTCCTGCCGAAAAGCCGGCAAAAGACGCATGATGTCCGAAACCACCTCCACGGTGTTGGCGCCCGGCTGCTTTTGAATGCCCAGCACGACCGCGCGGCGCTGGCCGCTCGGGTCGCCACGCCAGGCCGCGGTCTTGTCGTTCTCGACGCTGTCGAGGGCCCGCCCGATGTCCTTCACCCGCACGGCCGCACCGTTGCGGTAGGTGACGATCACGTCCTCGTAAGGCGGCGCGCTCTCGATTTGGCCATTGGTTTGGATGGCGAAAGCGGTGCGAGGCCCGTACAGGGCGCCGGTCGGCAAGTTGACGTTCGCGCCCTGAATGGCGGTCGATACGTCGTCGAGCCCGATGCCCAGCGCGGCGAGCTTTCGAGGATCTGCTTGCACCCGTACCGCGTACTTCTGCGAACCGAATACGTTGACCTGCGCGACGCCGCGCGTCTGCGAAATGGTTTGGGCGAGCCGCGTCTCGGCGTACTCGTTGACCAGATAAAGCGGCAACGTGTCGGAGCTGAGCGACAGCAGCAGAATCGACTGGTCGGCGGGGTTGACCTTTTTGTAGCTGGGGGCCTGCGGCATGTCGCGCGGCATGCGCGGTATGGCGCGAGAAATCGCTGCCTGCACGTCCTGCGCGGCCGAGTCGAGATCACGCCGCAGGTCGAACTGCAAGGTGACACTGGTCGAACCGAGCGAGCTGTCCGAGCTCATGCTCGCCATGCCGTCGATGGCCGAGAACTCGCGCTCGAGCGGCGTTGCTACCGACGCTGCCATGGTCTCGGCGCTGGCACCGGGCAGCGACGCGCTCACCTGAATGGTCGGAAAGTCGACGTCCGGCAGCGCCGCGACCGGCAGCTTCAAGTACGCCATGAACCCGAACAGCAGGATCGCCACCATCACCAGGCTGGTAGCGACCGGGCGCAGGATGAACGGGCTGGAGACGTTCATAGGCCTTCCGGGCGCCGCTCCTCGGGGGTCACGGTCGCGGTCGGACTCTTGGCGGGCGTCTTGACGCTCACCCTGGTGCCCTTGCGCAAGCGCAGCTGACCGTCGATGACCACGCTTTCGCCGGGTTTTATGCCGCTCCCGATCAGCGCCAGCGTTTCAGTGCTGCGCAGCACCGAAACAGGGCGCGACTCCGCGCGACCATCCTGACCGATCACGAACACCAACGCTCCCGTTTGCGAACGCTGCAGCGCTTCTTCCGGCACCCCCGTGGCGGCGCGGTCGACGCCCAGCACGAGCGCCACGTCGACCGCAGCGCCAGGCCAGAGCTCCTGACCGGCGTTCGTGAAGGTGGCCTTGAGCGCGACCGTGCCGGTCGTGACATCGACCGAGTTATCGAGGAACGTGAGCGGACCGTCGACGCTGGTCGCGCCCTCGCCGCGCGGGGTCGCTCGCACCGTCAAGCCTCCCTTCATGCCCGCGCGAATCGCCGGCAGGTTCTCCTGCGGCACCGAGAACCTCACGTAGACCGGCGTCAGGCTGCGCAGGGTAACGAGCGGACGCGTGTCCGTCGGGCGAACCAGGTTGCCAGGGTGCACCTGTAGGCTGCCAGTACGCCCAGCCATCGGCGCGCCAATACGCGTGAACGCGACGTTCAGGCTGGCGCTCTGCATCTGGGCTTGGCCCATCTTCACGTTGGCTGCCGTGGAGGCCGCGTCGGCTTGGGCTTTGACGACGTCCTGATCGGTCGCGACTCCCTCGACGCGCAGCCGCTCGGCGCGCTCTGCCTCGAGCTTGGCTTGGTCGGCCAAGGCCTTGCTTCGCACCAGCTCTGCCTGCGCGGCAGCCAGCGAGGCCCGGTAGGGCCGCGTGTCGATCGTGAAGAGCGGGGCACCCCGCTCGACGAAGTCGCCCTCCTTGAAATGCACCTCGGTCACCAAGCCTTGCACCTGGCTGACGATGTCCACGCTGCTGCTGGCCTCGACCGTGCCGAACGACGCGACCTCACGCGGCACGTCTTTCTGTTCGGCCACCGCCACCACGACTGCGACCGCTTCCTCAGCCCGAGCTGCGTTGGATTGGCGTTCACAGCCCGAGAGCGGGACGACCAGGCAAAGCGCGGCCGCAGCCGCAGCCCGGCGAAGCGGTCGTAAGGGTGAGCGGATCACCTTCATGGCGTACAGCCGGGCACTTTCATGTCTCTTGCGAGATTGTGTCAGAATGTGTATCGGTTCCGCCAGTATGCGCGCCGAGGTGTAGGCTTCGGGGCATGTCCGGCCTGCATGTCTTGCTCGTCGAGGACGACGCGAAGCTCGCTCGGCTGACGCGCGATTACCTCGAGCATCAGGGGCTCACGGTCACCCGGGTGGAGGACGGACCGTCTGCCATCCGCGAAGGACTCAAACCCGAGATAGACGTGGTCGTCCTCGACCTGATGCTGCCAGGCAGCGACGGCTTCGAGGTGTGCCGCGAGCTCCGCAAGAGCTCCCACGTCCCAATCATCGCGGTCACGGCCCGCGTCGAGGTGGTCGATCGCGTGCTGGGCCTGGAGCTCGGTGCCGACGACTACATGACCAAGCCCTTCGCGGCTCGCGAGCTCCTAGCGCGCATCCACGCGGTCACCCGTCGGGCACGCGGTCAGGCCGGCCCGCCTGCGCGCGAAATTACGGTCGGCAAGTTGCAGCTCGACGTGGCTGGCATGAATGCCTCACTGGACGGGCGGCCCCTGCACCTGACCTCCTACGAGTTCACGCTGCTGAGGGTCTTGGCCGACCACGCCGGCCGGGTGCTGAGCCGAGAGCGGCTGCTCGAGCTCGCCAAGGGCAACGCGGACGAAGCCTTCGATCGCTCGATTGACGTGCGAATCTCGCGGCTGCGGCACAAGCTGGGCGACGACTCCCGGCATCCCATGCTACTGAAGACCGTGCGCGGCTCCGGATACATGCTGACGGCGGGCGACGATAGGTGACTCGGCGCGGGCTGCTGCGCCCTCGCCTGCTGCTGCGCGTCTACCTGTACGGCGTGCTGCTCTTGGTGCTGGCGGGAGCGGCGAGCTTTCTCGTCGGCAGGTACGTGATCACTCCCGCCGCCGAGCGCCCGACCCGGCCCGGCGCCGCCTGGATTTGCTGGCACCTACTGAGTATCACTGACGAGCCCGAGCGCCTCCAGCATGAGCTCGGCGATCTCAAGCAACGCACCCGCATCGCAGTCACGCTCTTCGGGCCCGACGGATCCCGGCTCGCCACGAACGCCGATCTCCCACCGGGCCCGCTCGCCGCGCAAGAGCTCCGCACGCTAGAGCAGCAAGGCACGCAGTTCGCGGCCGGTGCGGGAGCCGTCGCGCTTCTCGATGGATCGGGTCGGATTTTGCGTTACGCGCGCGTGACTTACCCGGTGCCCGAGGTCCCCTTGGGCACCGGCGCCGCCCAGCTACTGGCCGCACTCGCGGTGCTGGCGTTGATCTCCATCCCGCTGGCGCGCTCGATCAGCGCGCCATTGGAGCGCCTCGGCAACCTGGCTAAAGCGCTCGGCAGCGGCGATTTGAACGTGCGCAGTGGGCTCTCCAGCAACGACGAGATCGGAGAGCTCGCTCGCGCGTTCGACGAAATGGCCGACAGCGTGGTGAGCCTGAGGCGCACCGAACGCGAGCTGCTCGCCAACGTTTCGCACGAGCTGCGCACACCGCTCGCCCGCATTCGCATGGCGCTGGATTTGGTGCGCGAAGGCGACACCGCCCGCGCCGCCGGCTACATCGACGACATCGGTGAAGATCTGGAGGAGCTCGAGCGGATGCTCGACGACATCCTCACGGCCGCGCGCCTCGAGGTCGCGCTCGACACTGCCGCCGAGCCGCTGCCGCCGCTGCGCAAGAAGGCGCTGCCTGGGGGCGAGCTGATCGAGGCGGCGCGCGCGCGCTTCGAAAAGCGCCTCCCCGAACGCAAGCTCGTGCTGGAGCTCGACCCCGATTTGCCCGAGCTCGAGGCCGACGCAAGCTTGCTGCGTCGGGTGCTCGACAACTTGCTCGACAACGCCGCCAAGTTCTCGGAGCCCGATACCCGCATCGAGCTCAGCGCGCGTCGCAGCACCGACCGAGCCAGCCTGGTCATCGACGTGCGCGACCACGGCATCGGCATCGCCGAAGCGGAGCTGACCCGCGTCTTTGAGCCATTTTTCCGCAGCGATCGCAGCCGAACGCGCAGCACCGGTGGCGTCGGGCTGGGGCTCACGCTCTCGCGGCGCATCGTCGAAGCACATGGCGGCAGCATCACTGCGCACAGCGAACCGGATCGCGGCAGTCGCTTCCGCGTCACGGTCCCAGCAGCTCAGCGTAACGAGCCGTCCTCGCCGGGCGCTTGAAGGCGACAAACGCAGCAGCGCCGAGCCCCGCTGGGGAGCCCGGCGCCGCGCGTCGCCGCTCGACCGTTATTCGGGCAGCGTCATGTGTTGCACACCGCCGTCGCCTTGCGACAGGAATACGTCGCCGCCGCTAATGGCCAGGTGGCTCGTGTAGCCGAGCGCAGTCTCCTTACCGGTGACGAGCAGCGGGTGCTCGGCGTCGGTTCCATCGAGCACCGTCAGCGGTTGACCCGCCGACGGCGCCAACACCAGTGACGTCCCGTTCGGTACCGTGTTCCAAACGCCGGGCGCCTCGATGACCGAGTGGGCGAACGTCGCCGAATCCACCACGGTGATTTGCTGCGAAGCCCAGCTCCAGCCGCCGTAGTAGTAGCCGGGTCCGTCCGCGGTCGCGCCGCTTGGGTAGCCGTAGTAGTAGCCGCCCGCGAAGAAGAGGCGGCCGTCACCGCGACGCGGGGTCGACCAGAGCAGTCGGTCGTTGCGCCAAGAGCCAACCAGTTGCACGCTGGTCGCACCAACGCTCAGGCGATTTAGCGTGGCCGAGTAGCCGCGGCAGGCGTGCGCTTGCTCGTCGAACCAGCCTGAGGGCAGCTTCTGCTGGCACTCTTCCCAGCTGCGACCTTGCACCACCACCGGTTGATGATCGAGCGTCACCGCGGTGTGCTTGACGGCGTCGTAGTCGAGCACGTAGCCGGGAACGTTGAACGAACCGATCAGCTTGGGCGCGAGCGGGTTGGAGACGTCGATGCGCATCAGATAGTGCCGAACCACGTCGGTCTTACCCACCACCGTCCGCGCGTAGCTCGTCGCGATCTCGCTGCCGCTTTCGAGTAAGCCCGTCGACCCGTAGTAGTCGTCGCTCGGCAGCGGCATCGTAGACGCAAGCTTGGGGTTTTCGGGGTCGGACAAATCGAGCGCCGCCAGGCTGCGCTTTGCGCCCTGCTCGTCCCAACCCTCCTGCATCAGGATCGCAGCGCTGCCGCGAACCACGCGCGAGGTGTTGCCCCAGCCCCAGTAACCAGGCTGAAAAGGCAGCTCGAGCGAGCCGGTGACTTCGCCGGTTTCAGGCGAGAAACCGACCAGTAGCGCCCGACCCTTCACGTAGCCGCCGTCGGCGTACCACTTGCCGTAGTCGTTGATCAGCGTCCAAACGGTGTCGCCGACCGTGAAGAGCGGCTCGTTGGTCGGGTACCAGTACCCACAATCCTCGAGGCCGTGCTTCTCACGCAGGTAGTCCGTCAGGT
This sequence comes from Myxococcota bacterium, assembly GCA_048498935.1. GTDB lineage: Bacteria > Myxococcota_A > Polyangia > Polyangiales > Polyangiaceae > PMG-095. The sequence goes on from JBEHXA010000092.1 coordinate 11,658, forward strand.
TGAAGGTGGTCGTGGCCACCATGGCGTCGGGTGTCGCCTTCGACACCACCTCCAGCCGCATGTCCGCGCTGTACCAATCTTGGCGCAGGCGGACCAGCTGGTCGCCCGTGGGCAAGGTGAGCGACACGTTCAGCGCGAGCGGCGCGCCCGAGATCTCGACCGGCTTGTCGCGGTTCGAGATGTCGTACGCCGCGACCTCCTGATCAGCGACCGTGAATAGCGAGTCACCGGCCATGAACGCGCGGCGCGCCTGACCCAAGCTCGTCGTCATGCCGCGCAGAGTGAGGTCGTCGTTGGCAAAATCCACGAGCTGCACGCCGTTCAGCGACTGGCCGCACCACTGCTCGACGTCGCTGGGCTGCCAGCCCGAGAAAGGCACCAAAACCAAGCCGTTTTGCTCGTCGATTTTGAACGCCTTGTGGATGCGGTCCTGGTCTTCGGGGAGGCTGCCCCAGGTGCCGCCGAAGTTGACGCGCTTGAGCATCGTCGGCGTGGCCAGGTCGGTCACGTCGAACAGACTGACCGTGATCGAGCCGGCGGGATTACCTTGATCGTAACCGAGGGCCAGCATGCGATTGCCGCGCGGCTCCATGTGATAGAGAAAGCCCGGCATCACCAGTTCACCCATTTGCTTGGGTGCCGCCGGGTCCGACAGGTCGAAGGTGAACAGCGGATCTTGCTGAATCGCCGTGACCGCATAGCCGCGCGGACCGTCGAAGCGCACCGAGCGCAGCGTCTCGCGCTGCGGCAATTCGATCGGCAGGTGCGCCAGCGGCGTGATCTCCAGTGAGGAGGTGACCGTGAACGTCTCGACCGAGGGCGCGACGCTGTTGTTCCACCAGGTCCAGGGCTGGCTGATCACGCGCAAGGTGCCGTCGTACTCGTCCATCTGCCAGCGGCTGGTGATTTGGCCACGCACCTTGAACGCGGTGCCGGGCTCGAGCACGCCCGTGGGGTCCGAGATATCGACCACCTGGATCGTGGAGTTTTCAGGCTGCTGGTAGCCGTACTCGGGACCCGCGATGTAGATGCGATCGGTCGTCACCGCGATGCTGCGCTTGCCCCAGCTATACTCGGGGCTTTCGTCGTCGAACGACAGCTCGTCGACCTTGGCGGGTGAGGCCGGATTGGCAACGTTGATCGAGATCACGTTCGTGCTCGGCGTCGGCGCGCAATCCCAGCACGAACCATTTTGGTAGCTGACCGCGTACAGCACGTCACCGACGAGTCGGCTGTCGCTGATTTCGCCAGGGAGCTCGTACTCGCTGATCTTCGTGATGTTGGCGGGGTCGGTGGCGTCGAGCGCCAAGAGCTCGCTGGTCTGCTTCCAAACGTACTTGGTGCTGTCTTCCTCGCTCGGAACGAACTGGCCCCAATCCGAGTACATGGCGTAGACGATGCCGTCCTTCACGTACATTTCGAACGGGGTGAAGCTGGTTCGATAGCGGCCCAAGATCTTCAGCGCGCTTGGGTTGCTCACGTCGATGACACTGAGCCCGCCCGTCCGCGACATGGCGAAGAGGCTGGTACCCTGCATCTGAATGATGTCGGCTTCGGCGATCTCGCGCGCCGCGCCCCCGTCGTCTTGCGGAGCAGCTCCCGGTACAGCTGGTGCTGCGGAGCCGGTGCCGCCGGTTCCGTTGCCCGAAGCGTCGCCCCCAAGCTCGGGATTCCCCGAACCTTGGGCGGCCGACTCGAAATAACCCGAGTCGGGGTCACTAGTCGGACCCTTGTCTTCAGGGTTGCTGTTGCACCCCACACCAACCAAGAGCGCGGCGACGGAGAGCAGCGGCAGAGAGCAGTAGACCGAACGCATGGCAATTCCTCCGCGGGCACGTATTGCAAGGCACAGGCCACACTCAGTTGGCCCAGACGCTTTGCAGAGACGCGTATAACTATATAATTTTAATCAATAAACCAATTTGTCCCCGTTGGTCCCACCGTGCCAGGTTGTGCCAACGCATGGCAGCGGTTTCTCGCGCGCAAAGCCATCGCGAAGAACTTTCGCGCCTGCCCGCACCTGCGCGCCTGGCGTGCCGCGAGTGATCCGAAGCCCGTCAGGCGCCCACACAGCCCTGTCACCCCGGAGGCTAACGTTGCGCTTCGACCCTTCGCTACTCGGTGTCGTGCTCGCGCTGAGCGCCTGCCAAGGCAACATCGACGGCGGAGGCCGAGCACCCAGCAGCGACGCCAGCGCCGGCGGTAGCAGCACCGTGGTCGGTGGCGGCGGCAGCAGCGGTAGCTCGTCTCCTTCCACGTCGGCGCCCCCGATGGCGAACCCGGACGGCACCGCCGTCACCGGCTCGACCGTCGGTGCCTCACCTCTTCGTCGCCTCGGCCAGCTCGAGCTAACCAACACCGTGCGCGCGTTGCTGCCGGCGCTGCCAGCCGACTTCGACGCCGGCAAGGATGTCCCGACCGACAACGCAGTCGAGCTTTCGTTCGCGGTGCCGGGCACGGTTTCGGATCTCGAGGTGAAGCGCTTCATGGAGCTGGCCGAGGGCGCCGTAACAGCGCTGTCCGGCAACGGGCCGGGCGCGGCAATAGCGTGCACGGCCGACGAGACTGCGTGCGCGCGCGGCTTCGTCGAGAGCTTCGGCAAGCGCGCCTTTCGTCGCCCGCTCGACCAGCTCGAGGTCGGCGATTTGATGGCGCTCTACGACAAGCTGAGAACCGACCCGGACATGGCTTACGACTTCCAGGGAGCGCTGGGGGTCCTGGTCGAAGCCATTTTGCAGGCTCCCGGCTTCTTGTACCGCTGGGAGCGGGGCCTGAAGGCGCCGCAGCTCGATGGGCAGCTCGTGAAATACGATGCCTACGAGGTCGCGTCGCGCCTCTCCTACTTCTTGTGGAGCTCGATGCCGGACGACGCCCTGCTGGCTGCCGCCGATGCCAACGAGCTGGGCACGCCCGAACAGGTCGCGGCCCAAGCTCAACGCCTGCTCGACGATCCGCGCGCCGACCAGGTGTTCGACGACTTCGTATCGCAATGGCTCGAGCTGACTCCACTTCCGACGCTCGTCAAAGACGGCGGCGCGTTTCCGGACTTCACCCCCGAGCTCCGCTCTGCCATGCAACAAGAAACGCTCAGTTTCACGCGTGACGTGCTGCGCGGGCCGGCGCCGACCTTCAGCACGCTACTCACGGCCGACTACACCATCACCGATCCGGCGCTGGCTCGGTACTACGGCGTCAGCGCCGACGGCAGCGGGCGCGCCGAGCTGAGCGGAACGGGCCGTTTAGGGCTGCTCACCCAGGCCTCGGTGATGGCCTTCAAAGGCAACTCCTACCGCACCTCTCCGGTCCGGCGTGGCAAGTTCGTGATGAACCGCATGCTCTGTTCCAGCGTGCCACCGCCTCCGCCGAACGTAGTCCCCGATCTGCCCCCGCCAGATCCGAGCAAGACCCTGCGGGAACAGATGGCCGAGCACCGCATCAATCCCACCTGCGCCGCCTGCCACGACACCATGGACGCCCTGGGGTTCGCGTTCGAGCACTTCGACGGCGCGGGCAAGTTCCGCGAAAAAGACGGCACCCAGGCCATCGACGCGAGCGGAGCCGTGCTGCTCGACGGCGCCGAGGTCGCCTTCCAAGACGCCGCTCAGCTGGCTCGAGCGCTCGCCGGCTCCCAAGAAGCTCAGCATTGCTTCACCCGGCAATGGCTGCGCTACGCCATCGACCGCTTCGAGCAAGACGACGATGCTGCGGCGGCGACCTACCTGGAGAGCGCCTACACCGCGTCCGCCCTCGATACGCGGAAGTTGCTCGTCGACATCACGCGCACGCTGCCGTTTTCGCACCGCGCGCTCACCGAAGGAGAGGTGGTGACGCCATGACGCGCCTGACTCGCCGTCAACTGCTGGCCGCCACGGGCGCCTCGTCCTTGCTCTTGCCCCTGTTGCATCAGGACAAGACGTACGGGGCTGAAGGCACCTTTCCGCTGCGCATCGTGTTCTGCGTGACCGGCAACGGGACCATCGAAGAGGCGTTTTGGCCCAGCGGCACGGAGGGCAACCTGGTCTTGCCCGAGATCTGCAAGCCGCTGGAAGCTCACAAGTCCAAGCTCATCTTCACGCGCGGCGTCGACATGCGCGTGTGGTCGGAAGACAACCCCTTCGGCGGCAACGGCGATGCTCACCACAACTGGGGCGCGGTGCTCACCGCTACCCGTATCGCCACCGGCGACCCGCCGCACGATCCGGGCGGGCCCGGCCTGGCGCTCGCCTCGTCCAAATCGATCGACATTCACATCGGGCAAGAGCTGGACAAGCAGGCGCAGGCAATGAACCAGCCTGCGCTCCCGTTTCCCACGCTCAGCGTGCGCGCGCGCGGCAACAACGGTAGCGGTCGCGACACCTTGTCGTGGACCGGGGATCGCGCACCGTTCAGCGCGGAGGGGGATCCGCGCAAGCTATTCGACTCACTGTTCGCCGGGTATACGGGCGATCAGCCCGATCCGGCATTGGTGCGGCTGCGCAAGAAGCGGCAGAGCGTGCTCGACTACGTCGGCACGGCGCTCGAGCGGCAAACCGCGCGCCTCGGCACCGAAGATCGCCACAAGGTGCAGCACAACGCCCAAACCACCTTCCGCCGCCTTAAGATCAGCGCTTACCGCTTAAAGCTTACAGCTCTCCCGCCCCATGCTCTCCGACCTCCGTTTCGCCTTCCGCCAGCTCGCCAAGTCCCCCGGCTTCACCGCCATCGCCCTGATCACGCTCGCGCTCGGCATCGGCGCGTGCACCGCCATCTTCACCGTCGTCG
>JBEHXA010000093.1:0-16359 GCA_048498935.1 Myxococcota bacterium
TACGCGGTGCGTGCACGGTCCTACCGTCGCCGACGACCTTGTCGTTCACCGGTCTCACGAAGAAGTTCGACGGTACGGACGTCGGCTTGCCGGTTCGCCTGATCACGGGCGATCAAGACGTGTGGTCGCGCATTCAAAGCGTCGGCGCTTTCTCTGCCGGTAGCCAGACGCTCACACTGGCCACGAATCCCGTCACGAGCTCGACGAGCGACATCATCGTCGAGGAGTACGAGCCCACCTTCGATCTGCGCATTCGGGAGCCCAATCGCGCCGACGTCGTGGTGTACGGGCTCGACTCCCGGAACGTCTCCGCCGCCAACGAGCTCTTGGAAACGACGATTCTGCGTATTACGTCGGATCCCACGCTCGAGCCTGAGCTGCCTACGCCGAGCGTCGTCGTACGCTTGTCGGGAGGGGTGGACGGGCTGGCGGTTGGCGGCTCGTTGCTCGAGCTCGAGCTCTCGTTTCGGCGCACCTTGCAGGCGATGAGCGAGTCGGCGTTGCCCGACATCTTGTTCGCGCCTGACCTCTGGAGCCGCATCTACGCCACGAAGGGTGTCGAGCGGCTTGCTTTCGAAGCCGAACAGGCCATCGCGCTCACCGACGAGCTGATGGCGAGCGCCGAGAACGCGCGCGATCGCATCGCGGTGGTGGACCCGCCGCTCGGTGGGCCCCGCTTTCTCATGCCCTACGGTGCCAGCGCGCTAGAAGAATGGCGGGCCGCACGGGCCGAGGTCAGCGCGCGCGAGTTTGCGACCATGTACACGCCCTGGCCGCTCATCGTGGCCGGCCCCGTCTACAAAGGTGACGACTCGATGTTGGTTCCACCCTCGGCGTTCGTCGCCGGGCAGATCGCCCGCACGGCTCGCGAGCGGGGCCCCTGGGTCGCTACCGGCAACGTGGCGGTCGAAGGGCTGGTCGCACTCGACCAGCAGCTCACCCGCCTTCAGGAAGAGGAGCTGCAAGACATCGGCATTAATCCGCTGCGCATCGCGCTGCCGCAAGGCATCACGATTCAGGGCGTGCGCTCCCTGGCTTGGCCCGATCGGAAGCCTTGGCGCTTCATCTCGACGCGCCAGCTGTTCAATTTCTTGCGCAAGGCGCTGACCCCGATCGGGCTCTCTTACACGTTCGAGCCCAATTCCCCCGCTACTTGGATTCAGCTCCGTCGCGACATCGAGCGGCTGCTGCGCGACCTGTTTTCGGCGGGCGCGCTCGCCGGGTCCAAGCCGGAAGAGGGCTTTTTCGTTCGGGTGGACGAGTCGCTCAACCCCGAGTCGGAGCGCGATAACGGCGTGCTCACGGCGCGCATCGGCGTCGCGCCGGCGTTGCCGCTCGAGTTCCTGGTGGTTCGACTGCACTTGCAGCGAGGCATCGCCAACGTGGTCGAGGAGCCGATCGCCCTATGACGTTCCCCGCGCTCTCGCCCTCCAACCCGCTGCCCGGCTTCAATTTCGCGGTCACGTTCGCCGAGACGGCGTTGGTCGCAGGCGCACTGGCGTCCGGCGGCGTGCGCTCGATCGCGGCGGGCTTTCAGGAAGTGAGCGGCCTCGACGGCAGCATCGAGATCAAGGAATACAACGAGGGCGGTCGCAACGACTTCACCCACAAGTTTGCGACCAAGACCAACTTCGGCAACATCACGTTCAAGCGCGGCGTGGCGCTGACACCTGATTTGTGGCTTTGGTTCGATCAGGTGCGCCGGGGCAGCTTTGGGGCGCGTCGTTCGGTGCTGATCGCGCACCTCGATCGCGACGGCGACCCGGCGCTGGTTTGGTACGCCATGCGAGCTTTGCCGGCCAAGTACACCGGGCCCAGCTGGAACGCTTCGCAGAGCGCGGTGGCGGTGGAGTCCGTCGAGATCGCGCACGAAGGGCTGGTGCTCATTCCGGGTAGCGACTTCCTGGGAGCTCAGTGATGCCGCTCGTGATCGAAGAAATGAGCGCGACGCTCGAGATTCAGGACGAGGTCAAGATCCGCAAGCTGATCAAGCAGGTGGTGCGCGAAGAGCTGATGCAACAGCGGCAGGCGCAGCGCAGCGGGTCCGGAGCCGACGTCGATCCTGCCGATCCGGCCGCCGGTGGCAGCCAAGAAAGCGGGGGAGGGTAGGTCATGGCCGATCTCGAGAGGCGCCTGTCCAAGCTCACCATCGTGGTCTTGCCCACGCTCAAGGGCGGCATCAGGCCGCAGGTGCCGGGCTTCAACGATGGCAGGCTCGAGGTACTCTTCAACCCGACCGAGTACTCCATCGATCGCGAGAGCACCTACGCGGAAGTGGCCGTGCCCGGGCTCGAATCGCCCATCATTCAGTACGTGCGGGGCAACGGCGACAAGATGACGTTCGAGCTCTTTCTCGACGTTACCGACAACGTGCAAGACGGTCGCCTGGCGACGGGGCAGAGCGTGCGCGACCTGTTCGTGCGCCCGCTCGAGCGGCTGCTGCTCCAAAACGAGCAGCTGCACGCGCCTCCGCCCGTGCAGCTGCTGTGGGGAAACAGCGTCGTCATGGTGAGCGCGGTCGCGACGTCGCTCTCCACCAAGTACCTGCTGTTCGATAGCGAAGGCTTGCCCATCCGGGCTACCGCGAGCCTCAGCTTGCGCGAGCACCGTTCAGCCAGCGAGCAGCTGGCCGACATGCGGCTCGGTAGCCCGGATCTCTCCAACGTCGTGGTCGTGCGCGAGGGCGACACGCTGCCGCTGGTGGCGTTTCGCGAGTATGGCGACTCCACCTTGTGGCGCCCGATCGCCAGCGCCAACAACCTTTCGAATCCATTGGCATTGGTGCCGGGCGCGAGCCTGATTGTGCCGAAGATTCTCTAGTTGGGTAGACCATGGTTCAGTCCAACTTGGACCTCGAGACCCTTCTGAAGCGGAACGACCGATACGTTCCGCGCTACGAGGTCTTCTTCGCCAAGCCCGCAGCCGTGAAGCGCACGCCGGGGCTCTTCTCGGAGGGCGTGCTCGCTCCTGAGGACGCGATGAAGGCAGAGATCGAGCGCCTGGACGCGAGCCTCTACCGTCAATCGAACAACCCCGTCGCACCGCCGCCCAAATTGAATCAGTTGCTGCCCCTCGCCGGGCCGTACGGCGAGAAGAAGGGCCAGCGCACCGACGACATTCTTTCGGTTACCTTCAACGAGAGCGTCGAAAAGGGCATGCCGCTCGCCCAGGTCACGATCGAAGTGGTCAACGTCTTCGATAGCGTGAGCCAGACCTATCGCTACACGGACATTCCGCCGAACCTGAACGCGGGGCAGGCTGGTGTGTACCCGCTGCTCGACTACGGCGACACAATCGCGGTCCGCTTCGGCTACGGCTCCGACCTCCAATGGTTCTTCGACGGCATCGTCACGAAGCTCAGCGTCAGCTTTCCCGCTGAAGGGGAGTCGCGGGTCACCGTCACGGCCGTCGATCGTCGCGACTGGCTGCGCAGCCAGAAGGACATCGCGAGCGCCCCCCACGGGGCCGCGAACGAAGCGCAGATCGCCCAGCAAATCGTGAGCAGCGTGGGCTTGCACGTCGCGGCGCCGGCCACGCTCAAGCCAACCACCAGTGAAGGCAAGAAGGAAGGGCGCCCCACCGATCAGGACGCGCTGCAGTACCTGACCAATCGCATCAACCTCGCCGAGCTCGAGCTACTCTGCTTCGGTAACACGCTGTTCGTGTACGAGTCGGGTGATCAGCAGCCTGCTGCGGTCAGCTACGCGTACCGTCGGGGGCTGCTCAGCTTCGAGCCCACGTTCAACGGCACCGGCAAGCCCACCAAGGTCGTCGTCAAGGGTCGCACCAGCGACGGCGAGGTGTTCGAAGCTACCGCCACGACTGAAGAGCTGGTTTCAGCCGGGCTGAGCTTGCCATTCGAGCAAGCTGCAGCCACGGCGCTCGACAAGGTCGCCAGCGCTGGGCAGGCCGGCGACCGCGTCGAGGTGGTCACCAATTACCTTGCCAAAGATCCGGACGACGCCAAGCGCCTCGCCATCGGCATCTTGAAGCGAAACCTCGACAGCACCATCACCGCGACCGGCAATGTCGTCGGGGACCCGCGCCTCCGCGCTCGCACCGTGATCGAGATCGGCGGCGTCGGTCGCTTCAACGGTAACTATTACATCACGTCGGTCACGCACAAGCTCGGCGGCAATGGCTACCAAACCGAGTTCACGGTGCGACGGATCGCAGCCTTCCCGCAGAGTGGCGTCGCGGCGGTGGTCAAGGCCATTGGAGCTATTCTATGAGAACCGGCGAGCTGTATCAGCGTTACTACGGCATCTACCTCGGGACGGTGGTTTCCACCGCTGACCCTCAGGGGATGGGTCGCGTGCGCGTCCACATGGACCAGTACGACGACACCGGGGAGCCCGTTTACGCCGCCGTCGCTCGCCCGGTTGCAAACGAGCAAACGACCGTATTTTTCAGCCCCCGCGAAGGTGACCAAGTCATCGTCGGCTTCCTCGTCGGCGACGTCAACGAACCCATCATCCTGGGTTACGCCCACTCCAAACAAAAGAAGCCGCCCGGCGAGGTGTCACCTCCGAAAGTGCACGGCGTAGTGACCAGCATCGGCCGCGTCACCTTCGACGAAGACTCGAACAAGATCGAGGTGATCTTCAACGGATCTTCACCTCAAACAGGGTCCTCCATCACGATGGACTCGAATGGACTGAAGATTCACTCGGACGTCCAAGTCGTCATTCAAGCTCCGACGGGTGCGGTCAACCTCGTTGCTCCGTCGCTGGGCTTTGCGGGGACGCCGTCGTTCGTGCCTGCTGCCGGGCAGCTTCCACCCGCCGATGCGCCTCCTCCGGACCGTGCCGTGATGAATTTCCCAAAAGGTCTCGAAGTCGAGACGGCAGATGCCAAATTTTGCGTGAACGGAGCGGGTGTGGTTCTCGTGCCGTTCCTAGATCGCGCATTCAGTCAGCACGTTCACCTATCTGCAGCGCCAAGTACCCCGACGGGCCCGGCGCTCATGCCCGGTCCGCCGCCGGCTAACGTCACGAGTGTGCTGATTACCCCTCCCCAGGTAACAAGGTGTTGATTTGAATGACGGTTACATGCACTTGCCGTCAGGGCCACAGACGTTGTTGGCGCAATCCTTCTCGCTGGAGCACGGCGCCCCGCTCATGGAATGCCCGCAGAACGCGCCAGCAAGAGCTCCATGAAAACCGCAACTCATTGGATGCCCTTGTGCGGAGCTCGAGCAACAATCCATCGAGGTTTTGCAAGGCTCTCCCAGGGGACGACAGCACACCTGATTGGTACAGGGGAGCCCGCCGCAACAATCGCCGCTCTGTGAGCAGGTGCCGCGCGCGCCGCGACAACACGTTTGGTTCTTGCACTCGACGTCGAGCTCAGTGCAGCAGTCGGTCGGCCCCTGACAGTCTTCGCCAAGGTGACAATCATTGTCGTTCGAGCTTCCGCCCGTCCCAGCGGAGCCTCCCGCAGTGCCGCCGGCGGTCCCACCCGAGCTCGAGCCCCCCATCGCGCCGGCTCCGCTTGCGCCCCCGTTGGTCATGCCGCCCGTTTGCGAGCTGCCAGCTGCGCTCGTCGTTCCTGCGCTGCCCTTGCCGCCCGCACCCGCGCTCCCGCCGTTCGAGCTCCCAGAGCTTCCGCCGTTCGAGGTCCCGGCGCTTCCGCCATTCGAGCTCCCGGCAGTTCCACCGCCGCACGAGCACATCCCAAACGAGCCGTCGGCGCCGCACACTTGAGTGCCTTTCAGGCCTCCGGCGCAGTCGCACGACACTTGTTGACCTTTGGTGCATTGGTTATCGCCGTCGCCGCCGTCCGAAGAGCAGCCCCACGGCAACACCACCAGCACTAGTGCGATCCCAATCCTCGCAACACGCATCACGGCACCATCCTTCGTGTCCGGACTTTAGCAGCACTTTGGCGAACGCACCCGTCGAACTCATTCACCGCCGGTAGCGGGCACTCGGGCCATGGAGCAAGCCAAGCAGCAGCGCGCGCCACTCAGCCCCAAGGCCGCGCCGCAGCTGCATTCAGTGAAGCCCGAAGAAGAGCAGGTCGCAAAACCTGCGACTATTCAGGCCAAACTCGCTTCGGGCTACAGCGCCCAGCCACCGCCACCCACATCGCCCCCATCCACGCCTCAGGGCGCCGGCACCAGCCTCGCCGAAACTCTTCACACGGCCGAACAAGCCCGACAGAGGTCGGCGGCCACACGCGCGCCCGCGCTGGCCCGGCCCCCGACAACGCGACAATTCAAGTCCGCTTGCGCGACCTGCGGCGCTGCGACTGAAGAAGAACAATCTTGCCCCAGCTGCCAGCTCAAGGCTGCTCCGCAGCTCGCCCGGCCCTCGTCCGCGTCGCAGCTACGTCGCGTCGATCCCTCTCAAGATCCAGCGGAGCGCCAGGCCGACTCGATCGGAGCCCGCATCGGTGCCGATCTCGGATCGGTCGGCCCCGTCGGTCATGGCCCAATTCCGCACGCGGCACGCAGCGTCGCTGAGCAACACCTTGGGGTGAGTCTCGCCGGCGCGACCCTGCGGAGCGACGCCGCCGCATCGCGATCAGCAGACGCACACGGAGCGCTCGCTGTCACTGAAGGTTCGACCATCAGCTTCGCGCGCGGTCAGCTCGATGCGGGCACGAGCAGTGGGCGCAGCTTGCTCGGGCACGAGCTCACGCACGTGGCGCAGCAGCGCACGCACGGCATGGCGTCCACGCAAGGCAAGCAATACCCGGGTGGTGCCGGTAGCGCCGCGCCGGCAGCGAGCGGTGGTGAAGCCGCGGCGCCTAATGCTGCAGCCTCCACTGCCGCGCCTGCGGCCAATCCCGCGCCCGCCGCAGCCGCACCTGCACAAGCGCCTGCGCCTGCGCCTGCGCCTGCTGCGGCAAAGCCGGCGCGCGGTGGCGGCGAGGCTGGAGCGCGCACTGGCGGCGAACCAGGCGCTACGAGCCCCGCGTCACCGGCGCCCAGCGCAGCTAGTGCAGGTGCGAGCGGCGCCGCAGCCGCACCCGGTGCTCAAGAAGGCGGCGGCGCAGATATCTTGATGCCGGCGCCGCCCATGGCGCTCTCCGCCGACGAGCTCGATCGGCTAGCAGGGGTGGAGGGACGCGCCGGCGGTGCTGCTGACGCCAAGTCCACGCTGCCAGGCGCCGGTGAAAAGACTCAAGACGCACGCGGCGCAGTCACCGAGCCTGGGGAAGAGACGAAAGCCCGCGCCGAAGCCGCATTCATCGATCTGATCGGCGGTCGCGCGCCGCCCGATCCACGCATCCTCGAGCTGTGCGGCAACATCGCGAGCGCGATCCGCGAAGGGCGCCCGCTCAGCGAGAAGGAAGTGTACCTGGCCAAGCCGCGCGCCGCGGCAGAGCGCGTCGGTAAGGCCGTCAACAGCAAGGTCGAGGCCGGCGCCGAGCAGGCAGGCAGCGAAGCGAAGAAGATCGAATCGCCCCCGGACGGTTCGCCTCAGCTCACGCCCGAGCCCGTGCAGGCTCCACCTACCGACGTCGCGACGCCCGACGTGCGCGCCAGCGACGCAACGCCAAACGCCGTTCCGCCCGAGAACATCTCGCTCGATAACGACGTTCGGGCCCAAGATCAAAAGCTCGCGGGCGCGGGCATGAAGACCGAGCCCGCCCAAGAAGCGACCAAGGCTGGCGAGGGGCCGCTTGCCGCCGCTGCTGAAGCAACTGGCGAGCTGCAAGGCCTCGCCGCGAAGGACCCAGCGAAAGTCGCGGCCGAGCAACAAGTGGCGCTCGAGACCGCCAGCGGCGACATGACCAGCTTGCAGCTGCGCGCGCTGGCGGCGCTGCAGCGTTCGCGCGAGACGGCCATTGCGGGCGATAGCTCGCAACAAGGCAAAATGGTGCTGAGCGAGGAGAGCCAGCGCAAGCACCTCAGCGAGCGCGCCGAGGCCATCTATCGCCAAGCGCAGGCCGCGGTGCTGGAGCAGCTGAACCCCTTGCCGCAGAAGATGCGCGCCAAGTGGGACGCCAAGATCGACGTGGCCTCGTCTCAATTCGAGGGCACGTTGAAGATGGTCCGCGGGTGGATCGACGAACGTTACCGCGGCTTCGGCGGCTTCTTCAATTCGCTCGGTGATGCCGTATTCGGGCTGCCCGACTGGGTGATCGAGACATACGCCGCGGCAGAGTCGCAGTTCGGTAAGGCTGTTTGCGACGCAGCCAGCGAGATCTCTTCCGACGTCAACACGGTCGTCAAAACCGCCGAAGCGCTCATCGAGCAAGCAGAGCAGCAAATCGCAGCGCTGTTCACCGGCCTGGATCCGTCGCTCGAGACCTGGGCCGCCGGCGAGAAGGCAAAGTTCGACGATCGCTTCGGCGAGCTGCGCGGCAAGGTCCAGCAAACCCGCGAGGAGCTCAATCGCGATCTGCTCGAGCGCACCACGAAAGCGGTCGAGGACGCGCGCTCGAAGATCGCCGCGCTGCGCGAAGAGGCCAAGGGCATCATCGGCAAGATCGAGGACGCGGTCGGCGAGTTCGTAGCCGACCCGGCGCGCGCGATCATCAACGGCCTGCTCAAGCTCGCTGGCATCCCGCCGGACGCCTTCTGGGCGGTCGTCGCCAAGGTTGGCCAGGTCATCGAAGACATCGCCAACGATCCGCTCGGCTTCGCCAACAACCTGGCGGCGGCGCTGGCTCAAGGCTTCAAGCAGTTCTTCGCGAACGTCGGCAAACACTTGCTCGAGGGCCTGCTGGGCTGGCTGTTCTCGGCCATGGGCTCAGTGGGGGTCAGCATCCCCGGCGACTTCTCGCTCAAGAGCGTGATCACGTTCTTCTTGGAGCTGATGGGCATCACCTGGCCGCGCATCCGCGAGCTCCTGGCGAAGCACATCGGCGAAGAGAACGTCGCCCTGATCGAAAAGACCTGGGCCATGGTCTCGCAGTTCCTGGCGCTGGGCCCCGAAGGCATCTTCGAGCTCATCAAGGAGCAACTGAACCCCCAGAACATTCTGGACATGGTGCTCAGCGCCGCCATCGATTTCATCACCCAAACGCTGATCACCCAAATCGCCGCGCGTATCGTGCTCCTCTTCAACCCCGCCGGCGCCATCGCCCAAGCGATCGAGCTCGTTTACCGCGTCCTCAAGTGGGTCTTCAACAACGCTGCCCGCATCTTCCGGCTGGTGGAAACGGTCGTAAACGGCATCGCGGACATCCTGTCCGGCGACATCGGAGGCATGGCGACCGCGGTGGAAACCGCCCTCGCAGGCCTGATCGCGCCGGTGATTGACTTCCTCGCCGACTACGCCGGCATGGGCGACCTCCCCGAAAAGATCGCCGGCGTCGTGAAGGGCCTACAAGACCTCGTCCTCTCAGCGCTCGACAAGGTCATCGGGTTCTTGGCCAGCAAAGCGAAGGTGCTGCTGAGCAAGCTGGGCATTGGCGGAGCTGCGCCGCCTGGCGAAACGACGGCAGGCGAAGGCGCGGATGGGAGCAGTGGCGGGCAGTTCGACGGCCAGATTGGAAAAGTCGTTTCATGGAGCGCGGCCGGTGACTCGCACCGGATGTGGATCGTCACGACCGACGCCGGAACGAAGGTGATGATGGCGAGCACGCCCGAGGCGATCGCCTTGGCTCTGGATCACTACCAGCAGGGCGCTCTTCGTCTACGACAGACGGAGCCCAACGAAGCAGCTCGGGTCGAGGCGTTCATCAGAGAAGCGCAAACAAAGGCGTCCGCGTTGGCCACGAACGCTGCTCAAGTGGCTAAGACAGCGAAGAGTAGCAAGCCGGGTGCCCAGACGAGTGTGGCGGCGAGCGACGACAAGGTTGAAGCCGCTCAGGATGAGCTCGCTGGACTGCTTGGACAAATCCAGGCTTTGCTGGGCACATCGGACAGCGGGGAACAGCTCTTTACGTTTGATCCCAAGGACTACTGGAAGAAAAAGGGCCGACCTGGGTGGCGAAAGAGCACGGACCGCGCCTTGGCAGAGCTCTATCCCGAGGGCTTCATCAACGTACCACGCAAGGACAAGCCTCAACTGGTGAACGGCCTGCACCGAAGGCACATCATTGCGTGGAGCTTGATTCGCGATGAGGCCAAGCAAGCATTGGATCAAAAGAAGTTCTCCATAGCGGCGGGATGGCTGGCATTGCGGGGGTCAGCGCCAGCCAATCCTCCCGACAAGAGTTCCCTCGAAGCAGCCGCGAAGGAATACTTGGCCGACCGCTTCAATGCGCCGCTCAACCTGTGGCCGGGTCAAGGCGCCCAAAACATTGCTCAGCAGACTGCGGTCGACCTACCCGAGGCGAAGCAGGGGCCGCTGACGCACGCGCAAGCTAAAGCGGTCCAGGACGTCGCGGAGATGCACGCAAGCGTGCGTCGCTACCCAGGGCGCCTGGCGCGTGCTAACACCGACGCTGACCGTCATGCGCTGCTGACAGCCGTCTTGAGCGACGAAAATCAACTGATTTGGCTCCGCGGTGTTCTCCTGCCAGCTTCCCTTCTGGGTGACCGCGATGACTTACATGTAGCTATGGAATCAGTCACGGTGCTCATGAGCCAAATAGGAACCTTGAAGTCTAAGCTGGGAGGCTAGGCGTCACCATGGCAGGTCGTGAAAGTTCCCTGCTGGACTATTTTCGCGAAGCGTTGTCCGCTCAGCGCGAGGCCTCGGATTGTGGCGATGCCCTTAACGAGCTGCGCCTTCTGGACGGACCTGCTCGGATATCGATCCTGGAGCTATTGCTCAGCAGCTCGGTCGGCACTTGGCGTCGCGCGGCGCTCAGGTGCGTGTCTGGCGACACGCTTGAATTGTTACCTCGAGTTAAGGACGTTCTTCGCGGTGATGTTGACCCGATGGTCCGAGAGGAAGCTGCCTCAACCCTCGGGCGCATGTCTGCTTGGCCGGAAGCCGCGCTCCTGGATTCACTAGAGGATGACCCCGACGAGGTCGTTCGAGCGAGCGCCCTGGCAGCAAGCCTCGAGCAAGGTGGCCTTGATAGGTCGGTCATAGATCATGAATTCGATCTTTGCGTAGACGGCAAGACGAAGCCCGATCGTTCGTACGTGGCAGCTCTCTTTCGTAAGCATCGCGGAACGATCGCGGAACGAGAGGAGCCGTCGGAGGTAGACGACGAGGCAGAGCTTCAGCTCAAGCCCGGTTTCGCTCGCCGACACATTGTTGCGTGGGACCTGATTGAGCGGCAGATTCTTTCAGAGGTACAGGGCAAGCCCCTCGCGCAGGTGATCCAGTGGCTAACGCGGCGACTTCACCCACCGGTCGGGTTGGATCCAGCGGGCGTGCAGACTGCGGTGGCCGACTACCTCGACGCTGCTTTCAACGATATCGATAACGCCTGGGTAGGTCCCGAGCCGCTGCTTTCTGAGCATGCGCGTTCGTCCGGTGCGCCGTCTCCTTTCGTGCCTCGACCGCTGTCGCCCGTCGAGGTGAAGGAAGTGGAATGGGAAGTCGACCTTCTGGCTGGATTCACTTCTTACTATGAGGGCCTGGAAGGCGACCTTCCGGCCGTGACGCGCGGTGAGATGGCGCCCTCTGCAATCGGCGTGCAGTGTCGGGTCGATTGGCGAAGGGCGGGCTGGTTGATTGAAGCCTTACGCTTGACTGCGACGGAGGATGGTTCCACCGAGGCGTTGACAGCGACCTTGGGACGCTTGGAGGGCGCGAGGCTGGTGCTCGACGTCCCTAAACAACGCCCACCAACCTTTCCGCTGGAGCCGGAGAAGGCGTTGGCCCAGCTACGGCTCGCTACCGTCGAGGAGGCGGACGAGGACGCCGCAAGGCTGGTCGCACTGCTTTGCGCTACTCGGTTCGTTCCAGCTTTGGACGAGTTTGCTACTTGGATCCGACACGAGCGCCCGAGCTGGCGGGTACTTGGTATTCGCGCTCTGACCTCGGCGGACTCCTTGGCGAGTGAGCGGGTGGAGTTACTTCGCAGTATGCTTGCTACTGATGCAGATCCGCGAGCGCGTGCGGCGGCAGCGACCGCGCTTGCGCTTCACTCGCGCTGGCCTGATCCTGCCTTGACCGATCGGATTCGAACCGAGGGCGACGCGATGGTCAGGTTGCGTGTATTCGAGGCTACGCTGCTGCTGGCGGGCTTGCCCTACGTGCGCGTACAAACGGAGCTGGACCGCGTGGAGCGCGGCGAAGTGATCGTCAACGAAGCAAGCATCGAGCTAGCAACTCAAAGCTACGCCGATTCGCTCTCAGGCGCCTAGCGCGTTGAGGCTGCGACGGATTGAGTGCGTTCGGGAGTGGCTGCCAGGCAGCAGCCTTATCCCATTCGGACGCAACTCGTTGGGGAACTTGACGCTCAGCGACGCGGAGGCACTTCCGACGTTCGCCACGTGCGAAGAGAAGAAACGCTGCCGCAGCTGAGTATCCTCGCTCAGTCAAATGGTCCCGCTTCTGCCAAGGATTGATGCGTGCTCGCCGGTGCTGGAAAGACGTCGAAGCGATTCTGAAGAAGTTGTGAGGCCCTTCGGGTCCCCCGTGTCCGGCGTAGCCGGCGCTTGGGGGCCCCCGCGCGCGCGCAGCGAAGCGAGCACGCACGGGCCGTGAGGTGCCGCGCGCTGCAGGGGGCAGCCTAGGACCAGGCCGGTTCGGGCTCGAGCGGGCCGGGGGTTTGGCGGCGGCGGGCGATCATGTAGTCGCGGGCGCGGAGGTCGACTTGGGGGGCGCGCGTCCAATGGCCGGTGAAGCCGCGGTGCTCGGCGAGCTCGACGAAAGTGACTCCTTCGGCCGCGACAGCGTGGGCGTAGTCGGGCGGAACCGTGCCGGGCGCGAACGCGTCGAGGGCGGTGAGCAAGACTCGCAACGGCACGAGCAAGCGACGTGTTTGCGCGATCTCGAGCAGGCGGGGCCAGTCGATGCGGCCTTGGGCGATGTCGAGCACGACCAGCATGTCGGCGGGCCAGGTCCAAATATGTGAGGCGTTGTAGAACAAGCCGTGTAGGACTACTTGCAGCAGTAAGTCTGTAGGGTCGGGTAGCGCCAGCACCTGGTCGTGAAGCGCGACGGCGCGTGCGCGCTGCCATACCGGGCTGTCGAAGCTGAAGTTGGGGTCGTGGTGGACCGACTGCCAATGAAGATCGAGATGCGAGCTGCCGCGTTGGAAGCCGTGACCGTGCGTGTGTCCGATGGCCGCTTTGACGCTGGCAAATGTGTTGTGAGGCCCGGGTACGAAGCCGAGCTGCGCGACGATGTCGACGGCGTGGTGGGCGTACTGCGGCGGCACCAGCAGGTCGATGTCCGACATCGGCCGCGGCACCTCGCCCGGACAAGCAAGCGCGAGCGCCAGACCCTTCAGTGCCAATACAGGAATTTCGGCCGCGCTCAGCTTGGCGACGACCTCGATCGCGAGCCTGCGATTCAGCGCGCCAGCCGTAAAGCAGTGCCGCGCGACGCCCTTGAGGTGCGGCATAGCGTCGTCGTTCACGCCGGCGCGCAGCAGACGTCGATACAGGGCAGGCAGCAGCCGGTAGGCGCCGGCTGCCGGATCGCGCACGACGAAGCGGGTGCACCAGTCGTTCCAGCTGGCGCGCACCCAAGCGTCGTCGGGGCTCGAGCTGATGCGAATGAGCGCTTGCTGTGCGTCGCTCGGCCAGTTGCGATGCAGGTCAGCGTCGCTCACGACTACATGCGATGGATCGCTGGTTGTGGCGAAGCGAGGGCGCGCCGGTGGGCTCGGTCGCCAAGCCTTGCGCGCACCAAACCTGACCATCCTGCCAACTTTTGCCGGTCAGTGCGAACAAGTCACCTGAAAACAGCGGCGTTTTTCGAGGGAGTGAGACTGTCCGATCTGATCGACCAGTCTTCGTCCACGCGACGGTACGCGGAGAATCAGAGTCGCGAAATCACCGGGCGGTGGTCGCGCGAGTTGCATCGAGTTCCGATTGACGGAAGGCATGACGAAACGCACTCTGGACGGGTGACGCTGCGAATCAACGAGCCGACGGTCACCTATCAAATCTTCGTCGACGAGGTCGTGATCATCAACCTGGTGAGTGGCGACTACTTCAGCGCCGGTCACACGGCTGCCGAGGTCTGGGGCATGGTGGCTGGGGGCGTTCCGGCTAGCCGCATCCCGGCGCTCTTGGCCGGGCGCTGGCAGGAGCCGGCTGGGCTGTCGATTGCGAGTGAGGTGGCAGCCTTTCTCGAGCGGCTGCAGAGCGAGAACCTGATTGTCGAGGACGCTGCCGCGCCCGTTGCTGCTGGACCTTGGAGCATGTGGGAGGCTCGCGAGCTCAAGCCGGTGTTTCAAGCGCTGTCGCTGCAGAAGTATTCGGACATGCAGGAACTGCTTTGGCTCGACCCGGTGCACGACGTGGACGAGTCTGGTTGGCCCAATAAGCCGGCGTCCAATGGGGCGTCACCGGTCGAATGACGCTGGCTTCGAGTGCGCGTGCAGCTCCGCGAGATGCGGCGGAGGAGTTTTTTGCGGCCATGGCCGCAGCATTCACTGAAGCCGCTTCGAAGCAGGGCATTCACGAGGAGCGCGTTGCTTTTGCCGAGCGCGACATCCGGCTGCGCTTTGCTGGGCGAGTGATTGCTCCGCCCTTGCTGCGCGCGTTCGCTGAGCGCGCTCGTGACGGCGAGATGCCGGTGCTCACGATTCATGTCTGGGATCAGGTGTCGAGCGAGGTGCCGGTGCCGCAGCCCACCTGGAGCTGGGAAGCAGGCGTAGGCCGCGGCGAAATCCCGGGGCTTGGAGGCAGCGCGGTTCGCGTCGCGCTCGATCCGGTGGCCGGCGCCGTTTCGGTCTACGACGCCGCGAGTCAGTCCGCTTACTTTTGGATTCGCGATGCGCGGCGCTTGCCGTTCCAAACGAGCGCAGCGCCGTTTCGGACCATCCTGCATTGGTGGGCAATCTTGCAGGGGCTGCAGCTCGCGCACGTGGCGGCGGTCGGTACGCCAGCCGGGGGATGCTTGCTGGTCGGCAAGGCCGGGTCCGGCAAGTCGACGACCGCGATCGCGAGCCTGCTCACCGGGCTCGGCTACCTGGGCGACGACTGCTGCGTGGTCGGCCATCGGGGCGAGCCTTACGCATGGAACGCGTATGCCAGCGCCAAGCTCAACGCAGATGCGTTCAGCCGGTTTCCCGAGCTTGAAAGCCACACTGCCAATCCGTCGCGTCGCGGCTCCGAAAAGGCCGTGATTTTCGTGAACGAGGCCCTGCCGAAGCGCTTGCTCGCGGGTTTTCCGATCCGCGCGCTCTTGGTGCCTCGCATCACCGGACAGCCGCTCAGCTCGGCTCGGCGCATTTCAGCCGCAGCCGGCTTCGTGGCGCTCGCGCCGAGCACCATCTTTCAGCTGCCGCTGGCCGACGCACGAACCTCGAACGTGCTGTCAGAGGTCGCGTCGCGCGTGCCTTGCTACGAGCTTCGGTTGGGTGAGGATCCGCGCGCTGCCGTAGAGGTCATTCGAGGGTTGATCACGTGAACGTGGTCTACTGGGCAGAGAACTTTTGGCCGTTGATCGGCGGCGCGGAGGTGCTGGCTGCACATCAGGTTTCCGCGCTGGTGGCGCGCGGGCATCGCGTGACCGTCGTTACCTCTCAAGCGAGCCCGAACTTGCCGACGCGGGCCGCGTTTGGCGGGGCGGAGATCCATCGCTATCCGTTTACTTCGGTGCTCTTGCATCGCGATATTCGGGGCATCGCTAAGGTCACCGAAGAGCTCGTCGCTCTGGTGCGGGCCGAGCAACCGGATCTGATTCACTTGAACTTCAGCGGGCCGAGCCCATTTTTTCACGAACGGGTTCAAGCGCGGGTCCCGACGCCGAGCCTCGTTACCGTGCACGTGCCCACGACGCAGGGTTACGCGGCGCTGGAGCTCTTGGGTCGCACGCTGCGCGCCGCGCAGCAGGTCGTTGCCGTGTCGCACGCACAATTGGCGGACATCCAGGCAGAAGTGCCGGAGGTTGCCGAGCGAGCTTCGGTGATCATGAACGCGCTGGCTCCGTCCTCGGCTCGCGATCTCGAGAGCGACGCGGGGCCGGAGGTCGGTGCTTTGCCGTTCGTGTTGGCCGTCGGGCGTCTCGTCCCAGAGAAAGGGTTCGATGTCGCGCTGCGCGCATTTGCGAGCGTGATTGGAGAACATGAATCGGTGCGGCTGGTGATCGCGGGAGATGGACCCGAGAAAGCGGCCTTGGAAGCGTTGGCGTCGGAGTTGGGCCTCGCCGAGCGGGTCACGTTCACGGGCTGGGTTGCGCCCGAGTCGGTGCCTGCCTTGATGGGCCGCGCCACGCTCGTGGTGATGCCTTCACGGTGGCGTGAGCCTTTTGGGCTGGTGGCGCTTCAGGCGGCGCAGGTGGGGGTGCCGTGCGTCGCCTCGGCGGTCGGCGGGTTGCCCGAGGTGGTCGCACACCAGGAGACGGGGTTGCTCGTGCCGCCAGAGGAGCCGCTCGC
>JBEHXA010000094.1:0-16297 GCA_048498935.1 Myxococcota bacterium
GCACCGTCCGTGGCCGGGGCGCCCCGTCGCTGGTCAAGCTTCGGGGCGCAGCACTTCGGCGGCCACGATGCGGTCGAGCCTGAAGTGCCGACGCTCACCGGTATCGACGTCCGCGCCGTCCACGCGCGTCTCGTGTCGATCCATCATGACCGACTGAATACGGACGACGCGCTTACTCTCGATGTGGTTGCCGTCGACGTAGGTGATGCGCAGCGGTTGCTGCTCGAACCAGGCGCGCTCCACGGCAGCGCGCACTTTCTTGTCGCTCGGTAAGCCGGGCACGCCGTGAAAGCTCAGCTCCTTGAGCCGGCTCAGGAGCTCGCGCTGCGCAGAAGTGGAGAGCGCGGCTCGTACCTTGTCGAGTCCCGACTGCAGGGTCTCGCTGAACGGCAACAGGCGCATGTCGATGGCGAACTTACCGAGCGTCAAAATCAGCGCTGCCTCGCGCGCGGTGAAGTTGACCGGCGGCAAGCTGTAGCTGCGATCGAGCGCGAAGCCGCCGCCCGGCCCCGACTCGGCCGATACGGGCAGGGCGGCCGCCCTCAGTGCGTCGAGGTCCCGATAAATGGTGCGCACCGTGACCGCGAACCGGCTCGCCAGGGCTTCGGCCGTCACGCCCGTTCGGCGCCCGCGCAGGTACTCAGCGAGGGCAAAAAGCCGTTCAGTTCTCTGCATTTGTATAATCCTGACATACCGCTGACAGGTCGGGAGCGGAAGCTCCAGAACATGAACGCCGCGGTTCGTCACTACACCAATGAAATCGAGGATTTCCGCCTGCAGGTGCCGGAACAGGCCCTGCAGGGGCTCGGGCTTCGTCTAGGGCGGGCTCGCTCACTCGGGGAGGCCTGGGACGTCGGAGCTTGGCGCGGGGCCTCACCCGAAACGCTCAACGAGGTGCTCGATCATTGGCTCCAGGGCTTCGACTTTCGACGGCTGGAAGCGGAGCTGAACGCGCTCGGTTTGCAGCGCTACCCGGGTGCCGACGGCGACTGTGTGTTCCTGGAGGTGGGTTCACCCGAGCAGAGCGCGGTGCCTTTGCTGCTCCTCACCGAGACAGTTCCGCGCGTCGAGACCTTACTAGGGCCATTGGCGGAGCCACGCAAGTATGGGCGAACTTCCGAGGCGGCGTTTCACGTCGTGTGCCCGATCGCGCTCGAAGAGACGGCCGACACGAGGTCGCGCGCGCGAGTGTGTGCGGAGCTGATGCAGAAGCTCGGTCACGACCGCTACGTCGTGCACGGCAGTGGAGGTGGTGCCGAGGTCGCGCAGCAGCTCGCCGAGCTCGACGCGCCGCACGTGATGGCAATTCACCTGACGCGACTGAGCGGCTTTCCGTCGGCGGATGCGCTGGAGCTGGCGTCGCTCTCCAGCGCCGAGAAGTCTCAGCTCGCGCTGCTGAGCGAGCTCGAGACCGAAAGGCGCTTCAATGCCCCGGACTCACCGGTCGACGAGCTGGCGTTGATGCTCGCTCAATTGGCGGATTTTGAGGGAAAATCAGCAATTTGGTGTGAGCGGCTGCTGGGCTGTCTCACCCTGCGCGCAGTCGGGCGGAGTATCGGTTGCGACACGCTCGCGACGAGCGCTGCGGCTGTGTGGGGAGCTGAGCCGGGCTCGAGCGTACCGATCGCGCTCAGCGCATTCCCGCTCGACGCTCCCAGCTTGCGCCGCATCGTCGAGCGGCGGCACCGCGTGGTGAGCTGGACCGAGCATGAACGAGGCGGCGCCTTTCCGGAGCTCGAGCAGCCCGAGCTCCTATTGGGTGAGCTGTGCAGGTTCTTTGCGACGGTCACGCCGTCTTGGGAGAGTAGCGAGCGGCTCGCGCGGCGATGACGCGATAGTGGTGTGGGATCGGAAACAGTGAAAGCACGAAGGTGGTGGCGCCCCAGAACGTGGCCTTGAACGCCACGATCGCGGCTACGATACCGAGCAGCGCTGACTCGTGAAAGTGAGCAGCCGCGATAGCCACGGCGGCCCACGCCACGACCAACGGCACGATGCCATCACCGAACGCGACGTTGACGATCGACGCGGCGACCGCGACCACCAGCAGCATCAGCGTGGCCCAAAGCGCGCTCGAGACGGGCATGCCGTCCCAGCCCGCCGCCGTGATCACGACGCCCAGGTTCGCGACTGCCGCGACGCCCATCCAGCCCAACCACAGCGAAAAAGGTGCTCGCCACCAATGTGGCAAGCGCTCGCTGTCGAGGTGCTGCGACGCGATCACGTAGCAAACGGCGCTCGTCCCCAGCATCGCCAAGACCACCAGCAAGCTTACAATCAGGTGCTCCGCGCTAAACAGCAAAATCCAAACTACCGCGAGCGCATTCAGGAGCGTGAGCCAAGGCGCCGTCCGGTCGTGCATTCGCACCCTCAGCTCCGCGGGCAACAGCGCGAACACCGCGTACGCGAACGTCGACCCGTAGATGAGTCCCCAAATCGCGAAGGCGTAGCCGGCGGGCGTGGAAGGGTTGGCGTAGCGATCGCTCACCTCGGCGACGCTGGGCCCAGGCAGTAAATGGGCCTCAGCAAAGCCGAACGTGGCGTTGGTCACGACCGCCACGAGCGAGGCAATGCGCCACGGATGATTCAACGGAGAGCGCTGCTGGGTGAGGGTAGCCATCGTGCTTCCCGAAGGGAGCAAAGGCTGTGCCGTCGCTTCCGCTACGGCTCGCGCTTGGATTGAGTGGTGCGAGCGATCAGGTCCCGGACGATGCGATCCGTGCGTTCTTGCGAGGTTTCGGGGCTGCGAGAAGGAGCTGCGGTCGCGACTTTGCCGGCCGACGAAGGTCGCGGGGCGGGCTCGAGATCTTGCAGCAGGTCTGGTCGAGGGGTGCGTTCGAGATCGCGCAGCGTTTCCGTGACCGTGCGGCGGCGGCCGAGCCAGGTGCGCGACGGCGCGTCCTGTGAAGGTTGCCTTCGCAGGAGCAGGGGCACCAGGCGCCAAGCCTTCGCGCCGTCGAGCGGTTCCACGGGTAAGAGGTTGAAGCCGATGATCCACAAGTTCGCGGTCGTGAAGACGTGCACCAAGATCGCGAGCTGCATCGACGTGGGCGGGCCCAGGACGAGCAGGGCGAGTTGGCAAACGACCAACGCCGCGAGCTGCGCCAGCACACCGCCCCAGGCTACGAGTGCCTGCTGCAGTGGCGAGCCGTGATGCTCGTGTCGGCAATAGCCGCCCGCGCCGTGAACGACGATCTCCGAGAGGCCGAGCCCGAAGCGCAGGACCAAAAGCGCATGGCCGAGCTCGTGAATCAGGATGAGCAGCGTGAAGCCCAGCCAGAACGCCGGCACGAATCGAAAATTGCTCATGACGAGCGCGCCGAGCGGCAGCGTCCAATGCAGGCGAATGGGCGCGCCGCGAAAGTGCGCGATGGTCCAAAAGCCGCGAGTCACGAGGAGGGTCCCCGGTGCGCAAGCTCGACTTTCGTCACACAGCCGAGCGTACCACGCCCTGGCACTACCTCTAGCCCTTGTGGCAGCATCGCCCGGGCATGACTCTCAGCGTGCCGGAGCGGGGATCGCCGACACCACTCGGTGCGAGCGTCGTTCCGGGAGGCGTCAATTTCAGTGTGTATGCCAAGCACGCCAGCTTGGTGGAGCTCCTGATCTTCGACGCGGTCGATGGGGTCAAGCCGTCCAAGGTGTATCGGCTCGAGCCGAGCAGGCACCGCACGTATCACTACTTTCACGCGTTCGTTCCTGGCCTCGGGCCCGGTACGATTTACGGGTACCGGGTGACCGGGCCGTTCGAGCCGGAGTTGGGGTTGCGCTTCGATCGCGACAAGCTGCTGATTGATCCGTACGGTTTGGCCGTCGCGGTTCCGGACGGCTACGATCGCGATGCTGCCCGTCGCCCGGGCGATAACGCCGCGGTAGCGATGAAGAGCGTCGTTGCCGACCCCGGCGCCTACGATTGGGAAGGTGACCAGCCGCTACGTCGCTCGTTCGTCGAGACCGTGATCTACGAGATGCACGTGAAAGGCTTCACGTGCGATCCCAGCTCCGGCGTGGCTCGCCAAAAGGCCGGCACCTACGCGGGCTTGATCGAAAAGATCCCGTACCTCGTCGAGCTGGGCGTCACCGCCGTCGAGCTCTTGCCGGTGTTCCAGTTCGATCCTTTCGATGCTCCGGCAGGTCGCAAGAACTACTGGGGCTATCAGCCGATCTCGTTCTTTGCGCCACACCACGCCTATTCGTCAGCGCGCAGCCCGCTCGCCGTGCTCGACGAGTTTCGTGATTTGGTCAAGGCCCTCCACCGCGCTGGCATCGAGGTCATCTTGGACGTGGTGTTCAATCACACCACCGAAGCTGGTAGCGACGGGCCTACCTTGTGTTACCGCGGGCTAGCCAACGACGCCTACTACCTGCTCGAGCACGACCGCTCGCGCTACGCCGACTACACTGGCTGCGGCAACACGCTGAACGCCAATCAGCCTATCGTGCGCCGCTTGATCCAGAGCAGCCTGCGCTACTGGGTCACGCACATGCACGTCGATGGCTTTCGCTTCGACCTCGCGTCGATCCTGTCGCGTGACGAGTCGGGCACCCCCGTGCCCAACCCGCCGGTGCTCTGGGACATCGAAACCGATCCCGTGCTGGCCGGCACCAAGCTGATCGCCGAGGCCTGGGACGCGACCGGCTTTTATCAGGTCGGAAGTTTCGTGGGCGACGCCTGGCAGGAGTGGAATGGCCGCTTTCGCGACGACGTGCGGCGTTTCGTGCGTGGCGACGAGGGCACCGTCTCGGCGTTCGCGTCGCGCCTGCTAGGTAGTCCCGACTTGTACGGGCACGAGGAACGCGAAGCCGAGCAGAGCGTGAACTTCGTCGCCTGCCACGACGGTTTCACTCTGAGCGACTTGGTCAGCTACAGCCACAAGCACAACCTCGACAACGGCGAGCAAAACCGCGACGGCTCGAACGACAACTTCAGCTGGAACTGCGGCGTAGAGGGGCCGAGCGACGACCCGGCGATCGAGGCGCTGCGCACCCGGCAGATCAAGAACTTCTTCGCGATCCTCTTGATCAGCGCCGGTACGCCGATGTGGTCGATGGGTGACGAGGTACGGCGCACGCAACGCGGCAACAACAACGCCTACTGTCAGGATAACGAAATCAGCTGGTTCGATTGGAGCCTCGTGGAGCGCAACGCAGACGTGTTGCGCTTCGTGAAAGGGCTGGCTGCGCTGCGTCGTCATCGCGATATCGTCGGTGATGGGATCCGCACGCTGAATCAGCTGCTGAAACAGGCGCACGTCGAGTGGCACGGCGTCGAGCTCGGAAAGCCCGACTGGAGTGAGCGGTCGCATTCGCTGGCGGTCACGATCGAGACCACTCACGGCCGTTTCTTACTGCACGCGCTGTTCAACTTTTATTGGGAGCCATTGCGCTTCGAGCTCCCCAGCGTCCCCGCCGGTTCGCTCGGCTGGCGTTGCTGTGTCGACACCGCGCTGCCATCGCCAGAAGATATTCGGCCTCTGCGCGAGGCACGCCCGGTGACGACTGCGAGCTACGTGGCGGACGCTCGCTCGGTGGTGGTGCTAGTGCTCGAACGTCCGGTGTCGACGGATGACGCTGCTGTCGGGGTGCTCGAGGAAGTCAGCTGAGCGGGGCGCCCCCTTGCGTTGATCGTCGGGCGCGACTAGACCCCCAGCGATGTTTACGGGACGCATGACTCCTTCGGTTTACGTGACGTTTCTGGGCGCGCTGTTGCTCTCGTGCACCGAGCCGGGTGCCGAGGCCAAGGGGCCTCAGCAAGCCTCGTCGTCTACCTTCGTGTACGCGCCGGCGCTCGACCGGCCGCACCACGAAGTGATGACTCGCACCGAGGAGCTCTCGATCCCCGGGTCGCCGATGCGAAACGAAGAGCAGTGGGTGATGGATTGGGTGGTGGTCACTCGCCAAGAGACCAACCTGTTCCGCAAGACGCTGCAGCTCGCCAGCCTGAAGATCAAGGTAAACGGTGCCGACACGCTGCGCGGCGACGAGGTGAAGAAGAGCGACGTGAACCTCGAGGTGCTGACCGACAAGGACAGCAACGTGGTCGACGTGCGCGGTGCGGAGCAGTTTTCGGCTGCGATCGTGGCGCTGGGCGCGCCGGAGGCGCAACCGCTGCTGAGCCGTATCTTCTCGCCGCCGCGCCTCAGGGCTCTGGCGGTCGAACGGAGCCAGGAGCTGCACTCCGACTTCGTGGGGCGGCCTGCGCAGGTGGGCAGCAACTGGATGTCGAACGACGCGAGCTCCGGCGGCACGCGCCAAATCACGGTGGTGGCGGAGACGCCCTGCGGTAAGAGCCGCTGCTTGCAGGTCAAGCGACAATTCGACGTGGATCGCAAGGCACTGTACGCAGACATCACGCAGCAGGTCGGAGCGTACGTGCGGTCGCAGGGCGGTGACGCGAGCAAGGTGGCCGTCACCGGTATGGATCTCAAGCTCGAGGATTCGCTCGTGATCGATCCGGCCACGATGGACTACCACGCCGCCCAATTCGTGGAAGACGCGACCATTCGCGTGACCGGTCCGAACGGCGAGCTGCCCGTTTCTCTGAAGCAGCACCGGCAGACCGAGTACCGATACTGAACGGATCGGTACCGATAGCACGCTCGAGCAAGTAACCGCGTCGTTTCGGGCCTCGGCCCCAGCTGACGGCGCGCTGGATGCCCTTGGCTTGACTGAGCGGCTGCGCGAAGATTCGCGCGCCATATTCAGGCAGAGGGACCATCATGAACAAGATGATTGCGGGCTCGAAGCGGCGGAGCGCTGATTCGGATTCGGTCAAGCTCGCTGGGGCCAAGACGAACGGGCCACTCGACGCCGACCTGCTGCGGAAGATCGACGCCTGGTGGAGGGCCGCAAACTACCTCTCGGTCGGGCAAACCTATTTGTTCGACAACCCGCTGCTCAAGCAGCCGCTCAAGAAAGAGCACGTCAAGCCCCGCCTGGTCGGCCACTGGGGCACCACCCCGGGCTTGAACTTCATCTACGTCCACCTGAATCGGGTCATCAAGCAGCAAGACCTGAACATGATCTACGTGATCGGGCCCGGGCATGGCGGGCCCGGCATCGTGGCCAACACGTGGCTCGAGGGGACGTACACCGAGATCTACCCGAACATGTCGCAAGACGAAGCGGGGATGAAGCGGTTGTTCAAGCAGTTTTCGTTCCCGGGCGGCATCCCGAGCCACGTGGCGCCCGAAACTCCCGGCTCGATCCACGAAGGTGGTGAGCTCGGCTACGCGCTCAGCCACGCCTACGGCGCCGCCTTCGACAACCCCGATTTGATCGTTGCAGCTGTAGTGGGTGACGGCGAAGCCGAAACGGGGCCGCTCGCGACCAGCTGGCACTCGAACAAATTCCTGAACCCGGCCAAAGACGGCGCGGTGCTGCCGATCTTGCACTTGAATGGCTACAAGATCGCCAACCCTTGCGTGCTCGCGCGCATCAGCCACGAGGAGCTGGAGCAGCTGTTCCGGGGCTACGGTTACGATCCGATCTTCGTCGAAGGCAGCGATCCGCCCGTCATGCATCAGCTGATGGCGGAGGCGCTCGACAAAGCCGTAGGCCAGATCAAGAGCATCCAGGCGGAGGCGCGGCGCAGCAAACACGTCGAGCGCCCGCGCTGGCCCATGATCGTGCTGCGCTCTCCCAAGGGTTGGACTTGCCCCAAGGAGATCGACGGCAAGCGCGCGGAAGGCTACTGGCGCTCGCACCAGGTGCCGATGGGCGAGATGCACGACAAGCCCCAGCACATCAAAATCCTCGAGCAATGGCTGAAAAGCTACCGCCCTCAGGAGCTCTTCGACGCCGACGGTCGCTTCAAGGCCGAGCTAGCGGAGCTGGCACCGCGCGGCGAACGCCGCATGAGCGCCAACCCGCACAGTAACGGCGGCTTGCTGCTGCGCGAGCTACGGATGCCTGATTTCCGGGATTACGCCGTGAAGGTGAAGAAGCCGGGATCAGTCGAAGCCGAGGCCACGCGCGTGATGGGCACGTTTCTGCGCGACATCATGAAGCAGAACCTCGACAGCAAGAACTTCCGCCTGTTCAGCCCCGACGAGAACAACTCCAACCGCTGGCAAGACGTGCTGGACGTCACCAATCGCGCCTGGATGGGTGAGCGCTTCGACTACGACGATCACCTCGCGCCCGACGGTCGCGTGATGGAAATGCTGAGCGAGCACCAGTGCCAGGGCTGGTTGGAAGGCTACTTGCTGACCGGGCGGCACGGCTTTTTCTCCTGCTACGAGGCGTTCATTCACATCGTCGATTCGATGTTCAATCAGCACGCCAAGTGGCTGAAGGTGTGCCGCCACATCCCGTGGCGACGCCCGATCGCCTCGCTGAACTACCTGCTCAGCTCCCACGTTTGGCGCCAGGACCACAACGGGTTTTCGCATCAAGATCCGGGCTTCATCGATCACGTGGTCAACAAGAAGGCCGAGATCGTGCGCGTCTATCTACCGCCCGACGCCAACTGCCTGCTCTCGGTCACCGACCACTGCTTGCGCAGCCGCAACTACGTGAACGTCGTGGTCGCCGGCAAGCAGCCGGCGCCGGTGTGGCTGACCATGGACGAGGCAGTCAAGCACTGCACGGCCGGCGTCAGCATCTGGGAGTGGGCCAGCAGCGACAAGGGCAGCGACCCGGACGTCGTGATGGCTTGTTGCGGCGACGTGCCGACGCTCGAAACGCTCGCAGCCGTAGACTTACTGCGTAAGCACGTGCCGGGGCTGAAGGTGCGCGTGGTCAACGTGGTCAACCTGATGAAGCTGCAGCCTTCGGGCGAGCACCCACACGGCCTGAGCGACAACGACTTCGACACGCTCTTCACCAAGGATAGGCCGGTGGTGTTCGCGTTTCACGGCTACCCTTGGCTGATTCACCGCCTCACCTATCGGCGTACCAACCACGCCAACTTCCACGTGCGCGGCTACAAGGAGGAGGGCACGACCACCACGCCGTTCGACATGGTGGTGCTCAACGAGATGGATCGCTTCCACCTCGTGCAAGACGTGATCGACCGCCTGCCGCAGCTCGGCGCAAAGGCGGCGTACGCCAAGCAGGCGATCACGAACGCGCTCATCGAGCATCGCCTGTACATCAACGAGCGCGGCGAGGATCACCCGAGCGTGCTGAACTGGCGCTGGGGTGAACAGTCTGGTAGCGGGCGCCGCAGCTCGACCGAAGGCGATAACGTCTGATGAGGGGAGCTGGCGTAGCGCGCCCAACGGAGGCGCGCTACGCCGGCCCAGGCCTGCTCGCGACGACGCGCAGGCGCGTGTAATCGACCCACCAGGCGTCGTCGCGAAATAGCCGTGGCCGGCAGCGCTCGGCGACGCGGCTGAGCAGCTCGGCCTTGCGTTCACCCAGAGCTTGCAGCAGCGGCAGACAGAACAGCTCGAGCCACGTCGCCAGCCCGCCCTCACCGGCCAGGCACGTCGGCCGCTCGAACCACATGACCGAGCGCACGACCAAACCGGCTCGCTCCAGGCAGGCTGCGTACTGGGCCGTCGTCGGGAAGTACCAAGCAGGCGTTGCCAGTCCCTGCACGCCCAGCTCCTCGAGCACTTCGGCTACGGCGCTTCGCACCGTTTGCACGCAGCCGGCGCCGCCGAACTCGGCGACGAAGCGACCTCCGGGACGGAGCGCGCGCGCGATGCCGCTCGCGACGTCGTCGGCGCGCGGCATCCAGTGCAGCGTCGCGTTGGAGAACACGCCGTCGAGCTCGGCTTGGAAGCGGAGCGCTTGTCCGTCGCCGACCCGGAAGTCGAGCTGCGGGTACTTGCGGCGCGCCTCTTCGACCATGGCGCTCGAGGCGTCGAGCCCGATCACACGAGCGCCGCGTCGAGCGAGCTCTGCCGCGAGCTCGCCCGTGCCGGAGCCGAGGTCCAGCACCTGCTCGCCGGGCTGCGGCGCCAACAAGTCGATCAGGTCGGCGGCGAGCTTGGGCACGAAGGCTGCGGCGCTGTCGTAGTGAGCGGGGTTCCAGGCCTGTGCAGTGGCGGTTTGCATGCCCTCAAGCTGCGCTCCGAAGCGCATTGTGTACAATGATAGTTTTTGATTGATATCATTCGAATCGTGAATGATTTGGATCTGCGCGACCTGAGCTATTTTCTGGCAGTGGTCGAGGCTGGCAGCGTGACTCGCGCCGCCGCGCGCGTTCACGCCGCTCAACCGACGCTCTCACACGCCTTGGCGCGCCTGGAGCAAGCGCTGGGCGAGCGCCTGCTCGAGCGTAAAGCGCGGTCACCGCTGCGCCTCACGGACGCGGGCGAAGTGGTCGCGCGGCGCGCGCGCGAGGCGCTCTCCACCATCACCGGGCTGCGGGACGAGCTCACGGCGCTGCGCGGCGGTGTATCGGGCGTGCTGCGCGTAGCGGCGATCCAGAGCTTGAGCGTGACCCTCCTGCCGGCGGTGCTGGCGCAGCTGGCGCGCGAGGAGCCTGCGATTCGCCCGAGCGTGCGCACCTTGGCGGCCGAAAGCATCGCGCGCGCCGTGGCCTCGGGGCGCGTCGATGTCGGGCTGCTCGCGGGCGCGCCGCATGCGGCGTTGCGTGGCCTCGACGTGCGGTTGCTCTTTCGCGAGCCGCTCGTCGCGCTGGTGCGTCGCTCGGACCCGCTCGCGCGGCACAAGCGCATTCGCTTGGCGAAGCTCGCGGAGCGCGAGCTGGTGCTGGTACCGGACGGCACCTTTCTCTCGGACATCATTCACGAGGCGTTCGAGCGTGCGGGCATCGAGCCGCGGGTGCAACTCACGCTGGCGTCGGCCGAGGCGCTGCGCGAGACGGTGCGAGCGGGGCTCGGCCTGACGATCTTGCCGGCGGGCTACGCGGCGCCCGCGGATCGCGAGCTGGTGGCTCTTCCGATCACGCATCCGACTCCCGAGCGCGAAGTCTTGTTGGTGCAGCGCGGGCCCCGACAGCTCGCGACGCCTCGCGTCGTGGCGGCCTTCGTCGAGCGGCTGACCTCGAAAAGTCGCTTCATTTCGCGGTAGTTGGGAGCGTCTCGCAGGCTGCCACACGGGGCTGAATGCGCGTGGGTTTGGCCCGTCAGTTTGCGTCAGCGCTTTCTGGGTGAAACCGGTTCCAGAAATGTTATGTTGGCTTCGGGCGCCGCGCACCAGCGCGATCCACTGCGCCCTGGCGGGCCCCATGAACAAAACCTGGCAGCTTCGAGGATTGACGGCATTGCTCGCGCTCGGCTGGCTCGCGTCGGCCTGTGCGCGCGAGGCCAACACGCTGGAAGAAGAGGACGGCGGCGTGGAGTCCGGCACGGCAGGTAGCGGCGGCAGTGGCAGTGCCAGCCCGGCACCGGGCGGTGGCAAGGCGAGCGGTGGCAAGACCAGTGGCAGCACGAACGCGTTTGGCGGCACCAACGCCAAGGGTGGCGGCGGAGGCAAGCCAGCTGGTTCGAGCGGCGCCGGGGGACACGCTGGCGGCGGGCGTTCAGGCGCCGGTGGCAGCGGCGGTACTGCGCAAGCCGGCAGCGGAGGTAGCAGCAGCGGGGGTGCCACGAGCGTGCCGCCCGACGTCCTCGCTCGCGCCAGCGCGGTCGTCTACTACCAAACGAGCCACAACGTGCCGAGCGACGGCACCATCCAGATGAAGCTCCACGTGGTCAACCAGGGCCCGGATCCTCTACCCGTGGCCAACATCTCGATTCGCTACTGGTTTACGGCCGAAGCGACGCCCGAGCTGCATCAGTACTACCACGGTCCAGCCTACGCCGATGACGACGCCAGCTTCGTGGAAGCAGGCGAAAACAGCTACGCGCTGATGACCTTCAGCGGAGACGGCACCCTCACCAAGGGTCAGGACATGAACTCGAGCGAGGTGCAGCTCGAGATCACGAACAACGCCGCCAAGTTCGATCAGAGCGACGACTACTCCTGGACGCCCAGCTCGAGCAGCAGCGCACCGAACGACAAGCTCACGCTCTACCTCGACGACAAACTGATTTGGGGCTGCGAGCCGAGCGGAGCCTGCTTCGACGACGGCAGCGCCGGCGCCGGTGGTGGCAGCGGCGGTAGCGGGCCTTAGCGATACTTGGCTTCGAGCTTGACGACCAAGTCGACGTAGCTCTGCATGGCTGCGTCACGCGTGGTGCCGCGCTTGCCCGACCAAGCGTCGAACTTGGCTCGTCCTTTGAAGTCGAGCATGCCGGGGCGATCGCCGGACACGTCGCCCACGGTGCCTTGCTTGAACAAGGCGTACAGCTCGAGCAGCTCCGAGGCGTCGGGCGTCTTCGAGAGGGTTTTCACGCGCGCTTGCGCGGCCGAAAAGTCGTCACTCAGGGCCATGCTCCGGACGGTATCACACCGCCCGGAGCGGGCGCTGTCTCTCACACCTCGAGCGCAATCGCAGCGGCGTGAATCGTGGCGGCGATGCGGACCGAGTCGAACACGTGGTCTTCGCTCAGGCCGCCCTTGAGCACCGCTGCCTCGTGCGACGCGATGCACGTTTGGCAGTTGTTGATGGCGCTCACCGCCAGGCAGAACAGCTCGAAATCGGCCTTGCTGCTCGTTACCTGGGCCAGCCGCTGCATGCGCAGCCGCGCCGGCTTCTTCGCGTAGTCTTCTTTCTCGATGATGTGCCGAAAGCGGTAGAACACGTTGTTCATACCCATCAGCACCGCCGCAGCCTTGGCATCTTGAATCACCGCGTCACCGATGCCGGCCGCACGCGCATCCGCCAAAATCGCCTGCTGCAGCGCCGAGTTCCGCGCAGCATCCGCGCAAGCGATGGCCGTGCCCCACACCTGGTCCGCGTTTAGCGTTCCGGGTTGCAGCACGTTTTGAAGGTTGATCCGGATGTCCTTGGCGACATCCGGAAATCCCTCTGCCAGCTTGGCAGTTTGCTCCATCAGCCAGCCTTCTTCAGCGACTGCGTCAGGGTCTCTTCGCCCTTCTTCCAGTTGCAGGGGCAGAGCTCGTCGGTCTGCAGACCGTCGAGCACGCGCAGCACCTCGTCGACGTTGCGGCCGACGCTCAGGTCGTTCGCGGTCGAGTAGCGCACCACGCCTTGCGGATCGACGATGATGGTCGCGCGCAGGGCGACGCCGGCCTCGGGGTGCAGGATGCCGAGCGCCTGCGACAGGGCCGGTCCGAAGAACAGGAGCGGGTGCTTGAGGCCCTTGAGATCCGCGTGGTCTTTGCGCCACGCCAGGTGCGAGTGCTCGTTGTCGGTCGAGCCGCCGAGCACCACCGCGTCGCGATCCGCGAACGCGCTGACCTTCTTGTCGAAGTCGACGATCTCGGTCGGGCACACGAAGGTGAAGTCCTTGGGGTACGTGTAGATGACCAGCCACTTGCCGGGGTAGCTGTTCGAGCTGATATCCGCGAATTCCTTACCCTTTTCGATGCTCACGCAGGCGACGGTCTTGAACTCGGGGAGCTTGCTGCCGGGAACGATCATGACTACTAAATCCTCCAGTTATTTCCGTGACTTGGGGCGCGGGGGCCCGTGGGTCAGATTCGATCTAGGTTTAGATATAGTCTAAAGTCGCCCCGCGTCAATCTCTTTCGAAGGCGTCGCGCCGAGGTCAGTGCTCCTGGGGGTCGTCGACGCTGAACGTCTTCGGCATCCGAGCGTGAATGACGAACGAGTAACCGGCTGCGAGCAGCACGCCTGGAAGCCACCAGTAGAGCATGCCCTCGAGCGTCTGCGATCGACTGGCCGCATCGGCAAGCGCGAGGTCACGCCCGGCAACGCGCGCCGGAAGCGCGTGCGGGAAGATCGCGTAGGCTGCGCTCAGCACCATCCCACCCACGAACGCGCAAGAGCCGGCGAAGGCCCAGGAGGGGCGGTTCGTCACGAACAGCCGCGCGCACGCCAGGCCGATGAGCGCCAGCAATGGCAGCAGCGCGCCCACCGGGTAGCGCGTCAGGTTGAGTTGGAGCTGCGGCTGCACCGCCGCGCTGGCCATGGTCGTGACCACCGTGAGAGCGGCGACGAGTATCCACAGCCCGGTCGCGTAGCGCCGCGCGCGTGCACCGAGCTCACCCTCGAGCTTCAGGTTCGACCAAAGCGCTCCGTGCAGGGCCAGGCTGGCGGTGGCGGTCAAGCCGACGAGCGTCGTGTACCAATCGAGGATGCCGGTGTGGTCACCGACGCGGAAGTCGGTCCAAAGCGGCTCGAAGAACTCGCCGCGCTCGTCGAGCGGCAAGCCGCGCACCAGGTTGCCGAGCGCCGCGCCCAAGAACAACGCCAGAATCGCGCTCGAAGCGCTGAACGCCACGTCCCAAGCCTGGTGCCAGAGCGGGCTCTTCAACTGGTGACGAAGCTCGATGCCCAACGCGCGGAATAGCAGCAGCCACAGGACGATCGTGAGCGGCAAATAGAAGCCGGAAAACGCGGTCGCGTACAGCACCGGGAAGGCCGCGAACACGGTGCCGCCGCTGGCCAAGAGCCAGACTTCGTTCCCATCCCAGACCGGGCCGATGCTGCGCAGCAGCGTATCGCGCTCGGCCGCGGTCTTGCCGATCGCGAAATGCAGTAAGCCCACGCCGAAGTCGTAGCCGTCGAGCACCGCGTAGGTGGCGAGCACCAGCGACAGCAGCCAAAACCAGAGCTCGGGCATCAGGCGTGCTCCTCGTGGTCGGGACCACGGTTCTGGGTGCCGTGAGACAACGGGCCAAGGCCCCGTTCGAGCAGTCGCATGACGAGCAAGAAGAAGAGCAGCGACAGCAGCGCGTACAAGCCCATGAACCCCAAGAGCGAGAACAGCACGCTGCCTTCGCTGACGTGAGCCGAAGAGCCGTCGCGCGTGCGCAGCACGCCGTACACGAGCCAGGGCTGGCGTCCGAGCTCGGACGTGAACCAGCCCGCCGTGTTGGCAATGAACGGCAGCGGAAACGACAGCATCAACAGCCAGAGCACGCCGCGCGTTTCGTGCAATTTGCCGCGCCACAAGAGGAAGCTCGAGAGCGCCATCAAGCCGATGAAGAGCGAGCCGAGCCCGGCCATCACGTGATACGAGTAGTAGAGGAGCGGGATGTTGTCAGGCCACGTATCGCGCGGAAACTCCGTGAGGCCTTTGATCTCCGCGTCCCAGCGCTGATGCGTGAGAAAGCTCAACAGCTGAGGGATCTGGATCGGGTTGTCGATGTGCAGCCGCTCGACGTTGGGCTGGCCGATGAGCGTCAGGGCTGCACCGGCCTCCGTGTGAAAGTGCCCTTCCATGGCCGCGAACGCGACAGGTTGGTGCTCGTGCACGAGCTTCGCCTGAAGGTCGCCGGTCGGAAAGGCCGCTAGAGCGCTGGCCAGCGCGCCGATCACGATCGAGACGCTCAGCACTTTGCGCGACACCGCCGCATCGCGCTGCTGCAGGAGGTAGAAGGCAGCGGTCGCGGCCATCACGAACGCGCCGGTGATGGTCGCGCCGATCATGGTGTGGCCGTACTGGACGAGGGCCCACGGATTGAGCAGCAACGCCGAGAACGATTCGAGGTGCAGCACGCCCTGCGCGTCACGCACGAAACCCACCGGGTGCTGCATGAACGCGTTGGTGCAGATGATGAAGTAGCCCGAGAGCCAGGTGCCGACCCAAAGCGCGATGCTAGCCAGCAGATGCAGCTTTGGGCCGAGTCGCTTCTCTTGGAACAGCACCAGGTACAGCACCGACGACTCGAGGAAGAACGCGAACACGCCCTCCATGGCCAGCGTTTGCCCGATGATGCCGCCGGTCAGCTGCGAGAAGCGGGACCAGTTCGTGCCGAACTGAAACTCCATCGGGATGCCGGTGACGACGCCCATCACGAAGCTGATGCCGAGCAGCTTGGTGAAGAAGCGCGCCGCGACCGCGTAGTCCTCGTCCTGCTTGCGCCGCGCCATCAGCCGCAGCACCACGATGGCGAGCGCGAGGCCCATCGTGAGCTGAGGGAACAGGTAGTGATAGGTGATGGTGAACGCGAACTGGAAGCGATGCAGTCCGAGCGAGCTCATCCGCGCGGCACCTTACGCTGCTTGTGCCGTCGCGACGAGTGTCGCGATGTCGCAGGGCTCGGGCCTACCCGACGTCGGCGAATGACTCGTCGTTTTGGCGGGTCGCTTCCAGGAGCAGCGAACCGATGGAGCGCGGCGGAAACGTTTGCGGCTCTGCCGGTTGTTGACGAAACCAGAAACGGCCCTGTTTCCAGCGCAGGGCGGTGCGCAGCGTTTGCAGCGGATCCGCGTCGTTGTCCGAGAGTCGGCTGCTGACGACGCTGCCCTCGCTGAGCTCGAAGCTCGCGAGCAGGCCTTCGTCGGTCGCTAACTTGAGCCGCCCTCTGTGACGCTCGATTTCCAGCATTGCCAGCACGGTCG
>JBEHXA010000095.1:0-16249 GCA_048498935.1 Myxococcota bacterium
TGATGTAGACACGCCGCCGCCGAGCGCGAGCCCGCTGGGGCCCGGGTTCGGCGGTGAGATCGGGCCGACCGGCGCAGCACCAGTCGGCGGAGCGACGACTGGCAGCATACCGGCCGGCAGCGGCGGCGCGCTCGCAGAGGGCGCGCCGCCTTGGAACAGCGTGTTCGCCATGCGCGTGAGCTCGGCCACCAAGCCTTCACCCTGAAGCGGTGCTTCGGGAGAAATCGCGGCGTCGCTCACGTCCGGCTCAATACCGATACTCATGGTACTTGTCGATTTGCACGTTCTCGAGCACGCCCACCGCGTCGTCGGTCAAGACGGCGGCCGAGCAGTAGAGCGAGATCAGGTACGCGGCAGCGCCGCGCTGATTGATGCCCATCCAGCGCACGGTCAGGCTCGGGCTCACCTCGCCGGGAATGCCGGGCTGGAACAAGCCGACCACGCCGCGCTTCCGTTCGCCGGTGCGGAGCAGCAAGATGTTGCTGCTGCCGTCCTTGATGTGAAGCTTGTCCGAGGGGATGAGCGGCACGCCGCGCCACGTCAAGAACGGCGAGCCGAACAGCGTGGTGGTGGGTGGCGGCACGCCGCGGCGGGTGCATTCGCGCCCGAACGCCGCGATGGCCTTGGGGTGAGCCAGGAAGAACGCGGGCTCCTTCCAGACCTTGGTCAAGAGCTCGTCGAGGTCGTCCGGCGTCGGCGCGCCGCTGCGAGTCGACACGCGCATGTTCGGGGCGACGTTGGTCAAAAGGCCATAGTTGGCGTTGTTGACCAGCTCGTTTTCCTGCCGCTCCTTGACCATCTCGACCAAGACGCCGAGCTGCTCGCGGACCTGGTCCATCGGGCTGCGGTACAGATCCGAAATGCGGGTCTGGACTTCGAGCGTGGTGGTGACGGTGCTCAGCGTGTATTCGCGCGGACTCTCTTCGTAGTCGACGAAAGCATGCGGTAGCTCCGAGCCGTCGCTCGGGCTGCACTCGATGCCGATGCCGTGAGCCTGCGCGCTATCGTCGCCCTGCTCCTTGACCTTGTTGACGCGGTAGGTGCCCGCCTCGACGGGAACCCACGGGAGCAGGCTCACGAGCCAGCGCGGTGTCGTGCCCACCCATTGGGGAGGGGTCTTGGTGGTATTGGCTAGCTGCCGAGCTGCGGCGGCGCCCAGTGTCGGCGTGGGTTCTGATGACTCAGCCATGGTCTCTCGGTTTCTCGTTGCTGCGCGTCGAGCAATGTCTCGACGTCGCGCAACGTAACGGTTCGCGATCGACTTGTGCAATGGCGCGCGCGGGCCTGAACGCCGTTTCCTCCGGCAAAACAGCGAGGTCGTCCGCTCGAGCAGTGGTCGAGTTATCCGCTAGGGTGATTGATGCGGAAATTGCGGCAAAACTGGGGTGGAGACGTCTCGGAAACGAGACAGAGTCGGCTAGAGTGCGCGGCGATGGCGAAGGCGAAGGCGAAGGCGAAGCGCGGCAAGGGAATCGAGGGCTCCAAGGACCAAGCCAGGCCCACGGTGAGGGACGCCATCGGAGACGATGTCGGCGCCGCCGAAATGGCCAAGCGTGTGGCCGACGTGCTGAAAGTGATGCGCCGCGATCGCCAACTGTCGCTCGACGACTTGGCGTCGCGGAGCGGCGTGAGCCGCGCTGCTCTCTCTCAGATCGAGGGCGCACGAACGAACCCCACTCTGGCGGTGCTGTGGAAGATCGCCGTGGGGCTGGAGGTGCCGTTCCACGACCTACTAGGCAGAAATGAAGAGCAGGGCGTGCGAGTGCTCCGCGCAGGCGATGCCTCACCCTTGAAGAGCAGTGACGGTCGGATGGAGAGTCGCTTGCTGTCGCCGGGCGGTGCCAGCGTGGACGTCGAGGTGTACGATCTGCGCTTCTTGCCCAAGGCTGTGCACCGCAGCGACCCGCACGGCAAGGGCACGACAGAAACGCTGGTCGTGCTGACAGGGTCGTTGCGACTGACCGTCGACGGATCGGAGCACGAGCTTGGGGTAGGTGATTCGGTGTTTTTCCGAGCGGACGTGCCGCATATTTACGAGAACCGCACGGCGCGCGAGCTCCGCTGTATCGACGTCATTCGCTACCCCCGGGGGGGATGACTGACGCTGATCCAGCGGGTGTCGATGCTATGAGTAGTTGGGTCGAACGGAGGTAATCGATGAGCCAAGAGCAATGGTCGAGCGTCGACGAGTACATCTGCGTGTCGATGGTCGAGAGCGACGCCGCGCTGGAGGCGGCTCTGGCGGACAGCAAAGCTGCCGGCATGCCGCTCATCAACGTGGCGCCGAACCAAGGCAAGTTGCTGGGGCTACTCGCGAGCATTCAGGGCGCGCAGCGCATCTTGGAGATCGGCACGCTTGGTGGCTACAGCACCATTTGGCTCGGCCGTGCGCTACCGGTGGCAGGTCGGCTGATCACACTCGAGCTCGAGCCGCACCACGCTGAGGTGGCTCGCAAGAACCTCGAGCGCGCTGGGCTCGCGCAGGTCGTGGAGGTCAAGGTGGGCCCCGCGTTAGAAACTCTGCCTCAGCTCGAGCGAAGCGAGCCGCCTTTCGACTTCGTGTTCATCGACGCCGACAAGGCGAATATCCCGGAATATCTCGACTGGTCTCTGCGACTGACGCGCCCCGGTAGCGTGATCGTGGTCGACAACGTGGTGCGGAAGGGTGCCGTGGCAGATCCGACCTCGGCCGACCCCAGCGTGCTCGGCGTACGCCGTTTCAACGAGAAGCTCTCGCAGCTCCGCAACGTGAGCGCCACGACAATCCAAACCGTCGGGAGCAAGGGCTACGACGGATTCGCCTTGGTCCGCGTGCTAAGCCCTTCGAGCTAGCCAGGGGGTAGCAAGCTCGAGAGCTCGCGATGCCTCAAACCGTGCGCCGCGGCGACCGGTTCGCACGTCAAGGCGCCACCGTAGGTGTTGATGCCTCGCGCCAGCGCCGCATCTCGATACGCGGCCTCCTCGATGCCTAGCGTGGCGATCTGTACGGCGTACTCCGCGGTGACGTTGGTGAGCGCCCAGGTGCTGGTCTGCGCGACGGCTCCGGGCATGTTCGGCACGCAATAGTGGACCACGCCGTGCACGTCGTAGGTCGGGTTGTCGTGCGTGGTCGGGCGACACGTTTCGATGCAGCCTCCTTGATCGACTGCAACGTCCACGATCACGCTGCCCGGTTCCATGGTGCGCACCAGCGCTTCGGTCACCAGCCGTGGTGCCACGGCGCCCGGTACCAATACGGCGCCGATGACCAGATCGGCGGACGCGACCGCCGTTGCGATGTTGTGAGCGTTCGAATAGAGCGTCTCGATGCGGCTGCCGAAGACGTCCTCCAAGTACTCCATGGTCTTGGCCCGGACTTCGAAGAGCGTGACCTTCGCTCCCATTCCGATCGCGATCGTGGCGGCGTTGCGGCCGACCACGCCGCCACCCAGAATCACGACGCGGCCGCGCCGAGTGCCTGGCACACCGCCCAAGAGCACGCCCTTGCCGCCGTGCTCCTTTTCCAGACAACCAGCGCCGACCTGCGTCGCCATGCGGCCCGCGACCTCGCTCATCGGCCTGAGCAGCGGTAGGCGACCGTCGCTGGTCTGAATCGTCTCGTAGGCCACGCCAGTGACCCGCTTGGCGAGCAGCTCCTTAGTGAGCGCAGGCTCCGCTGCCAGGTGCAAGTAGGTGTAGAGGATCAATCCTTCGCGTAGGAAGCCGTACTCGGCTGTCTGCGGCTCCTTGACCTTGACGACCAGCTCTGCGCTCCAGGCGTCGGCCGCGGTTGGCACCAGGCGGGCACCGGCATCCACGTAGTGCTCGTCCTTGATGCCGCTGCCTTCGCCGGCACCCTTCTCGACCAGCACGTCGTGACCGCGGCGCGTCAGCTCGCGCACTCCTGCGGGCGTCATGCCGACGCGGTATTCTCGAGTCTTGGTTTCTCGGGGAACGCCGACCTTCATGCACCAAGGCTCGCTCGGATCGGGGCCGACCCGCAAGACCTCAGGCCGACTCCTGCGCGTCGCCGTTGCTTGCTACGCTCTGGCTCGCATGACAGCGCGCGACTACGACTACGTGGTGATCGGAGCCGGAAGCGGCGGCTTGGCTTCAGCACGGCGGGCGGCGCGCCATGGTGCGAAGGTGGCGTTGGTAGGTGCGGGCGCCCTGGGCGGCACGTGCGTCAACGTCGGCTGCGTACCCAAGAAGGTGATGTGGAACGCAGCGGAGTGCGCCGAGTGGCTGCGTGATGGCCCTGAGTATGGCTTCGAGGTGTCGATGCCGGAGCTCGATTGGGGCAAGCTGAAGGCCGCGCGCGATGCCTACATTCAGCGTCTGCAGGGCATCTACGCTCGCAACCTGGAACTCGATCGCGTCGAGCTCTTCGAAGGACATGGGAGCTTCGTAGGGAAGAACACGATTCGAGTCGGTGAGCGTGAGCTGCGGGCAGGGGCGATCCTGGTTGCGACTGGAGCGCGCCCGAGCATTCCGGCGCTACCGGGGGCAGAGCTGGGGCTGACTTCGGACGGGTTCTTCGAGCTGACGTCGCGCCCCGAGCGTGTCGCCATCGTGGGCGCCGGTTACATTGCCGTTGAGCTGGCGGGCGTCTTGTGCGCGCTCGGCAGCGACGTTACCCTGTTGCTGCGGGGAGAGCGGCTACTTAGCGGTTTCGATGAGCTCCTGTCGACGACCCTGGCGAGCGAGATGACCGGAGCGGGCATCAGCCTGCTCTCGAGCCATGATTTGAGCGCGGTCGCGCGCGAAGCCGACGGCCTGATCAGCGTGGTGGCGCAGCACGGGCGCAAGCACACTGGCTTCGATGCCCTCTTCTGGGCGACTGGTCGCAGCCCCAACACCGACGGACTGGCGCTCGAAGTACCCGGCGCTACGCTCGGACCCGGGGGGCGCATCGAGGTCGACGAGTACCAAGCCACCAGCGCCCGTGGGGTGTA
This sequence comes from Myxococcota bacterium, assembly GCA_048498935.1. Lineage (GTDB taxonomy): Bacteria > Myxococcota_A > Polyangia > Polyangiales > Polyangiaceae > PMG-095. The sequence continues at coordinate 4,935 of JBEHXA010000095.1, forward strand.
CGCAGTCGGGGATGTGACGGGCAAGCGGCAGCTGACGCCCGTGGCGATCGCGGCCGGTAGGCGCCTGGCGGATCGCTTGTTCGGAGGGCAATCCGACGCTCGTCTGGACTACGAAGGAATTCCGAGCGTCGTCTTCAGCCATCCTCCGATCGGCACCGTCGGCCTGACCGAGACCGAGGCGCGCGAGCTCTACGGTAGCGAGGTCAAGGTCTACAGCACGGGCTTCACCAACATGCGCTTCGCGGTCACCCAGCGTAAACCGAAGACCGCCATGAAGTTGGTCTGCGTGGGCCCCGACGAGAAGGTCGTGGGACTTCACAGCATTGGCGCTGGCTCGGACGAGTTGCTGCAGGGCTTTGCGGTCGCGATGAAGCTCGGCGCCACCAAGGCCGACTTCGACCGCACCGTGGCGATCCATCCGACCGCAGCTGAAGAGCTCGTGACCTTGAGCTAGTCTGCAGCTGCTCTCGTTTCGCGTTCGCTCTCGTCCCCACTAAGCCTTCAAGAACGGCAGCACGTCACTCGCCATTTGGAAATAACGCGAGGAGGTGTCTCCGTAGTGCTTGGCGTAGGGGGGCGTCCAGCTCTCCTTCGAGATGAAGGGCACGCCGTAGCCTTTGTGGCCCCAGCGCTCGAAATCGGTCGGAGGTACGCCCATCGCTTGGAGCACCGTGGCCAGCCACTGGTTGTAGAGGAGTCCCAGGTACTGCTTGCCGCCGGCTTGTGGGTCGTAGGTGGAGTCGGGGTTAGCGTTGCGCCGGTAATCGGCGAGCAGGCCGGTCTTGAAAAAGCCGGCGGCGCTTCCGAACGTCACGACCGGGATCGTGACCGAGTCGTGCGTGGACATGCCGCACTCCTGGGTCCAAACCAACAGCGAATTGTCCAGGTAGGTCATGCCCGGCGCCTCCTCGATGTCGAGCTTGGCGGCCAGGTCCAAGAAGATGCCTTCGAACACGCGCTGGTAGCTCTGTTGGATCAAGGCTTGGCGGTCCGCCAACTGCCACTGATGCGCGACCTCTTGGTGCCAATCGCCTCCGTAGGCGACGAAGCGGTCGGTGCTGCCGTAGCCGAGCACACCGATACGGCTCGTGCCGCACACGAAAGCCGCCGCCACCACGTCGTTCCACAATTGGCCGTATTTTATCGCGTTTTCTGGGTCGTTCGCGAGGTGCGCTTGCGCGTCGTCGGTCGGCATCATCACGTCGCCGCACGAGGCTTTGGCGCTCAGCTTGCGCTGCAGCTCGGCGATGCGCGCCATGTGGTCGTCGAGGCGCTGCTTGTCGAGCGCTGAGAGCCTACGGTTGCCGTTGCGGAGCGCCTTGTAGCTCTCCAACACTTTGTCCACGATCGGCGCACGCGGAGCAGGGCCTTCGGCTTCCGGTACGAAAATTTTGTCGAACAGCGCGCGCGACTGGTCGTAGCCGCGTACGTTGTCGATGCTGCCGGCGCGATTTTCTGGGTCGGAGTAGTTCCACGATACCGGCCGAGAGCTCATGATCATGCTGCGCTCGCGGATCGTGCTCAGGTCATCGTAGAAGGAGGGAGACCAGGCCAGGATCTGATCGATGGTCGGGCGTGGCGACGACTGCACCGCCACGCCGTCGGCACCATTGCCGTCGTTGCGCGCGTAGTTGCCCATGTGCAGCCCGGTGTTGTGGCTGATGTAGAACGGGACATCGAGCCCGTAGAGCACGTTCAATTTGCCGAGCAGGGTGGGGCTGAAGCGCGCCTGGTCGGCGGACAGGATGGGCGAGACGCTGCGCTTGTCGCCTTCCACGTGGGCAACCAGCGCGCCGCTGCCGATCTCGTGATCGGCGAACAATGCTTGCCGGGTGTCCAGGGGCGAAGCTTGGGGAAACATGCTGCTTTCGAACGCGCCGCCGTGATCCGTGCACAGCCAGTACAGCCGCGGCTTGCGCGTGTAGATCGGGTCTTGTCCGTACGCAGTTCGGGTCAAGAGCGACGGCAGCACCGGCAGGGCCAACGCGGCGCCGCCGACGCCGAGCAGCAGCCGTCGCCGCGTGATGTCGATCACCTTGCGCGTCACTCACCGCTCCTTTTCATTCGAACACCCGCTGCTTGAAGGCGTCGCTCAAGCTCGCCGCCGTCACCAAGTCCACGATGCTGCCTCCCGAGGCGAGCGCCTGGCGCATGCCTTCGAGCGCGCAGCCATCGCTCTGCAGGTCGTCCCAGCGCGCGAACGTGTAGCGGAAGAAGCTCCTCGACAGGCAAGCCTCGAGCTTGCCGCTCGCGACCAGCTGGTCCATCAGCTCGGCGGGGCCGGAAGCTGGCTGATTCGAGCCGTCGACCACGTGCGGCACGCCGGTGGTGTCGATCGGTTTGGAGCCTTGCGGGCTACCGAGTGCGTCGAAGAATTGCTGTTCGGTTCGGTAGCGGCCGAGCGCATCGAAGTTTTCGGTGGCGAAGCCGAGCGGGTTGAGCAGCTCGGTGTGGCAACCCGAGCAAATCGTGCCCGGCATTTGGGTCAGCTGTTCCACCGTTTCGCGAGTCGTCATGCCGGGCTGGAGCTCGGGCGGCTTGGCATTCGCTCCGGGCGGCGGGGGAGGGATCGAATCACACAAGATGTGCTTGCGGATGAAGAGCCCCTTCATGATCGGCCGCGTGTTGGGCGAGCCGCTCGTCAAGAACAGCGCGCGTGTGAGCAGGCCGGGGCGCTGTCCGGCTGCGAACGACGTGGGCTCCGCGCTGCCATCCCAGGGCGCTACGCCGTAGAGCGAAGCGAGCTCGGGCGAGCGCGCGAACGACAGCTCGCTCTGGAACAGGGTCGCGACGCCGGCGGGCTTCTGCCAGGTGTAGTAACCGAGCATCCCGAGCACGTCGTCGATCATGTCCTGACGCAGCTGGGCGCTCGGTAACTGCGTGCCGGCGAAGGCCTTGAATACCGGGTCGGCGTTCTTGGCGTCCAGCGGTGGAAGCTCCTCGACCTTTGCCCAATCTTCGAAGAACTCGTTCAGCGCCGGGCGAGCGCGCGCGTCGGCCAGGAGCCGCGCTACCTCGGCGCGGTAGGTTTGAGCGTCCAGTAGGCTGCCGTCGCTCGCGCGCGAGAGTAGCTCGGCATCGGGGGCAGTTTGCCAAAGCTGGTACGAGAGGCGCGAGGCGAGCTCGTAGGCCGACAGCTCGAAGACGCCCGATTTCCCCGTCACTTCGGCGGCGCCGTGCTCCACGAAGTACACGAGCTGCGGAGCGTTCAGCAGCACGCCGATCACGTCCGCGTAGGCGGCGCCGTTCGCGGTCTTGTCCGTGCCGTACACGCCTTCGTAAAAGGCCTGCTCGTCGGCATCGAGCGGTCGTCTGAGCGCTCGCTGGCCCAGGCGCGCGACCATCTCACTCAAACAATCCGCGTCGTTGTTGGCATCTTGGTCGACCGCGCAAGGGCCCACGACTTGCCCCAACCGGTCAGGGCGGGTGAGCGCCGCGCCGAGCGCTACTCCGACGTCGTAGTAGGCATCGACGTGCAGCTGCTGCAGCGATTGGTCCAGTCGCCGATAGCTGCCGTGCAGATCTTCCGAAGTCGGCTCACGGCGGTCGCTCGGAAGTCGCTCGAGCGGCGCAGCGACCTCGGAGAGCGCAGCCGCAGTGAGGTCGGGATCGCCGAGCGCTGCCGCAACGAAGTCGACTACCGTGTTGCGGTACTGGCTCATCGTCAGTCGGCGCAAGCCTGCGACCGGAGCCTTAGCGCTCGCGTCGCAGGTGAAGGCGCTCGTTGGGCTCCCGCCTGGCGGGGCTCCACTGGTGTTCGAGCTGCCACCACTCGCGGCCATCGTTCCGCCCGACGAGGTCGCCGGCGGACCAGCCCCGCTGTCCGCCGCGCATGCCACTGCCAGACCGGGCAGCAGCAGCGCAGGGAGCAGGCGGCCGAGCATTCGCGAAAGTGTACGATCGCCAGATCGGTTCGGGACTCGTTCCCAGAGCCGTTCCCGCACCATTCCCGCTTTGGTCTCGCTCTGAGAATGAATGTTGCAGTACGGATGAAAATCGAGCTGCTCGGAATGAGTTTTAATCGAACGAAGCAGCGCTCTCGGGCTTTCGCCTTTGGAGACAGGCGCGTGTCAGGTATGCGTCGTGGAGCGTGTCCGAGATTTCCCAGGAGGAGCTCGAGCGACTGCGAGTCGTCGAGGATCGGCACCGGCAGCTGTTCATGAACATGGGTGCCGGGTTCGTCGTGTACCAGCTGCTCGAGGACGCGGCCGGGAACGTGCACGACGCGCGCATTTTGGAGATCAATCCGGCGCTCGGCCGCATGTTTGGCATGCCTCCGGATAGCCTGCGCGGGCGGACTGCGCGCGAGGCGATACCGCACTTCGATGTTGCGTGGTTGCCATTCCTGGCGACCGTTTCGAACACGGGTGAGCCCGCCAACTACGTCCAGCACGTCGCGCCGAAGGATCTCTACATCGAGGTTCGCGCTTATCGGCTCCTACCAGGCCAGGTTGCCGTTCAGCTGTTCGACGTGACGGCGCAGCGCCAGGCGCAAATGCAAATGTCCGAGCGCGACGCGCGCCTGGACGGCATGGTCTCGTCGGCGATGGACGCGATTGTCTCGCTCGACGACGCCGAGCGCATCGTGCTCTTCAACCCCGCCGCCGAGAAGATGTTTCGAGCGCAGGCGGCCGACGTGATGGGCACGGACTTCGGTCAGTTCATCGCGCCGCAGCACCGGGCCCAGCACAAGGAACAGATCACCGAGTTCGTGCAGTCCGGGCTCGCCAGCCGCCGCATTGGCATGATGGGGGAGCTGAGCGGCCGCCGCGCCAGCGGGGAGGAGTTTCCGCTCGAAGCGTCGATCTCGCAGTGCACGGTGCAGAAGCAGCGGCTAATCACGCTGATCGTGCGCGACGCGAGTGAACGGCGGCGCGCCGAGGACGAGCGACTCAAGTTCTTGTCGCAGATCCAGCAGACGCAAAAGCTCGAGAGCTTGGGCGTGCTGGCTGGTGGCATCGCGCACGACTTCAACAACCTGCTGATGGCAGTGCTGGGCCACGCGGACCTGGCGCTCGACGCGCTGCCGTCGGCGTCGGACGCGCGCGACGACCTGGAAGAGATTCGCCGCGCCGCGCAGCGCGCCACCGAGCTGTGCAAGCAAATGCTCGCCTACTCGGGCAAGGGGCGGTTCGTGATTCAGCCGGTCGAGCCGCAGAAGGTGGTGGAGGAGATGCTGCACATGTTGCGCGTCTCCATTTCAAAGAACGCCATCCTCAAGCTCAATTTCGCGCCCAACCTCCCGAGCATCGACGCAGACGCCTCGCAGCTGCGCCAAGTGGTGATGAACCTGGTCGTCAACGCTTCGGAGGCCATCGGCGACCGCTCCGGCGTGATCACGCTCACCACGGGCGCGATGGACTGCGATCGTCACTACCTCTCCGAGGCTTGGCTCGACGAGCAGCTGCCCGAAGGCATGTACGTGTTCATCGAGGTGGCCGACACGGGCGCCGGCATGGGGCCGGAGACTCGCTCGCGTATCTTCGACCCGTTCTTCACGACCAAGTTTACGGGTCGCGGCCTCGGGCTCGCGGCGGTGCTGGGCATCGTGCGCGGTCACCGCGGCGCGATCAAGGTCTACAGCGAGCTCGGCCGGGGCACGATGTTCAAGGTCTTGTTTCCGGTCAGCCAGCGCTCCGAAGTGCGCGAGCCGACCAGCCCGGTGCGTGGCATCTACGAAGGCAAGGGCACGGTGCTGCTCGTCGACGACGACGAGTCGGTGCGCGCCGTCGGGCGTAAGATGCTCGAGCGCATCGGCTTCAGCGTGGTGGTGGCTTCCGACGGCGCGGAAGCGATCGCGCGTTTCCGCGAGCGCGCCGACGACATCATCTGCGCCATCGTCGACCTGACGATGCCGCACGTCGACGGCGCGGAGACTTTCCGCGAGCTTCGGCGCATGCGGCCGGGGGTGCGCGTCATCTTGTCCAGCGGCTACAACGAGCAAGACGTGACGCAGCGCTTCGTGGGCAAGGGCTTGGCCGGCTTCATCCAAAAGCCGTACCAGCTGTCCACGCTGGTCGCGGTGCTGAAGGAAGTGCTGGAGAAGGGGCGGGAATAAACCGCGTCGGCCCGCGGCTTTCGCGGCCGTAGCGGAGGCGCTTGCCCGACCGCGCTCTCCCCTTCTATAAGGCCCGAAGTCATCGCCATGCGCCAAGCCTCCGTATCCCTCCTGGTAGTGCTGCTCGCCCTCGGATGTGAGAAGACGGAGCAGAAAGCCGAATCGAAACGCGAAGACTCGGAGACCTCGGCCAAAAAGGTCGAGGCTATCGACCCCGATCTCGCGCAGGCCGTCGCGGCGGCTTCGGTGGTCGCGCCGAGCGGCAGCGCCTTGCCGGTGCAGGCCGACGGGGGGCCCCCGCTCGATGGCGTGTTCGCTCCAGGCGCGGCCGACAAGGAGCTGGCCCGAGGCGCGCTGCCCAAAGTCACGCTCGGTGGCGAAGGCGCTGAACCTCGGCTGCAGCTCGGGCCCGGCAAGTCGCCGGCCAAGCTGAGCGGTACGATCCAAATCGCGATGCAGACCGATCCGCGCGCGGGCGCGATCCCGGTGTTGTTGAACGTGACGGTCGAAGCGAAGAAGGCCGAAGGTGGCGACAACGCTGCGGTCGTGTCGCAGCCGGTGCTAGTGCGCATCACCGGCGCAAAAATCGACGCTCCCTCGGTACCCAAGGACATCGACGACAAGCTCGCCAAGCTGAAGGGCAGCAAGGTCGAGTACAGCTTGCTCCCGGGTGGCGCGGGCGCCGGCTTTCGCTTCGACGCGCCCAAAGCCGCTCCCGAAGAGTTCCGCGACGTGGTGCGTTCGCTGTCGGACGTCCTGGCGCTGCTCACCATTCCGTATCCGGACAAGCCGCTCGGGGCCGGCGGGTACTTCATGGTCACCAGCCGCGATGACTTTTTGGGCCTAGATATCGTGACTTATCGCTTGGTCAAGGTGAAGCAGGTCACGCCGCAGGGCGCCACGCTCGACGTGAGCACCAAGCGCTACTCGGCTGCGCGCCAGTTCAACTTCCCGGGCTTGCCCGAGGGCATCGACAAGAACCTGTCGCAGTTTCAGGCGAGCTCCGACGGCACCGTCGAGCTGCCGGTAGGTGCGCTCATCCCCACCAAGGGCGAGATCAACTCGGTGCTGGCCGCCGAGCTGGGCGCGGTGCAGCAGCCCGGCACTCCTCCGGGCAAGGAGCCGCACGCGGTGCTTCAGTTTCAATCGCGCGCGCAGCTCGACTTGAAGTAGGCGCGCGGCGCCTCAGCGCGCCCAGGGCGACGCCGGCGCCGAGCGAAACGGAAAGCTCGGGCCGTAGCTCGGAGGCGGAGCGAAGCTTTGCCCCGGTTGCAGCGGCGCAGGCTGGCTAGGGTGACTGGCGTTGGGTCGGGCGCGCACCGGGTCGGTCGCGTACGCGTAACCCAAGCCGCCGTAGCCGCCGTAATAGTTGTTCGTCACGGGCACGTAGGTGCTGACGTTCACCTGCACGCCGGCCGCGCCTGCCGCAGGCGACCCGTAAGCGTCGCGCGTGGCGACCGCATAGCTTTCGCCGAGCGTCACCGTCTCTCTCAAACGAGGGCGCGCTACCGGAGGATCGATGACGAGCGGAGCCGAGGCGACGTTCTCGGGCGGGGCCGCGTCGATTGGCGAGTTCAGCCAGTCTTGTCCAGAGGTCGCCGCGCAACCGAGCGTGGTGCTCAGGGCCAGCAGGGGGAGCAGCCGGGCGGGGTGCACCCAGGAAGGCTGTCACGGCGCTCAGCCGGCTGCAAAGCCGAGCAATGCCGGCAGCTCAGCGAGGTCATCGACGGGCTCGCCGCCGGCAGCCACGATGGCGTCGCGCCCGACCGAAGCGGTGTAGCCGAACACGCGCATCCCCGCGGCAACAGCGGCCTTCACGCCGCGTGTGCTGTCTTCCACGACCACGCTCTCGCGGGGGGAAAAGCCCTGACTGCTGCTCGCGAGCAGGAACAGGTCCGGCGCCGGTTTGGGGCGTTCGACCTGGCTGGCGGAGAAGATGCGCCCGGCAAAGAACGGCAAGAGGCCGGCCACGCCCAGCGTGATGTTAATCTTCTCGTGGCTGCCTTGGGACGCGACGGCGAGCGTGGCACCCGCTGCGAGCAACGCGTCGATCGTCGAGCGCACACCCGACACGGGCTGCACTTCGCGTTCGAGCGCCTGGAACAAGCGTGCTTGGCTGCGCGCAGGCCAATCGGCAGGCACGGAGCGGCCGATGCGCTCCTCGACGCGGCGCACGATGTTGGCGTGCGTGTCGCCGAGGAACTCGGCCTTCGCATCGGCCGCAGTCATCGACCAGCCGAGCTCGGAAACGGCTTCGGCGGTCAAGCGCGCGGCAATCGGCTCACTGTCGACCAGGACGCCGTCGCAGTCGAAGATGACCAGGAGGCGTGCGCCGGACGCCACGTCCACGCGCGACAAGCTAGAAGCCGAGCTTCTCTTTGCGTTCTTCAGCGCCGGGATACGGGTCGAGCTTGGAGTTGATCACCGGCAAGCCGCCTGCCTTGTCCGCGTTGACCTTGATCCACTGCTTCTTGTCGTCGGCCAGCTGCGTCTCGTCGAAGATGGCTTCGACCGGGCACTCCGGCACGCAGGCTCCGCAGTCGATACACTCGTTGGGATCGATGTAGAGCATCTCGTCGTCGCCGTGGAAGCAATCCACCGGGCAGACGGCGACGCAGTCAGTGAAGCGGCAGCGCTGGCAATTGTCGGTAACGACGAACGTCATGGGAACGCGGGCACTCTAGCGCCCTGAGCCGGAGAACACAATCTTGCTCACTGGAACGCGCTGACGTCGCCCGCACCCTCGCGCACCACCACGGGCTTTTGGCCAGACAGGTCGACGACGCTCGTCGGCACCGTGCCGCCCGCGCCGGCGTCGAGCACCAGCGCCAGACCCGAGAAGTCCAGGTCCAGCTCGCGCGGATCGGGGTGCGGAGTTTCGCCGTGGCGAGCCGCGGTGCTGGAAATGATCGGCCGACCCAGCTCGGCGGCGAGCGCAAGCGCGACGGGGTGCTTGGGGATCCTGACGCCGACCGTCTTGCGCGGTGTTTGGATGATGCGCGGCACCTCGCGCGTCGCTTCCAAGATGAAACAGTAGGGGCCCGGCAGGTACTGCTTGAGCACGCGGTACACGCTGTCGTGCATGACGGCGTAGCGCGCCACCTCGCCGAGGTTCTGGCACACGAAAGCCAGCATCTGCGAACGGTCGATGCCCTTGATCTGGTACAGGCGATCGAGCGCCTTCTTGTTGAACAGATCGCAACCCAGGCCGTACACGGTGTCGGTGGGGTAGGCGATGACCTCGCCTGCTTCGAGCGCCTCTACCGCGCGCTTGATCTTGCGAGGCTCCGGATTCTCGGGATTGATTTCGAGGAGCATGAGACTGTCCGAGCTATGGCTTCAGCTCGAGCATTCTTACGCTTTGGGGTGAGAGCGGAACCTCGAGCGCGCCGACCGTAGCATGGAAGACGTCGCCGTCGAGGGCGTCCACGAGGCTGCCCGGAATCGAGCTGTCGAGCTTGGCGACTTGCGATTCGCTCGTGGTGTTGATGAGGAACAGCACGCGTGGCACTCCGCCCTGGTCGCGAAATAGCGCGCTGCGCAGGCCGGGGCCTGCGGCGAGCCGAAAAGCGCCCTGCGCTGCGAGCGCAGCGCTCAGCGTCGCAGCGACTTCGGCGGCCGGCACGGGGCTGCAGCGTTGGGTCGCGGCCGCCGAAAGCGCCGGCAGCGCCGTGACCGCGTCGGGCGCGGTTTTGGGCAAGGCGGGGCCGAAATAGAGCGGCGTGCCGCGCTCGGCGGCCTCGCCCAGCGCCTGCCACAGCTCCGGCTCGAGCCCGCCCGCCGCTGCCACGAATCCGAAGCGACTCTGCCCGAGCGCCGTCGTCGCCGCGTCATTGCCAGCCAATCGATAAGCGATGCCGCGTTGCTTGAGCTCGTTCAAGAGCGCGCGCAAAAAGCTCTCGGCTTCGAACAGCGAGCTCGCGAACGGCCCCTGCTCGAAGCAAGAGTCGTACGCGCCGAGACCCATCACGTCGAACGCTGCGGCGCTCATCGGTCCGAAGGCGTGCAGCAAGCGCTCGAGGCGATGCAAGCTGCGCGGCACGATCACGCACACATCGGCGACTCGCGACAGCTCCGGCAAGCGCGTGCGCTGAACGGCGTCGTTCAGCTGCCTCCAAAACTCGAAGCTCGGGCGCGATCTGCCGAAGCGATCGATGGGCGATCCAATCCAGCGATCGCGCTCGACCGCCATGTACAGGTTGAAGCCGCGAATACCAGCCGCCAGGCACGCCAGCGCGGCAAAGCGATTGTCGCGTTCGGTGAGCGGCGGGAAGAACGGCGGGAACCCGGCGGCTAGCTCGATCGCGAACGCCGGGTAGTCGAAGGTATCGGCGCGCGACACCACCTCGCTGGTGCGGCGGAAGATCGCGTCGGTCGAGCTCTCCGAAGCCACATGGTAATAGTCCATGCCCAGGCACTCGACGACCTTGCCGAGGCGAGCCGGGTCGAGCGGAGTCGCCGACTCGCCCATCGGCAGGTTATGACACGTCGGCACGCGCTCGAGCCCCGCGTACGAAAGCGCAGAGCGGAATTTGGCGAATGCGTCGGCGATGGTCGCTTCTTGGTGCTCGGCCCAGTCGAGGTGCCAGGCCAGCCCGCGCGCGTCTTTCGCGTCGAAGCGCTGCGGAGGCGCGATTTCGAAGCTGTCTAGCGTGATCCCGTAGGCTTCGGCCAGGCGCGCCGGGGTACCGTAGCGCTGCTCGAGGCGCATGCGATACAGAGCCAGCGAGTCGCGGTGGTAGTCCTGCTCGTAGACGCCGTCGCGAAAGTACAACGCGCCTTCGTTGTCCACCTGACACATCACGATCGGCCCTTTGGGCCACGCTAGCGGGCCCAGCTCTTCGGCGACGCGCCGCAGCCAGGTGCGAGCTTCATCCAAAAAGGCGTGGCTCGCGTAGCTCGGGATCGGGAACGCATGTGGCGGCATCGGCAGTACGACCGGTTGCCCGCCGGGTGAGCGCGCCTGGTACTCGCTCTCCCACAGCACGCGCTCCGGCAAGCCAAAGCCGCTCATCTCGGCGTTGATGTGAGGGCCCGGTCGGACCAGCGCGTACAGACCGAGCTCGCCCGCGATGCGCAAGAAGCGCTTCACGTCGAGCGTCGGGTCGAGCTCGCCGAAATCGAGGACGCCGTCTTCCTTTTCGTGCGCGCTCCACGGCACGTAGACGTCGACCATCGTCGCGCCCATCTCCTTCAGCGCTTCGAGACAGACTTGCCAGCTCTCGGGCTCGGTCCACTACTGGCGGCTCGAGCCCGA
>JBEHXA010000096.1:0-16212 GCA_048498935.1 Myxococcota bacterium
CCGCTGTGCCCGTTCTGGCGATAGCCGCTCATGATGTAGATGGTACGCCGCGGAAAGCTTTGCGCGACCTGCTGCAGCACCCAGATGAGCCGCGGCTCGATCAGCTTGACGTGCGGTAGCCACTCGCCGGGACCTGCGTCGGCGCTCGGCTCGAACGGCAAAGGTAGCTCGGGCTTGGCCACGCCCGGGGCGCGAGCCAGCACGCTCACCACGTCGATCGCGTCGGGCGCGACGCCGCCGTCGCAGTCGATGAGCGGCAGCGTTGCCTGCTCGATGCCATCGTAACGCGCGATGTGCACGGGGCGAGGCGCCTTCCACTTCGGGCACGGCCCTCGCGTCGAAACGCTCAGCGTAGCTGGGGCCGGTACATCGAGCGCGACGTTCCAGTCGAGCGCGAAGCGCGGAGTCCAGCTCGACAAGCCGTAGTCACCACGGAAAAAGGTCCGCCACTCGGCCACGTGATTCTGAGCCGGAGCGAGGTAGCGCGCGAGCAGTGACAGCGTGGGATCCGGCGCGAGCCGGAACGGCCGTCGTTGATGGATGCCCGAGCCGAGCCAGCTGAGCTCGTCGAGCTCGGGTTGCGGACCGAGCAGGCCGTAGTCAGGGGAGAGCGGTCGCCTCACCCCGGCGGAGGCCGATCCCACGATCGTTGCCAGGCTGAGTGCCGCGACAGCGGCGAGGCGACCCGGGCGAACGTCCATGCCCTTCGACCATGCCGCGGGCCGGGACGCGATTCAAGCCGGAGCGACTCAGCCCCGGCGGAGCAGGGCCAAGGCGCGGTTTGCAGCCTCGAGGGTGATACTGCCGTCCTCGCTGATGCGCGCCGCGACGGCTTCGACCTCCGGACCGGTCGCTCCGGCCGCGACGGCCACCGAGCGCGCGTGCAGCGACATGTGCCCGCGTTGGATGCCTTCGGTAGCCAGCGCGCGCAGCGCCGCCAGGTTGGAAGCGAGCCCGACTGAGGCCGCCACGACCTGGCGCTCGGGGCGGACTCGACCCGCACCAGCCCCAAAGCCAGGCGCGCGGCAGGGTGCACCCGTAGCGTGCCGCCCACGATCCCGAGCGCGAGCGGCAGCGTGAGCTCACCGACGAGGTCGGGCCCATCACGGCGCCAGGTGGATAGCGGCTTGTAGCGACCCGAGATGGCCGCGAAGGCGTGCGCGCCCGCTTCGACCGCCCGAAAGTCGTTACCCGTGGCGATCACGACGGCGTCGATGCCGTTCATGATGCCCTTGTTGTGCGTGGCGGCGCGGTACGGATCCGCCTCGGCGAACTGCGAGGCCGCGACGATGCCGTCGGCGATCGCGACGCCCGAGAGCCCTCCGCCTCGCGACGAGACCGGAGGCACGCTGTCCGCGGCGCCTGCGGCCGCGCTGGTGTTGCTCCGCGATAGCACGAGATCTTCGGGGTGGACGCGGCAGGTCACTGTCGCGCGGCGGCGATCGCTCAGGTTGGACAGAATGCGGAGGCCGAGCTCAGCACCCGTTATTTCAGCCGCGACCGGGCCCACGCTCTCGGCGATCGAGTTGACCAGGTTGGCGCCCATCGCGTCGCGACAGTCCACCAGCACGTGCACCACGACCCGCCCCTCACCCAGCTGCCGAAGCTCGAGGCTGCGCGGGCCGCCGCCGCGTTCGATCAAGTTCGGCACGGCGCTGCGCGCCACACCCAAGAGGTGCTCGCTCTCGGTCTCGAGCCGCCGCACCGCGAGCTCCGGATCTTTGAGACCGCGCAACTCAATCTGCGAGATCATCAGGGCTTCGCCCATTTCGGCGCTGAAGCCGCCGGCCTGCCGCACCATGCGCGCGGCGTTGGACGCGGCCGCGATCACGCTCGGCTCCTCGACCACCATCGGCACGAGGCGGTCCTTGCCGTTGACTTGCACGTTGAGGGCGACGCCGAACGGCAGCGCGTACGTGCCGAGCACGTTCTCGACCAGCTTGTCGGCGGTCTCGGCTTCGATGCCGCCGGCCTCGAGAGCGGTGCTGAAAGCGTCGATGCTCATGCCCGAGCGTTCAGCCACCAACGCACGACGCTCGGCAATGCTGAGCTTGTAGAAACCAGGAAGGCGCGAGCCCGTCATCGCGATTCGTACACGTTCATTGCGGGCAGCTCGACCGCGGTGAGAAATCCGCCGTTGCCGCAGCCGGTGTCGATACCGACGCAATTCTCGCCCGCCCACAAGTCGGTCGGATCTTCGGGGGTGTAACCGGAGAGCTCCGGAGGCAGGTACTCGGTGCGCGTGTGACCGAAGACGATCAGCTTGCCGCGATAATTGGCGAAAAAATCGGCATCACGCAGCCAGAGCAACACCTGAGGGTCGGGGGCACGGCTCGGGTGAACGAACTCGCCGGCGACCCGCGGCACGCCGGCGTGCACGTAGATCGCGTGCTCGTCTTCGTACCAATGAGGCAGTGAGCGAAACCAGTCGACGACCTCGGGCGGGAAGAAATTCCCGGTCGTGAGCGGCTCTTGCTCCTCGAGCCTCGGCAGCTCGCCTTCTTGCGGAACCTCGCCCCCGACGAAGGAGCGCATGGCGGCAAGGCAGCCGTTACCGGGAGGAGTCACGAACTCGTCCCAGCCGCGCTCGCACACGCGCAGCCAGGCGTCCTCGTGGTTGCCGCGCAGGCACACCACCTTGGCCGGAGTGCGCTCGCCGAGCGAACGAACGTAGTCCACGACTTGGGCAGAGTTGGGGCCGCGATCGATGTAATCGCCCACGAACACCAACGTGTCGCTGTCCGTCAGCTTGGGCAAGCAAGACATCAGCTTGAACAGGTGTGATGTTTCGCCGTGAATATCGCCGATCGCGAAGGTGCGCCCAGCCATGAATACCTCACGAAACCACAACACCGGTCTCGATGCCAGCGTCGCCGTATGAGTCCGGAATTAGGCCTGCTCTACGCGTCTCGGCGTTTTGCTCCGTCGTCGGCGACGGCGACGCCGTGCACCGACAAGGCTGCGGGTAGTAGTTGGTGCGCGCGCACTGCCAGGGCGTCTCGGAGCGGCGGAGTGGAGGGATGAGGGCCGACGAAGAGCGCCATGTCCCCGCCCCCTGCCCCCGCGGGGAGCAGCACGCCGTTTTGGCTCTCGGCTGCAGCGTTCAGCTGCGCCAGCTCGGGCGTGACGATGCGCGCGCCGGCGGCTTGCCCCAGCGCGTGCAGCGCGCGGTGCTGCGCGCGCAGCGCAGCTACGAGCGCCGACCCGTCACCCTCCTGTGAGGCAGAAAGCGCCTGCTCGGCCGCGAGCGCTTGTGCAGCCAGCAGCTCCTGGTGCTGGTCGGGCGACCGAGCTGCCAGCTCGGCCACGGCGCGCAGCAGGTCGCGCGTGCTGGCCGATTCAGGGCACGTCCAAAGCTCCACGACGAGCGAGGTCGGCAGCGCGAGCGACGAGTAGAGCGGCGCTCCGTCCACCAGGCGGTAACCCAGCGTGCCCCCGAACGTCGAGCTCGCGACGTCGACCCCGCTTCCGCCGGCCTGCGCGGTGCGGTGCGCGACGAGCGCGCGGCGAAACACGAGCTCCGCGAGCGTGTCGTGCGACAGCTCGGGCCGCGCGTCGCGCTCGAGCGCGTACAAGCTCGCCACCAGGATGGCGGCGCTCGAACCGAGGCCCAGCTTCCGGTCGGCTTCGCGCAGCGCCGAAGCGTCGAACCAAGGAGCTCGCTCGCCGACGCCGAGCGCAGCCGCGACCTCGGCGGTGATGAGGTCCGCTGGTCGAGCGCTGTCCGCCGTCACGTAGCGGTCGACGCTGCACACGATGGCGGGGGCGCCCGACAGCACGGAGTACGCGCCCGAGAGCACCACCTTGCCGGGCGCGCGCGCTCGGCTCATGGCAGCTCTTCACCGTCGAGCGTGACCGCATCCGGGCCCGGTCCCGATACGAGCACGCGCAGCACGCCCGGCACCTCCGCGAGCGCTGCCTCGACGCGCGCCGCAGCTTGCGGCTCCACCAGCACTTTGACGTGCGGCCCCGCGTCCATCGTGTAGCAAGCAGCGACGCCGGCCTTGCGCAACGCGCGCACTTGCTCGACCACCGCCAGCGTCGCTGGACGAAAGTAGACGAGCGCCGGGCGCGCCGCGAGCATGCTGGCGTGCATCATGAGCGCGCTCTGCTCGACCGCGGGAGCGAGGCGTTCGAAGTCGCGCGCCAGCACCGCTCGCTTCACCTCGTCGAACAGGCGCGGCGCGTCGCTCACCCAGGCTGGGTAATACGGGCTGGTTTGCGCCGTGTGCTGCATCCCGTCGGTAGAGCCGGTGTCCTTGGCTGACTCGCTGGTGACCGCCACCAGCATGTTGAGCGGCCAGTGGTCAGCCGGAGCAACGCGCGCGGCCGATTCGGCGGCGGTCCCCAGCTCGACGAAACCGCCAAAAAGCGAGCGCGCGGCGGACGCCGAGGCGGCGCGCGCCAGGGAGCTCACCCGCTCGACCGGTAGCGGCAAATCGAGCGCGCGCACTGCGGCCAGCGCGAGCGCAGCAAAGCCGGAGGCGCTCGAGGCGAGCCCTGAAGCGGTCGGGAAGTCGTTGTCCGAGCGAACGCGGGCGAACAGCTGCGTTTGACCGAGGGCCCGCACGGCATCGAGCAGCTTGCTGGCACGTGCCAGCGGCTTGCCGAGCTGCGCTGCGCCGCCCAGCGTGAGCTCGTCCGCTCTGAGCTCGGGCGAAAACTCGACGCGCGTGGTCGTGCGCATGGCGGCCAGGGTAAGCGAGAGGCTCGGCACCGCAGTCAGGTTGCGGGCGACGTCCGCCTTGCCCCAGTACTTGGCGAGCGCGATGTTGGCATGCGCGCGTACGGTTGCGTGCTTGCTCGAGCTCATGGCTGGCCTCCCGGCGTGAGCGACGCGGCAATCTCGGTCGAAAACGCGCTAAAACCTGCATCCTGCAGCGCCGCGACAATCGGGGCGGCGTCGTCTCGCGCCAGCGCGATCACGGCACCACCTCCACCGGCACCGGTCAACTTGGCCCCGAGAGCGCCGGCCTCGCGCGCGACCGCGCAGGCGCGCTCGAGGTCAGGCGTGGAGAGGAACAAACCCGATAAGAGCATTTGATTGTAGCTCATCAGCTGTCCCAACCCGTCCAGATCTCCTGCTTCGATGCAGACCTTGGCATTTTTCACGAGCGACTCGATCCCCGATAGAGACTTCGCGAGCACATCGGGTCGACGCTCGCCCAAGCGGCGCACCTGATCGACCATCTCTTTCGTGCTGGCAGGGGGCCCGGCCAAGCATACCGCCAAACGCAGCGGCACGGCCACGAAGAGCCGCTCCGCGCCGCCCGCCTTCGTGAACCAGATGCAGCCACCAGCGTAGGCTGCGGCGGCGTCGACCCCCGACGGATTACCGTGGAAAACCTGCTCGAAGGCGGCTGCGCCGTCGAGCACGCGCCGCTCGGTTTCCGGCTCCCCGCTCGCGACGAGCAGCGAGCGCGTGACCGCGACTGCAATCGCGGCACTGCCCCCGAGGCCCGAGCCGAGCGGAAGGTTCACGTCGACGTCGACGCGATGCGGCCCCAAACCGAGCACCGAGCAAGTCTGCTCGAGCGCGCGCCCGAGCTCGGAGCCGTCGCCCACGCGCGACACGCGCTCGGCAACGCGAATGTTACCGATCTCGGCCGGCACGGCGCGCGCCTCGGCGCCCAGGCTCAGACCCGCGGCGATCGCGGGCATGCCGTAGACGACCGCGTGCTCACCGAGCAGCACGGCCTTGCCGTTGCCTCGTCCCCCGCCGGAGCTGCTTGCGGCTGGGCTCATGTGCGACGCAGACAAAGCGCTTCGGTAGCACCGACCAGCAGCGAACGGCCGCTCGCGCTAACCCCGCGCGACAGCTCGGCCAGCGCCGCCGACGACAGCTCGGCGATGCGCTGCTCGACCAGCTCGGGCGCTCGAGTCGCCTGCAGCGCCGCAATGGCAGCTCGAAGCTGCGCCGGCTTGGCCGAGGGTTGATTCAAAACCTTACGAATTGCCGCCTTTTCAGAGGCATTGCCGCGCTTGAGCGCGAGCCGCAAAACCAGCGTTTGCTTGCCACTGGTCAGATCGCTGGCGAACGGCTTGCCGGTGCGAGCCGGATCGCCGAACAGGCTGAGCAGGTCGTCGCGCAATTGAAACGCAATACCTGCCGGGCGTGCGTAGCGAGAGAGCGCCTCGAGCACCGCAGGCCTTGCCCCCGCGAGCAGCGCGCCGAGCCGGAGCGGACCTTCGACCGTGTAGCTCCCGGTCTTGAGCGCGTAGCCGAGCTCGACGTCCCTGCCCTCGCCCACCATGTCCAGTTGTTGGCCGGCGATCGCGGCGAGCTGCATTTGCGAGAACGCGCCGAGCGCCTCGCGCAGCCGCGCCGGGCTGGTGTCGACCCGCGACAGCGCTTCGCACGCGAGCGCCAGCGCGTAGTCGCCTGCCAGGATCGCCGAGGCGTTGCCCTTGTGCTCGGACCGAAAGCGCTCGGCGAGCGCGACGTGCACCGCGGGACCGCCGCGGCGAATGCGATCGCCGTCCATCCAATCGTCATGAATGAGGAAGTAGGTATGGAGCAGCTCGAGCGCGACCCCCGCGTCGAGGGCAGGCTCGATTTCACCGTTCAGCGAAGCAGTCCGGAAACCGACCACGACCAAGGCAGGCCGCAGCCGCTTACCGCCGCGCAGCACCAAGCGGCGGATCTCGCGGGCCAGGGCTTGGACTTCAGGACCTAGCGAGCGCGAGCTTTCGATGCGTTCGTCCAAGAAGCCCGAGAGCCGGCTATCGACGTCGGGCTGAATCGTGCTCAGCAGCGCGAGGAAGGGGTTGAACTGGACCGCCTTGGCAGTGGCGGTTCTACGCGCCGGCGGGGCTGGCTTGCGCTTGGCTTTACGGGCACCCATGGGGAGGGCGGCAGCCTAGTAGTGGCCAGTCCAAGCCGCACGTGCGAAATAGGGGGGCCCGTATGGCGGACATTTCTCGACGTAAGGACGACCACCTGGATCTGGCAACGTCAGGGGACGTTGCCTTCAAACGCACGACCACGCTCTTCGAACAGGTGCGCCTGGTCCACGACGCCTTGCCCGAGCTCGAGCTCGACGCGGTCGACACCTCGATTCAGATCATGGGCAAGCGCCTGCGCGCCCCGATCCTCATCGCCGGCATGACCGGCGGAAGCGACCGGGCAGAGCGCATCAACAAGCAGCTCGCCGGGATCGCCGAGCAGCGCGGCTACGCTTTCGGATTGGGCAGCCAGCGGGCCATGCAGAAGCACCCCGGCAAGCTCAACACGTACGCGGTGCGTGACGTGGCGCCGACGGCCCTGTTACTGGGCAACATCGGCATCGTGCAGGCGGCGCAAATGTCGAACGACGAGGTGCAGGCGCTGGTCGCTGCAGTCGGCGCAGACGCGCTGTGCGTGCATCTGAATCCGGCCATGGAGCTGGTGCAGGTGGACGGCGACCGCGACTTTCGGGGCGGTCTGGCTACGCTGGAGCGTCTGCTCGCGGCTGGGGTGCGAGTCGTCGTGAAGGAGACCGGCTGCGGGCTCTCGGGTCACGTGGCGCGTCGCGTGCGTCAGCTGGGCGTCGAGCACGTGGACGTGTCGGGCGCAGGCGGTACGTCGTGGGTTGCGGTCGAAACGCACCGCGCCCCCGCCGAACGGAAGTCGCTGGGCGAAGCTTTCTGGGAGTGGGGCATCCCGACGGCTGTGAGTGTCGGGCTGTGCGCCAAGCAGAGCTTCCGCACCGTGTTCGCGACCGGCGGTATCACGAGCGGGCTCGAGATCGCCAAGGCCGTCGCGCTGGGCGCGAGCGCAGGAGGCATTGCGCGCCAGGCGCTAAAGGCGCTGGAGAGCGGCGGCGAGGCGGGCGCTCATCGCTACTTCGATCAAGTGGAAGCCGAGCTGCGCGCAGCCATGCTGCTCACCGGTTCGCGCGACCTGCGTGCCCTCGCCAAGGCCCCGCGGCTGATCGGCGGAGAGCTGCGCGAGTGGCTAGAGCTCGACGCCTAGAGCCGGCAGCCGAGCGCTATTCCTCGTCGTCGGTGACCGGGGGCGGCGGATGCGAGTGCGCCGGTGACGACTGGCGCGTTTGGTAAGAGAGGTTCGAGGCCTCTTGGTAGAGCTCTTTGGCGCCCGGAAAGTCGGGGTGCTTGCGCATCAACTGCACCAGTTGCTGCGTCGCTGCGAGCGGCGGCAGCGAGCCCTCGTACAGCTCGAGCTTCACGCGCACCACGATGAAAGCCTCGTCGGAGCGCGGTACCCGATCGAGCTCGGCCCGCGCTGCCTCGAGATCCCCCGCGTCGAGGAGCCGGTTGATGCTGACGGGATCGGGTGCGCTCATCTGTGCTTATGTTAGTCCGAGTTTTCGGGCCGACTTTCGCAAAGTGTAACGAGCCCACATCTATAAGCGGTTGACCACATGTAACCACTCCGAATTCGCGGCAGAAATGGCCCCCCACTACAGGAGCTTCCCGAGCTGCCGTAGCTGACGTCTATACTGGGAGACTCGTCATGACGAAGGAAAGGAAGAGCGGCCCGACGGGCAGCGACGCGCCGGGAGCGGACCTCCTGGGAGAACGCGATCAGTTCCTGAAAAAGTTCACGCGCGGCTCCCGGTTAACCGAGGAGTTCTTACGCGAGGTGGAGCTGCTTCACGAGCGGCTGCGCAGCCTCGAGTCCGAAAACGCCGGTCTGCGCGCGAAGGTGGAGGCCGACGAGGCCATCCGCGACTTGCTCGCCAAAATCGAGCGACTGGAGACGGAGAAGCGTGAGCTCTTGTCGCGCTTTCATCGCGCCGAAGCCAAGAGCACCGAGTTTACGGCACGCGTTCAGGAGGTCGAAAGCGAGTTCGCCAACCTGGCCAACCTGTTCGTCGCCAGTAACCAACTGCACTCGAGCCTCTCACCCCGCGGGGTCACGCGCCGCATCAAGGAGGTGTTGGCTCAGCTGGTCGGGGCGGAAAGGTACTGCATGTACCTGGCCAACTCCGACGCCACCGAGCTGGTGCCGATCGCCTATGAGGGGGTCGCGGGCAGCTCGCTCACCACGGTGAAGATCGCCGACTCCGAGCTGGGTCAGGCGCTGCTCCGGGGTGCGGCTCAGGTGAGCGATCTCGACCCGACGGAAGGTTCGATTCAGAGGCCGGCCGCCATCATCCCCCTCACGGTGGACGAAAAGACGGTGGGCGTCATTGCGATCTTCTCCACGCTGGCACAAAAAAAACGCTTCGACACGGTGGATTTCGAGCTATTCAAGCTACTTGGGCAACATGCCGCGGCGGCGCTGGTCAGCGCCAGCTTGTTCGCACACACCGATCGCAAGCTACCCGGGCTAGAAGCTTTTCTCGATCTCAGCGTTTGACAGACCATGGCCGAATACTCCTGCTTGATTGTCGAAGATTCGCCGATGATGCGGCAGCTTCTGGTGTTCGCCTTGGCGCGCGTGCGCAACCTGCGCGTCACTGAAGCTGACGACGGTGTCGATGGTCTGCGTAAGCTGGCCTCCGCCCGCTACGACATCATCGTGACGGACATCAACATGCCGATCATGGACGGGCTGAAGCTCGTCAAGCGCGTGCGCAGTGATCCGATTCACAAAGACACTCCGATCGTCATCATCACCACCGAAGGCTCGCAGGAGGATCGCCAGCGCGCCTTGCAGCTCGGGGCCAACGCTTACATCACGAAGCCGATTCAGGCTCCGCAGGTGATCGCGACGGTCAAGGAGTTGCTGAAGATCGATTAGCCGGTCATCCTTTCGACCCGCGGATGACCTGGATCAAGATTTGTGGCGTCACGACGGTGGACGATGCCGAGCGCGTCGTGCAGCTGGGCGTGGACGCGCTGGGGCTCAATTTCGTGCACGGCTCCAAGCGCCGCGTGACGCGCGAGCAGGCCAAGACGATTGCCGACGCCGTGCGCGGCCGCATCGAGCTGGTCGCCGTCGTAGCGGATCCGACCGAGTCGGAGGTCGCAGAGCTGCGCGGCGAGCTGGGTATCTCTTGGCTGCAGTTGCACGGCAGCGAGCCGGCGGCACGGGTGACGCGGCTATTGCCCCACGCTTACAAGGCCGTCGCCATCGAAGACGCCGCTGACGCCCGGCGTGCTGCCAGCTTCCCGGGAGAGCGATTGCTCGTGGACACGAAGGTGAGCGGCGAGAGCGGCGGCACCGGCAAAGTCTTCGACTGGCAGCTCGTGACCGAGCTCACGGCCCAGCGCAAGTTGATCCTCGCGGGAGGTCTCACACCGAGCAACGTGGCCGCAGCCATCCAGGTGCTGGGGCCGTACGGGGTCGACGTAGCGAGCGGCGTCGAGTCGGCGCCGGGCCAGAAGGATCACGAGCTGCTCACCGCGTTCGTACTCGCGGTGCGCACCGCGACTTAGCTAGGTACGGGCCACGGCACGGTGAGCTGCTCGACCGAGATGCCGAGCTGCGAGGTGGTGACGATCGCGGCGGCCGCGTGATCGCCCGACGGCGCTTCACCGACCGAGCCTACGTTGACGATGCGCACGTCCGCCACCACCCGATCGAACGGCACGTGGCTGCCGCCGCAAATGATGATGTCCCCCGGCTCATCGCCCAAGAGCGCCAGCATCTCCTCGTCGGTCATGTTGATGTCGAACGGCTCGGTCGGATCGGCGGGTGAGCCGTGCACCACCAGCAGAGTGTGCCCGGACTCGATCGGCAGCCGCGCGATCGGCGGCAGCTGGCCGAGCCGCGCCACGATGATGTCTCCGAGCTCGCGGTGCGCTCGACGTAGGCGCTCGATGCGCGCTCGCTCGGCCTCGCCAGTGGCGCTGAGCTTCTCGGGATCGATGGCTGCGAGAGCTCGATCGCCGACGCCTTGCGTACAGAGTGCGCGGTGCTGCACGAGCGTCCTCCAGACCTCGAGCGGCTCCGGTCCGGGAAAGCACAGGTCGCCGCAAGCGATCAGTTGATCGAAGCCGTGCGCCTCCGCCTCGCGGATGACGGCGCGCAGCGCCGCCGCGTGTCCGTGAATGTCCGAAACGCAGAGAAATCGCATCTGCCCTTTTCCACTAGGCCTTGGTTGGCTCTGGGACAAGGGAGGTATGCTGGCCGGGCCCAGAGCGCCCCAAATCAGGCTCTTCGGCCGCCTGCCCTCCGGACATGCCCAGCGAACTAGAGCGCCTCGCGCACCTGCTCGATCCCGAACGGATCGGAGCCATCGCGCGCGATTTACAAGGCCGGGAGGGCTCCGAGCTGGGCCTCGTGCTCGCGGCGGCCTACCCGGCGCTGGTGCCACAGCGCCCCGCCTTGTTCGACGCGATCGCCCGGCTGGCGCGTGACGGGCTGACCTCGCGCCGAACCCGGCTCGACATCCTGCGACGCCTGAACGACGCCGTAGCGGACAAACCTCCGGGCGAGCCATGGCTGGGCGCGCTCCAGCGAGCGGTCTGGCACGAGAAGGTGCGCATCGCGCTGCGCGAGGTCTTGCCGTCCAAGCTGGGCGGGGCCGAGCTGTCCGAAACCGCGCGTGAGCTATCGGAGCTCGCTGACGCGGTGCTCGAAATCACGCTCGCCGAAGCTCACGCACACGTCGCTGCACGCTTCGGTAGCCCGACGCACCCGGATGGCAGCGCCGCGCAGCTGTGCGTGCTAGGGATGGGCAAGCTGGGCGGGCTCGAGCTCAACGCAGGCTCCGACATCGATCTGGTGTTCGTGTACGACAGCGACGACGCGCCCGGCGAGCCGTCGCCCCACGACTTTTTCACCCGTGTAGTGCGCCGCGTGGTGTCGAGCATCGAGAGCCAGGCCCCCGAAGGCGCGATATTTCGGGTCGATCTGCGGCTGCGGCCCGAAGGTTCGCAAGGCGCGCTGGTCAATTCGCTGTCCGCTTTCGAGCGCTACTACGAAACTTGGGGACGACTCTGGGAACGAGCCGCCATGCTGCGCGCCCGACCGGTCGCGGGCAGCGCGACGCTGGGTGCCGTGCTCGAGCGCGAGGTGATTCAGCCTTTCGTGTTCCGCGGCGAGGTCGACCCGAACGTGGCACTCGGCCTGACCGACATGGTGCTGCGTTCGCGCGCCGAGCTGTCCGATCACCCCGCCCGGGATCTGAAGCTGGGTCCCGGCGGCATTCGCGAAGCCGAGTTCTTCGTACAAACGCTGCAGCTGATCTGGGGTGGCAAGGAGCCGAGCCTGCGAGTGCGCGGCACCTTGACCGCGTTGGAACGCCTGCGCTTGCGGGGCTTCGTGAGCGATCGCGAGGCGCGCGAGGTGGCCCGCGCCTACGTGCTCTTGCGCCGCGCCGAGCACGCCGTGCAGTGGGGCACCGGCATTCAGACGCACTTGTTGCCGACCGAGGAGCGCGACAAAGACCGCCTGGCGCGCGTGCTCGGCTACCCGGACGGCGCCTCTTTTTGCGCCGAGCTCGACAGCCTGCGCTCGCGCGTGAGCGAGGTGTTCGGCTCGCTCGCCCCGGACGGCCCGCGCGAGCGCGGCCGCTACGCCAGCGTCGCCGGGCCGCTCGCCTCCGAGTCGTTCGACGAGGCGCTGGAACGCGCTGCGCGCTCGCTGTTCGACGACACCGAAGTCCCCGATCACCTGCGAGCGCTGTCGCGCCGTCCCGACGGCTTGCTCGGCGCCCTCACGCTCGAGCGTTACCCGGACCTTGCCGATCGCGTGCTCGGCGGGCTGCTCGAATGCCCGGACGCCGAACAGGCCGCGCGCTACCTGCGCTCGGTGTTCGCGCGCCTATCGGCGCCCGGCGCGTACGTGGAGGCGCTGGCCGAGGATCCGCGGGCGCTGTCGCGACTGCTCACCGTGCTCGGCTCGAGCGGCTTCGTCGGCGAAGCCATCGTCGCTCGCCCCGAGCTACTCGACATCGTGCTGTTCGGCCAAGGCTCGGTGAGCGACGTACACGCAGCCGTAGCGCACCAGCTCGAGGACGTGGGGCGGCTGCTAGAAGGCCTGGAAGCGCACGAGCGCGACGAAGCCTTCGTCGGCGCCTTACGCCAGGTCAAAAGCCGCGTCCTCGTCGAGGTCGCCATCGCCGACCTCGCCGGCTCGATCGGTACCCGCCAGGCGACGCGCACGCTCTCGGCGCTCGCGGACGAAATCCTCGGCTCGGTCGTCAGCTACTTGCTCGGCGACGCGCGCGGTTTGTGCGTGATCGCGGTCGGCAAGCTGGGCGGCCGTGAGATCGGGTACGCCTCCGATCTCGACCTGCTGTTCTTGTACGAACCGAGCGCGGCCCCGAACCCCGACGAGGCGGCCGCGTATTTCTCGCGCTATGCGCAGCGCATCATCCGCATGCTGGCCGAGCCGCATGCTGGTGGCCCGGGTTACGTCCTCGACACGCGCCTGCGTCCCTCGGGCTCGCACGGCCTTTTGGTCGCGTCGGCGCGCTCGTTTGCCAGCTACCACGGCCTGTTAGAGACCGAAGGCGGCGCCGAACGGCCTGCGGGGCTCAGCGCCGGAGCGGAATGGGAGCGGCAAGCGCTGATCCGCGCGCGCTTCGTCGCCGGTGACTCGTCGCTCGGAGCGCGCGTGATGACCATCGCCACCCTGGCCGCATACGAAGGCGGCCTGCCTGCCGCTGAAAGCATGCACCGGCTACGCCTGCGCATGGAACGCGAGCTGGGCCGTGAAAAGGCGACCCGGCGCGAGCTGAAGGTCGGCCGCGGCGGGCTGCTCGACATCGAATTTCTCGCACAATGGCTGCAGATGCGGCACGGCAGCGACGAGCGCGTGCGTACCCCCGACACTTCGGATGCGCTCGAAGCGCTGAGCGCGCGCGGCTACCTGGCTCGTGCCGACTACGAGCTGCTCCGGGACGCCTATCGCTTTTTGCGCCGGCTCGAGCAACGCATCCACGTGCACCGCGGCGACGGGACGAACTGGGTGGAAGCCCAGGCGCTCGGTCTCTCGGGGCTCGGTCGCAAGATGGGCTTTCAAAAGGCGCCAGGACACAGCGCGGGCGCGCAACTGTTCGAACGCTACGTTACGGTGACCGAGGCAGTGCGAGCCTGCTACCTGCGCTTGTTGGGCTTGACCGAGTAGGCGGCGATCGATGCGCTACGCTCGGCGCGCGGCCTCAGGGGCTCGGCGGCACCGAGCGCGGCAACGCGCCGGGCGGATCGTCGTCGTCGCTATTCGGGTTAGCCTTGCTGTCGTCACGCTTGACCAGACCGACGACCACGCGCTTCTTGCTCCCGTCGAGCGTGAGCTTGCGAGTCCAGTAACCCTCGCGCACGACCCGCACCTTGAGCGGGTGCCCTTCGCGTACCTTCACGCTCACCGGCATCTGCCCGAGATCCTGATCCCCCAGCAAAACCCGGGCATCCAGTGGGAAAAGGACCAGCGCCACCTCGATTTCCGGCGCCCCGTCGTCAACCTCGACTGCGGCGGGCAGGGGCGGCGGCAACGGGTTGGGTGCAGCCTGCACCGGGGCTGGGCTCTCGTCGCTCGAAGCACGGTGGCGCGAAAACCAATAAGCGCCGCCGGCGGCTACCACCAAGAGCAGCAGCACGAGCGGCCACGGTACCCCGCCGCTCGGCGTCGGCGTCGAAACCGGCGCGCCGATCTCGGGCAAGGTGACCACGTCCTCCTGCGAGGTCGCGGGCGGCAGTGCTACCTGCGGCCGCGGCTCGGCGCGCACCGGCATGCCTGTGGCCAGGCGAGCCAGGTCGGCTGCCAGCTCGGCCATGCTGCCGTAGCGCGCTTCAGCCTCTTTCTGTAGGCACTTGGTGACGATGGCGTCGAGCTCGGGTGAGACGTCGGCTTGCCGCGCGGTGAGCGGCATCGGCGTGACGTTTGCCTGCAGCGAGAGCACCGCGATGGCATTTTCGCCCTGAAAAGGCACGTGCCCGCACGCCATCTCGTAGAGCATGACGCCCAGCGCGTAGATGTCGGTGCGCCCGTCGGTCGCTTTGCCCAACGCTTGCTCGGGTGACATGTAAGCCGGCGTTCCAAACACCGCGCCGGCTTGAGTGAGCCGCGCCTGGCTCACTCCGAACTTGGCGATGCCAAAATCCAAGATCTTCACGAAGTCCGCGTCACCCTCGCGCTCGCACAGGAACACGTTGTCCGGCTTCAAGTCGCGATGCACGATGCCCGCCAAGTGCGCGGCGTTGAGCGCCTCGGCGATCTGCATGCCGATCTTGGTGATGCGTGGCAGCGCGAGCGGCGCCCACCCCTCGATGAGCTCGGCGAGCGGCTTACCTTCGAGGTACTCCATCACCATGTAGGCGGTACCATCGTCGAGCCGACCGAAATCGAAGGTCTCCACGATGTGCTCATTGCCGATCGACGTGGCCGCCGTCGCTTCGGCTCGAAAACGCTGCAGCGCTTCGGCGTCCGACGCGAGGTGCTGACGCAACGCTTTGACGGCGACCAGCTTGCCTACCGCGGCGTGACGAGCTCCGTACACCACACCCATCGAGCCGACACCGAGCACGTAGTCGATCTGGTAGCGACCATCGAGCAGCTGCCCCGTCAAGTTCTCTTTGGTACTGAGCGACGACGGCGGGGGCTCGGGCGTGTCCAGCTTCGGCAGCGTGACATGCTCGACGTCGGAGTCAGCTGCGAGGTCGGCTTCGGTGAGCACCCCCGCGAACACCGCCGTCTTCTCGTCATCTTCTTCGTCCTCGCCTTCCAGCAGCAAGAGCGCGCGCTTCTTGGCCGGCGCAGGGCCGCTCGGCGGGAGCGTCTTTTCGGAGTCGTGGCGAGGCCGCACGATCGTTTCGCTCGCCGGACGAGCCGGATCCGCCTCGGGCACGGGATAGTCCGGCTTGCTTGCGCTCATTTCTGCGCCGCGAGCAAGCGCGCTGCGTCGAGCGCGCCGTACGTGAAAATGATGTCGGCCCCTGCTCGACGAAGGCAAAGCAGGCTTTCCATCAGGCATCGGTCGTAGTCGAGGTAACCCCGCTCGGCCGCCAGCTTGAGCATCGTGTACTCGCCGCTCACGTGATAGACGGCGACGGGCAGCGATGTGAGCTGTCGAACGCGCAAGATCACGTCGGCGTAAGGCAAGCCGGGCTTGACCATCAGGATGTCGGCGCCCTCCTGCTCGTCGAGCCGCACCTCGCGCTCCACCTCGCGCAGGTTGGCGGGGTCCATCTGATAGGTCTTCTTGTCGCCGCTGCGCGGGGCCGAGTCGAGCGCTTCCCGGAACGGTCCGTAGAACGCGGACGCGTACTTGACGCAGTAGCTCAGGATCGAAACCTGAGTGTGCCCCGCCGCGTCGAGCGCCTCGCGAATGGCGCGCACTCGACCGTCCATCATGTCCGACGGAGCCAAGATGCCAA
>JBEHXA010000097.1:0-16176 GCA_048498935.1 Myxococcota bacterium
GTGCGAACGAGCCCGACGGCGCTTCGGAGCTAGATTTCTTCCTGCACCGCGAGGAGGCGCTCTCCAAGTACATCGCCGCCGTCGACAACACGGTGGAGCTGTCAGAAACGCCGACGAAGGGCAAGCAATGACCCGAGCCCTGCACGAAATGTCGCGCGCCGAAATCGTGGCCATGCTCGAGAAAGACACGGCCTCCCCAACGGCGCGACGGTTCCTGATGGAGCTCTACGATTGCGCCGACCCCTCCGAGATCCCGGACCTGCTGGTCAGTCTTTCCCTTCTAGCCGAAGCGCTGAAGGACAAGCCCGTGGATTTCGACACTATGAGTTTGAGCTTCCGCGAATTAGGGCCGTTGCTTGGCTACGGGCCCGACCTGCCCGTTATACCCGGCGTCGATCCTGCGTTGTATGACGGACCGCTGCACGCGTTCGCGGCCGTCATGGGCCCCGCGACTTTTCGCTATCACCTGTCGGAGTTCGAGCGAAAGCTTGACGCCGATCACGAGAGGCGATGCGAAGCCCTTGGTGAGCAATACCGCTTTCCCGACTAATTCTTACAGACGACCGAGACGGACGGTCGCCCGCTGAAGCCGCAGCGGGACCGGCGGCGCGCGTGCAGGTCGCGCAGCGCCGTCGGGTCGAGCGCATCACAAACTACCAGCCACGCACCACCGATGCGTGCCGCCCAAAGCCGCGGGCGTGAGGCGTTCGATCCATGCGGTTTGCGTTGCTGCTTTCCCGCATGTGCTGAGCGCCGGCTGATTGAGCGCGCGAGATGAGCCCTCCGCGCACCGTGTAGACCGCGGTGCGCGGAGGGCGGCTCGCTTCCATCCTTCGTCACTCACTCTCAGGAGTTACATCATGCAAGAAACCGAGGACGGCCGTTCGGCGTCAGCCCTGCGGCGGTCGGTGCCTCCAACGCTAACGGGCTCCTCGTGTCGATGAGCACGATCTTCGACATCACCAATCCGTCCACGCAGTTCATTCAGGTCCTCGGGCTCGCGATCACCGGCTCAGCTACGGTCGACCTTAGTAACGGCATACTCGTGATCAAAAAGCTTCCTTCGCCGTGAGTTCTCTCGACTTTGAGCAGCGCGTTCGCGATCCGCGGCGCGCGAGGCCCTTCGCGACTTTGGACGGGCTCGTGCTTGCACTGGCTCGACTAGAATCGTTGAGGAATGACCTGACCGTCGACGCGGCGCGCGTACGCGACGACCTTCCCGCCTTGCTCCAAACCTGGCTAGCGGCCAAGCCCGGTCGCCATGTCGAGCGAGACGACGGCGGGGTCACTCTCGTCAGGTGCGGGCGCGGCATGCGTCAGACGTCGCGCTTCCGCACGGCGACCGCGGCCGCGTACGCGATCGCGCAGAACACGGTTTTTTGGATTAACGAGCCGGGCGACACGCGCAGGTGGCGCGGGCCAGCGAAGCGCAAGGACCGAGTGCGTGCGGGTTAAGCGCGAGCGAAGCCGCGCTCGCGTTCAAGAGCCGAAGCGCTTGGTCGAGCGCGTTCCGCGTTCCGCGCCACGGCGCGAGACATTCACCTGCTGCAGCTGTGGCGCACGCGCTTCCGCCTTCGCCGGCCATCTGCCGCCTGAGTGGTCGCACACGCGCCGCGGCACGAACAAGGCCATTTGCGGATGTTGCTGCCCACAGAAGCCGGGCTAGACACCTGGGCGGCTCGCGCATAGCCTGGTTCAATGAGGAAGTCTGGGGTGTGGGTGGTCGGCTTGTGTGGCGCGATGCTCTTCTCGTTGTCGGGTTCGACGCCCGCGACCGCGGGGACGCAGATCGGTGTCGAGCCGTTCTGTTCGAGAGACGAAGTAACTCTGGCCTTCCAGGCACTGTTTCCCAGAGAGCGGCTCGTTGTTAACCTCGGATGCATGGTGCAGAGTCGCAACTGCTCGGGCGCGGAGCTAAGCCTCACCCGGATCGAATCTGGCAAGCCGCTTCGCTTCGGCGACTTGATCGCGGTTGAAGGCGCGAGACTCACGCACGTGAGCGAACACGAGACCCAGATCGAATGGGGCGTGAATCACTTCACGGTCAACTTCGAGACGGGCGTCGTGGTGTACAACACGATGATCGGATCGTGTCGCGCGCCCAAGGCGCCTGCTAAGCCTTGACGACGCTGATCAACTAGAACGGGTTCTTCTCGAGCCCGTTTGCTTGCATGTACGCGCCGCACTGACGGACCTCTCGCGGGTCAGCGCTGCCGCAAGGTTTACCAGCGAGACACGCTCGCGTGTCGTCCGCGAGCTTCTTGCAGACCGCCTGCGCGCTCTGTTCGCGCGTCGCGATCGCCGAGGCGACGGTCGCTGATTTCGTAGCGCGCTCCGCGTTCGCGGCGTGCGCGCGCGCCATCGCCGCCGCGTCTTCCTTGGCTGCGCGCTCCGCGATCTCCGTCGCGCTTGGTTGGCACCCAAACGCTAGCCCACTGGCAACAACGCACGCCCACCCAATTCGAGATTCCCACATCCGCGCGACCTTAGAGCGCGCTCGACAGATTGCAAATGAAGAAGCAAGACAACAAGCGAGCCCAAGTCATGGGCGTGCTCAACCACGGCACTTACCCTAGCGTCGCGAGCGCGACCGCGGCTTTATGCAGGTTCGGAGTCGACGCCCACGAAGCGGGCCACGACCTCACCAAGCTCGCAGCGCTCATGAACAAGAGCGACCCGACGCAGGTCAACGTCACGTTGGCTCGACGCCACTACTTACGATCGGCGCCGTTCGATGTGATGGCGCCTGACGTTCGCGCGCGCCTCGCTCAGCATGACCCCAAAGATTCCCTTCTCGTACTCGTCGCACACGACGACTGCGACTCGAACGTCGTGCTGACGCTCGACGAAATGAAAGAAGCACTGAAATGAGTTCCCGTTTCAGCATTGAAGCGGTCTTTAAGGGCACCGATCAAATGTCGCGTGTCATGAGCCGGATCGAGGGCAAGAGCAAAGGTTTCTCCGGCGCGCTCGCGCGTGATTTCGACGGTCTGGGAAGTCGGTTCAACAAGGTCGGCGGACAGCTCGCGGACCTCGCTAAGAAAGCGGCCGTCGTCGGATTGGCTGTAGGTGGCGCTGCCGTCGTCGCTCTCTCGCACATCGGGCATACCGGCGCCGAGTTCGAGCAGAAAATCACTGACGTTGGCGCGGTCATGGGCAAGACCCGCTCGCAGATCGGCGACCTCGAGAAGTCCGCGATGTCGCTCGGCGTTACGACACAGTTCTCGTCCAGCCAGGTTGCTGAGGCGATGGAGTTCATGGCCCGCAAAGGCTTCGACTCGCAAGAGATCCTCCAGGGCATCCCCGGCGTGCTGAACGCCGTAGCGGCTTCGGGTCAGGGCATGGCGGAGGTCGCGACCGTCGTCGGCAGTTCGATCCGCGGGTTCGGGCTGGAGGCGAAAGAGGCGGGGCGCGTGGCGAACATCCTGGCGTACACGGCTGAGAAGACCGGCGCGACGATCACGGACATGGGTTCCGCGCTTGCGATCGCGGCCCCGACAGCGAAGACCTTGGGCGTTTCGATCGACGACACGGCGGCGGCCGTCGGGTTGCTCCAAAAGATGGGCCTCGACGCCTCGACTGCAGGTACCGCCACGTCGGTGATGCTCGCCAAGCTCACCAAGCCGTCGAAGGAAGCGGCGCAGGAAATGGCGACGCTGGGTATCAAGTTCGGCGACGCAAAAGGCAACATGCTCCCGTTCAACGAGGTCCTTGGTCAGCTCGTAAAGGCCGGCGACAAGGCCGGCGGGAACATGAAGCGCATGGCCTTCCTCGCGGAGCTCGTCGGGCTCCGAGGAGACAAGGCGGCGATCGGTCTCGCGGACATGTCCAAGGCCGGCGAGTTTTCCAAGCTCGTCGACGGCATCAAGAACACGGGCGACTACGCGGAACGCGTCGCGAAGATTCGAATGGATACGACCGGCGGATCGTGGAAGCTTCTGACATCAACCGTCGAAGTGCTCGAGACGAAGCTCTTTCAATTGAAGAGCGGCGCGCTCAAGGACCTGATCAACTCGATGAACGGGTGGCTCGGCGCGAATCAAGACAAGATCATTCAGGGCATCGGCGACGCCATCGAGAAGGCCACGCCGATCGTGACCGAACTCGCGTCCGCATTCGTCGAGGGCTTCAACGCCATCATGCCGGCGGTCAAGTCCTTTGCGGATTTCATGTTCAACGACTTCGGGACGAAAACGCAGTGGTTGACTGTGCTCAAGCGCGGAGCGGAGATCCTCGGCGGTCTCACTGTTGCCGCGTTCGGGGTCGCGGCGGTGCTCGCTGGCGCGCTCGCAGTCGGGTTTGCGGATATCGTGATCGCGGCGGATTGGGTTGTCGGCGCGTGGAATGATCTAGTCGGTCGCCTCGGCGCGACGGTCTTCTTCTTCGAGGACTGGAGCCAAGACATCGCCGCGAAGTGGCGTTGGCTGGTCGGCGAGGCGAGCGCGGTCGCGCAGGCAGTGATCGACGGCTTGGTCGGCGGGCTGAAGAACGGCGCTGCGTGGGTGGTCGATGCTGCGAAGAACCTGGGTCAGGGGGCGCTAGACGGAATCAAGAGCGCGCTCCACATCCACTCGCCCTCGCGGGCGTTCGCGGACGTGGGAGTCATGTCGGCGCTCGGGGTCGCTCAGGGCCTCACCGACGGCGGTACCGCGGCCGTCAGCGCGTCCGAAGCGCTCGCGGGGAAGATTGTCGGGGCCTTGGCCATCAAGGCGCCAGAGCCCGACATGAGCTCGCTCGCGAACCTCGGGGAGAAGCTGCCGAGTGTCAACGCTCGTTCCCTAGGCTCCGACGTGGCGCCGTCCGGGGCGCTGTCCGTCGGCTCGGACAAGCTGTCTTCGCTCTGGCCGGGTACCAACGAGAACAGCGACGCGCCCGCGGACCGCGCTACGGCTCCGGCCCCGCAGGTAGCGGCGCCGGCCCTGAGCGTCGCCCAGGCAATGAGCTCGGTTCAAACGAACAACGCCTCCGCGGAGGTCACTGTTCGTGCGCAACCCGGCACGAGCGCGGCAGTCACCAAGCAGCCAAAGGGGAACATCGGGCTCCGAGTGGCGCCCAGCGGGACGCCTTAACGCGGGGCGCTCTCGTCTTCGGACGGGAACGCGGCCCGCGGCGGGTGCCTTTTCGATGTGCCGCGCGAGCGCTCCAAAAGTTAAACTCGATATCAAAAGTTAACTTTTACAATCGGGATCTTCGCTCCACTCGCACGGCGATTCAAGCCTA
The DNA here is from genome assembly GCA_048498935.1 of Myxococcota bacterium. Taxonomy (GTDB): domain Bacteria; phylum Myxococcota_A; class Polyangia; order Polyangiales; family Polyangiaceae; genus PMG-095. Next base: position 5,221 of record JBEHXA010000097.1, read on the forward strand.
ATTGGCTGCTGAAAAATGATTTGTAGGTGTGGCGATTTCGCGTGCAAAGCATGCTCCGTGGAGCGAGACATTCATGCACACGGGCCGCGTATCGCGGCCCGCGTAACACCCACATTGGAGTCCATCACATGATCTCGACCAAGCTCGCCGCCCAAGCCTTTCGCGCTCTCGCTGACCGCCTCGACCGGGGCGACTCGCACGACCCGGAGTCTCAAGTCTCGGCCGTCGTCACGTTGGTCGTCGACGGCGAGGACGCCGAACTCGACGCCGAAGCGGTTGCGATCCTCGAGGGGCTGGGCCTACCCGCGGACGCGATCCCGCCCGCGATCGTACCCGGTTCGCGCCCGTCGGATCGCGAACGCGCGCGCATAAACGCGTGGAACGACTCGCCTTCCACGAATTCCTAGAAATAGCTCCACTTACCCGGTTTGTTGGGTGTACGTTGGGTGTCATGGTTGTTGAACGAACGCATCGCTTGAGCATGAGGATCTCCGAACAGGAGTGGGCCATGCTCGAAGCGCTCGCGGATGTCGCCGGTATCACTGCCAGCGATTGGGTGCGCCTGCGCATCCGCGAGGCGTACGCACAGCAGCCGCCCAAAAAGAAATGTTGATCCAATGGACGGCTGCGGCGCGCGGGTGGAATCGCGCGCCGCAGCCTGGAACCACCGAGGGATTATCTCAATAGCACCTGGTAAGATTGTATCCAAGTCCGCGCGCGTTGTCGCGCTCGGCATTTCAGCGAAGAGCGAACTCGAGACCGCGGTTCGAACGCTCGACGAGTCGCGCGCGGCCCTTCAAATCTGGGCGGACGAGCTTTCGATCGAACCCGAGAACGCGCATCAAAGCGCCGTAGGCGTGCAGGCCGAGGCCATCAGGTTGACCATGGCCGCGCTCTCGGTTCGCGCCGCTTCCGAGCGCCTAGCCGTCGTCTCGCAGCTCGCTACCGACCTGGGGGCGAAGTGAGCGCCGCGCCGCAGAAGGCGGAGGTCCTTCCGGTCGCTCAGATCCTACGCGACCCGGCGCTGAACTGCCGAGCCGAAGGCGTGAACGAAACGGTCGCGGCCGAGTACGCTGAAGCGCTCAGCAACGGCGCCAAGTTCCCGCCGGTCATTGTCTTCAAAGAGGGCGGCGTCTACCGCCTCGCCGATGGCTGGCACCGCTGCCGCGCGCATGAGCTGGCCGGTAAGACCGAGATCGCGTGCGACGTACGACCCGGCGGCGAGCGCGAGGCGCGGCTGTATGCCGTTGGCGCGAACGCGAGCCATGGCGCGCGGCGCACGAAAGCGGACCGCTGGCGCGCCGTCGAGATGCTGCTCCTTGACCCGGCTTGGGCGGTTTGGAGCGACCGAGAAATCGCGAAACAGGCCGCCGTGGATCCGAAGTTCGTGGCGCCGGTTAGGGCGTCCCTGGCGGCAACTGTAGACAATCCACAGTTGACGGAACGGAAGGGTGCGGACGGCAAGATCCGGAAGGTCTCCAAGCCCAAAAAGAAGCGCAAGGCGTTCGACTCGGCGCGCGCCGCAAAGACCGCTTGCAAGGCGCTCGAAGCGGTCGCGAAGAAGTGGCCCGCGGGGGAGTCTCGGGAGCCGTTGGTCGCTGCCGTACAGGCGTGGCTCGCGACTGCGAGCGCGGGCGAGTAACCAAACCTAGGTGGGGGGTGGGCGCACGCCCACCCTTATTTTCAACGATGCTTCGAGGTACAAAATTCACATGCCCAAGATCGCAAACAAGTTCGAAACTGACGTTCAAAATGTTGAGAAACCGTCCATCCTTCTTTTCGGAGTAGTGATGACCTACGTCGAGCTTGCAGGAGTACTTGCCTTGCCAGAGTCCGAAGTTCTCGAAGCTGTCGGCGCAGCGGGTCAGAAGGTTTGGAAGGAACTGCAGGAGCGCAAGGTGCAGCGGCCGAAGGCGGCGCCGAAAAACGGTGACAGGCGCGAAGAGCTGGGTCTGGTAACGAAGTAGGGCGACACGACGAAACTCTGCCCTGGGTTCGGCGGGGCGCGGCATGGCTAGGCTCCGCGGGGCGTGGTCCGGCAAGGCAAGGGCCCGTAAGGGCGAAACGTCCGGTAGGCTAGCGCTTCCCGGACGTTTCTTATTTTGGATGCCTGACCCGTCGCTACTTGCCGTCGCCCACAGAATCGCCTTCGGCGTCGAACGGGCGCGCGATCCGAAACAGGCGCTTACGCACGTCATCAGGAACATCGCGGAAGGCCCCGACCGCGATCGACTGAGCTACTTCATAGTCGATACCGCCTGTCCTGCTCACTACTGGTCGGTCATCGTTCCAACTCGTGAACCAAACGCCGATCTCGCCCTGGTCCGTCTGGATTGACCCAGCAACAACGCCGCCGCGGCTCACATGAAACTCGCCGTGCCGAGCGGCATGCAGCATCTCGACGAGCGTTGCTTTGTGCAATCGCGCGTATCGTTTTGCTGTTGGGATCACCCAACCTGGTAGTGCAGCAGGGCCTGCCCCACCAACTGAAAAGCCCACGTCGGATTCGTCGGCGTTCAACCAATATGTGATGGTCCAAGGCCCCGTCAAAACGTGCTGCTCCAGAATATCGCCCACGTGCTGCGGCGGGCTCAACGCCGTGAGGTAGTCGGTCGGTTCGTCGCCACCCTGCCCTTTGCCATCCGACGCCTTGCTTCGAATCTGGCGAGCTGCGACTGCGTGGCTTTCACCGGTCTTGGCTCGACGCGCGTCTACCATTTTGCTGAAATTCGACATGTCTCGTTCAACTCCAATGCGCAGCACTCCAAAGCCGAGCCTTCTTTGTGTCGCACACGGGAAACGAAACCAACCGATCCTGGGGCAGCCCCCTTTTCCCACCGCTAGGGCCGTGCTCGGCTGGCCGTGGTGAGTAAGGCGCGGACCGCGCGCCGTGAGCGGAGAATGCGGCCAGTCGGCCGCAAAAGTCAAGCGCGTTCTGAGCCTACGCCACGACTTTGAGGCGAATTCCGCCAAATTCCGCGCTTTCCGCCGAGGTCAGCAATGTATCGAATCCCCTTGGGGACGCAGAAGAAAACCGAGTGCTCCCGCGTACCTGGACGCGGGGCACTCGGGAGTGGCCAGTATCCGTGGCCGTTACCAAGCTGAGCGGTATCGGCGGGAACGGAGTGCCGACGCCAAGGCCAACCGCGTCCGCCTCGCGAATGTAGCCGAGCGTCGTCTTCGACTCCTTGTGGCCGGCCCTCTGCATGATGGCCAGAAACTCCGTCTTGGCCAGAGCCTCCCACGTGATGCCGGTCGCGCGCAGGTCGTAGAACGTGACCCGCTTCGTTCCCGGACGCTCCTCATGCAGATCTGCGCGGTCGACCTTCGCGCGCTTCAAGTGGATGCGCAGCTTCTCGGCGAGGTCCTCCGTAGGCGGCATGCCGTGCTGCGCCAGCTTGTTCTCGTGGGTGTTCTGGACAACGCGGCCCTTGCCATCGACCTCTGCCTTCATGGTGTCGAGCAGAGGCCGCAGCTCAGGCTTGATCGGCACCTTGCGAGTGATGCCGGTTTTGGTCGGCTTGATCTCGTCCTTGTCCAAGTCGAAGGCCTGATGCACATGCACGTAGCCGTGCTCCAGCTGAACGTCGGCCCACTCGAGAGCAGCGAGCTCGCCCGGGCGTAGGTAGAGATAAACGCTCAGCGCGTACAACCGCTTCCAGCGCACAGGGACGTCGGCGCACGCGAGCAACGCGAGCACCTCGCTCGGGTATAGCCACTGCTTGGCCTTCTTCTCGCCGCGATCGGGCCCCTGCACACCGTCGAACGGGTTGGCCTCGATCACGCGCAGCGCTGCGATCTTCGACTCCACAGCATCCTTGAACATCTTCTTCGCGAGTGCCCACGCTTTTGTTGCAGTGGTCCAGTGCAGCTTGTTTGCCTGCACCTTGTCGTCCAAGTCGGCGGACAGCGCGCGGGCATCGTTCTTGGTAACGTCGCCCATGCGCTTCGAACCAAGCACGGGCTTGACGTGACCGGTGTATCGGCCGCGCTCGCTGTAACGCCCCTTTCGAGCTCGCTCCTTCGCCCACGAGTCGTGGTAGTCGTCGACCGTCGGTGAGAAGCCGGCCGGTGCTGCGGAGTTCGTCCCGGCCTCGAAAACGTAGCCCTCCGCCTCTTTCGAGATGTCGCGGGCCACGCGCCGAGCATTGCGAGCGGGAAGCGCCGCGTCGATGCGCACGCGCTTCCGTTTCGTTCGGCCGTCTTCCAGGGTGACCGTGATTCGTGCGTAGCGGCGACCGTCGCCCCGATCGTCGATGCCGCCCGTTCGCTTACGTCCCATCTGTTCCTCCCGCTTCCGCGCCAATGCCTCTTTGTTCGACGAATCGGAGCAGTGAGGTGAGCTCCTTCTGAATCGACGTCGCGAGCTCACCCAACGGCGGACCTTCCACGTTCGGAATCAGCCCATTCAAAGCTATCAGCTTCTCTGCTCGCTCGCGAAGGCTCTCGGGGACGCCGGGCCGCCCGATGGCATCTAAAAGCAACCCGAAGTAGTCCAGGTCAGGAAGCAACGTCTCGCCGCGATCTGCGCGCTCGATCAATGCCTCGATGTTGCGCCAGTCGAATTCGGACTCGGCTTGCCGGCGCGCCCGAGCGAGCGCGAAGCTGATCACGTTCCCCTTGCTCATTGCGCACCCGCCGACCGCACGGCGCGGAGCGCCGGGTACCGGACGCGGCGCGCCGGCTTTGCAGTCATGGTACGCAGCAAAGCGCGAAGCACCACTTCGACAGAAAACTCGGTGACGAAAGAGAACAGCGCGACCGTCGTTGCATGCACGGGGCCGCCCAACAGCTGCTCTCCCTCATGATCGCGCACGAGTACTTCGACGAGCGTTACGCCCTCCGACTCGCGGATCCTCGTGATGTAGTTCGGTCGAGCGCCGCTCACAGCGTACCGCCCATCTCGCCTTGGACGATGCTCTGCGCGTTGCGCAGGAGCCGAAGCGCTCCTAGCGCGTGCTCACGTCGCCGTGAGCAATCCCCCGAGAGCGCCGCCGCGAGCACGCTATCCACCGCTTCGTCGATCGCTCCGACTGCCAAGGCCAAGCACTCGTGAATGACCAGGACCTCCCGAATCGGTTTCGATCGGGTCTGCTTCACACGCTTTACGGCGCGGCGGTTCACGACGTCACCGCCTGAACGTCAAAGCGCCCGAAACGCTCACGGTAGTCGGCGAGCGCGAGCGCCAAATCGAGGCGGCGTTGCGCGCGAGCGAACACCATGCCGTGCGGCACTCCGAGCTCCGATTGGGCCGAGTCGCCCAAGATCTCGAAGTCATCCTTGGCTGCTCGGAGTGCTTCTCGGAGGATGTCTATTGGTGTCGGGTCTCCGATGCCCTCGTGCTGAAACACCAGCTCGGCCGCATCAGCCACTTTGCGAAGTGCCTTCACTTCGTTCAGCACCTTCTGCGCTTCGACCCGAGCAGTGTCGCAGATGAGCTTGGAGCGCTCGGCGGCCCGCAGGATCTCGGCGGAAACGGGTTTCTCTGCGCGCTTCTTGGTTGTCCCGCGCTTCTTGGTTACACTGTTCATCGTTCGATTCCTTCCCAGGTTTTGGACCACGCTCCGGGCTGTTAGCGCAGCGCCGGAGTTTTCATTTTGTCAGCGTTTCGTTTTCGGGCGCTTCAGTCCGAGTTCGGTTTCGAGCTCGACCAGTCCCCGTTCGGCGGCAGCTCGAATCGCGTCGGATCTGGTCACCCGCGTCCCAGCGGCGCGGATTGCAAGAGCCTCCGCAACGCGCTCGAAGCGAGCGAGCATTTCGTCGGTGAATCGAATTGCGATCGGCTTTTCAGTCATTGCGATACGCTGTATCCCACGGTATCCGATGCCGGTCAAGAGCATGCCGAACCCAGCGCTCACGAGCCGCCAAAGATCCGCGCTACCCCACAAACCTAGGCGGGTCACTCCGTTGTGGACTGCCCCGCTCGCGTGGTACGTTCAGGAGTTTGCCCCGACGACGGTTCTGCATCCTGGCACCTGACAGGGTTCCGGTAGTCACTTGACCACGATGTCGATGTCAACTGGCATCGGACGGCGTGACGCTGCTGCAAGAGCTTGCTGAACTCCTCCGCAGAGTCGATCGCGGCCACCTCACGCACGTCGTCATCAAAGGACACGAGTGCCGCCCCCGGAAACCTCGCGACGCCGCCCGCATGACGGCGACGCGAGTAAATCAGCTTCCCGGCTTTTGCCCGAGCTTAGCATGGCAAACACGCTACGCATCGCCGCCCTTTCCCGGGAGTGGCGCAAAAGCCAGAATGACGTCGGCGACATTGGGGCCGCGAACGGCTTGAAAAATCGCCTCCTCGATCTGCAAGACGTGTGCGACGTTCTCCAGGGACAGGGCCTCGACCCCGAGCAGCTGCGCACTCGCAAAAACATCCAGGGCCGTGGCGCGCTCCCAAGGCCTTGGGACGTTGTTGACGATAGAGACGTACTCAGCGCCTGCCTCTCGCCAATCTTCGATGAGCTTCGCCGCGCCTTCGCGTGCGGCGTCGTCGGCGATCTTTTTCTCTTCTTCGGTGAGCACTTCGCTTCGATACTTTCTCAGTGGTAGACTTCGTGCATGCTCGCACGCTTCTTCGACCGCGCAGATCGGGACGTTGAGCGCTTCGCCGCCTGGCTCGAAAGGCTCGGACCAAGCGGCGCCGTCGTCCTGGCGATCGTGGTCTTCGGTGCGTTCTCCGCAGTGGACATGCTTCGGTTCGTGTTTCGGTGATCAGCGAGGTCTGCTCGGGTTCGCGCTGCGGCCGTGCTCCGGAACGCTTGGACCCGGCGGCTGAGCGGTGCCGATGTCCTTCGCGTTCGCGACGATGACTTGGATCGGGCCGCCGCCGCGCAGACCCGCGGCTACACCGTGGCCCAAGGCGGATGGATCAAGCTGCTGCAGCTCTGGCGAGCGTTGCTGCGGGTCGTAGCGATCAGCTCGGAACGGCAAAGCCTCGCGCGGATGCTGCGCCAAGTATTCCTCTGACGTCGCTGCGCGCCCCGACTTTCCGTCGAGGCCGTGCCGCGCGTAGTCACCGACGATCTCGCCGCCCTTCGAAGCGAGGTAGCCGAAGATGCCACCGCCAAGCACTTTGCTCGCGTCGTCGGCAGCCTGCCCCCAAGAAAACTCTCCCTTCTTGGCGCCCGGCATGAGCACGTCGGTCGCGCGCGAGTCAGCCCCGAGGGCTTTGCCGAGCTCGTCGGCTTGGCCCCAGGCCAGGGTGAGAGCGGCGACGGCAAGAGTCGCGGATCCGATAGTCGCTGAGGCGGCGCCCACGTTGAACGTGCTGCTCGTGATCGCTCGCTCGATGCCCGCCCGGAAAGCGGACTCGATGCCGGCGCGCGCGATAGCTGCGGTGACCGCCGCCCCGACCGCTTCAAGCGGGTTCTTCGCAGCCCAGGTGACGATATCGCCGAGACCAGACGCGGCGCGGAGAGCAACCGGTGCGAGCGCCTGCATAGCGGGCAGCAATTCGACCGCGACGTTGCGCCCCACCTCGTCGAGCTTCTCCTGAAAGACGACGGCCTGAGTGGCTGCCGTCTTCATGCGCTCGCCCTGAGCCTCGTCGACAAACTCTGAAGTGAGAGTCGCTTCTTTGCCGAAGGCCGCAATCTGCTTGTCGACCGCACCCATGTTGCGGCCACCTCCGCTATTGTACGCGGCCGCCAGCGAGTTGACCGCGCGTTGCGACATGACGCTCTTGAAGATGCTCGAGAATTTGCCGATGTCTCCGCCGGTTTTCTCGAGCACCTTCTTGATGATCTCGAACGGGTCTTGGATGTGAGCGCGGACGCGGTTCTTGCCCGTGCCCTGCATCTCGAAGATGTCTTCTTCCTTGAGTCCAGCCCCGAGGAGTTGCTTCACGCGCGCCGGAGCCGTGAACGTACTGGCAAAGCTCACGATCGACGTCGCCGCTTCCTTCGAGCTCGCGGCGCCACCCTCGGCGCGCGCCATCTGCGCCATGGTGGCGAGCTTTGCGATGCTCTCGCCGCGGTCGCCGGCGAACTTGTCCGCCATCGCCGCGATCTTGCCGAGGTCCTTGGCCTCGTCCTTGATCTCGATCGAGCCCACGCGGCCTTGGCCAGCGATCAGGCGCATCAGCGCCTCGACCTTGGCGGCCTTGTCCGGGATGTCGCCCATGTGGCGAGAGACGTTCGCCCAGGCTTCCGCCATCTTCTCGGGGTCGGTCGTCGTTGCGCCGGAGAGCTTGGCGATCGCCGGCATCGCCTTGCGCGCGTCGTCCAGGTTGCCCGTCAAGTCGACGAACTTGGTCTGCGCCGCGAGCATCTGCTCGGTGGTGAAGCCTTGCGACTGGGCCGTATGTCGGGCTTCGTTCTCGAGCGTCGTCGCCGCAACGCGATGCGCGTTTGCACCGTGCTCTTGAGGCATGAAGCCCTGGTTGGAGAGGAGCGTGGACACCTCTTGAGCGCGCACGGCGCGGTGGGCCATGCCCTGAGTCGAGAAGTCGACGCCGGCGCCGCGAAGCAAGTCACCGCCGATCCTCGACGCCATGCCGAAGGCGCCGATCGGGTTTGGGAAGAGGAACCTGACGGCTCGATGAGAAGTGCGGTCGGCGAACTTGCGGCGCTCGGCCTCGGCGCGTTTGTTGGAACGCGCTTCGTCTTGTTCTTGCTGTTTGAGCTCGCGCGCGCGCTCACGGGTTGCTGTGCGAAAGCCGCGCACGATCTCGCGTGAAGCTTCCGCTTCAGCGCGCACCCGAGTTCGGGCTGCCTCGTTGAAGATCTTGTCTTGCGCGCGGGCGACCCGGTTTGCGTCGGCGAGCTGCTTCTTCCAAGTCGCGTCGATCTCGCGCTCCGCGCGCTGAGCGGACTTTGCCGCTTCGTCGAAGCCTTTACCAAGCGGATTGCCTCGCCCGGTGCCACTGCCGCCGCCGAGCGCCTTGCGCACGACCGAGCCCGCGCGCTCCGCTCGCTTCTCTACGGCCCCGAAGACGGAGTCCACCTCCGAGCGGTTGAGCGCAGCGCCAACTACGATCCTGATTGCGCCGTCGGTCATGGGAGCCCCAGGTAGTCGGCGAACGCATTCGCCGTGATCAGCTGCTTGTCGAGCGCTGCCTGCGCCGCGACTTGCTGTGCTTGAGCGTCGAGCAGCTTCAGGTAAGCGGCCTTCTTCGATGCTTCCAAGTCACCGAACGGATCGTCGCCGAACTGGTAGCCAACCAGCTTGCCCGCGAGCGCGTGATCCGCGTCGGAGCGCTGCTTCGCGGCGGCGAGGTTTGCTTCGCTGATGTGAATCGAAGGGTTGAGAGGCGAGCCCGGAGAAATTCCCACAAGGAACGTCTCCCATGCGAGCAAGCTGCGGTCCCACTCTGCAAACGCAGCGGCGCGGCCCGCTGGCGTAGACGCCGCCAGCGTCGCATCGGCATCAGCCTTCGCATCGATCGCCTTCTTGACTCGCGCGCTTACGGTGGCGATCACACCCAATTGCGCAGGTGACGCGAACGCCGCTGCGTTCAGCTCAGCGATGAGCTGCTCTGCGGTCCGCATCAGACGTTCCCCCCGACTCCGGGCTCAGTCCTCAGCACTTCCCAGGCGCCCGCGGCTTGCACGAGCGTGACGCTGCGGAAGTTCCCCGAGCGGTTGATCATTGCGAACACGGGGAGGCCGGTGTTGTCATCGTGCACCTCAAGCTGGTTCGTGCTCGACTTGTTGATCACCGTGAACTCGTCGCCGTTCTGGCCGAGTGGCACGTAGATGGCTACCGGCGCCGTGAGGGCGCGCACGATTACGGTGTCTGCATTCGCCGGCCCGTAGCCGGTGATGTTGCTCCCGGTGCTCGCGATCACCACCGGCGGGCGCTTCACGACGCGCCCCGAGGTCTGCATGAGCACGACGTTGCGCACGATCGCGCCAGCTGCGAAGAGTGGCTGCGAGCCGAACGCCGTAGATCCTGTAAAGGTACTCGTTGCGTTGAACGTGACCGGCCCGTCGTGTGTGGTGACGGAGGTCGTGTCGAAGTGCACCGTGCTGGTGAAGCCGATGTTGCCGCCAACAGCAACCGAGCCGTTGAGGAACGTATTTGACCCTGCGTCCGCTACGTAGCCCCCGCCGCTCCGGAGATGGACTGCTCCGAAGATGTCGGTGTTCGAGCCTGCGTTGAGATAGAACTGGCCGGCAACGTAGCCAGTACTCCCCGCAAGCAACTGGAAGTTGCCTCCTGACTGGATATTCAGGAAGGATCCAGAGAGGCAGTCAAGGGCGGCGCCGCTGTCGAGTGAGCTGGAGCCGACGAGTTTGATCTGCATGCCGGCGTTGCCGACGTAGATCGGAGTCGTTGGCGCGTAAGTGCCGCCCTCAGCGAAGTTCGGCGCTTTGACCAGAGTCTGGTCGAGCTGGGTGAGCTCCCCATGAGTGACAGGGATTCCGGCGTTCCACATGCCGGAAGGACGAATGTAGGCGAAGTTGCTCACTTGGTGGTCTCCGTCGGCATCACGACGTTTGCGCTCGCGAGGTTGAGCACCGCGCGCAATGTTGTGAGACCTTGCTCGATCTCGCTGAGGCCTCTATCGAACGCAAACATCTGCTCGACGGTGAAGTCGGCAAGGTCCGGCGCCAGCTTGGCCACGGACAGTTCCGCGTTCTCGCGGCCGCTCGCGACGAGCTGCAACGCTCGCTCTGCTGTTTCTTTGATCACGATTTGGAGTCTCCGGTTTTGAGTTCTTGTCTTGTGCGAACCACCTTGGAGCGCCGCTGATTCGCTTGGCTCAACGTGCCGGTGCATTTCACCCGGCCGGAACAAACCCGCGAATCAGCCGCGCGCCTCAGCGGGCGCTTGTCGCTCCCTGCACAGCTGGACCATCACGACCAACTAAGCAGAGTGAGCCCCGCGGCTTCGGGGTCGGGCCAGGAAGGAAATACTGGCCCGCGACACCCCCCGGCGCCTGCAGAAGGCACGCAGCAAGCGCCGCATAACACGTTCGCCAGCTGTTCGGCGGGTTGATTCACGCGC
>JBEHXA010000098.1:0-16128 GCA_048498935.1 Myxococcota bacterium
CGACGTTCTTGGGCGTGCCCGTCGGGTTCGGATCGCACTTGTAGCCCTCCTCGAGCTGGCAGGCCCAGAATTGGGGCTACGCAAACGTCGCCCTGTGGGCTGCGACTGCCGCCGGCGCGGGGCTCACCACCTACTTTTACCTTTCGCGTCCAACGCGAGTAACTGCGGCGCGTGTCGTGCCATGGCTCGGCCCAGGCGTGGCGGGTCTCGGCGTTTCGGGAGATCTCTAAAGTATGCGCCAGCCTTGGTATTCGAAGCGTGGGGTTGCTGTGGTCTCCGCGCTCTTGGCGGGTGGCGCTGGTTGCATGCTCACGACGCCGCTCGACGAGCTACCCACTGAGCCCAGCCCGGCGCCGGGCGGCGCTCCCGCGGGTGGCTCCGGCGAGGGTGGCTCCGGCGACGGCGGCGAGGGCTTGCTGCCCGATGTCGCCGATGGCGGCACCGGAGGTGCACCTTTGCCGGATGGCGAGTGCCAAACCAATGCCGACTGTGCGAAGGGTGCCGCAGGCGAGCTGTATCGTTGTCGTCCATCGGACCACACTTGCCAGGCGCTCAAGACGGGCGAGTGCCCGCTCGCCGAAGGCGACGCCGCTGACCCTAACGCGATCTTCTTCGGTTCGTTCGCGAACTTGAGCACGGTCGTGCCGAAGAACAACGCCATCGTGCAGGCGCAGCTCCTGGCGCTCGACGATTTCAGCGGTCAAAACGTCGGCGGTTTGCCGGGAGAAGGAGCGGGCCCGCGTCGGCCGCTCGTGCTGCTCGTTTGCAACAACAGCGACGACGCCGTGGAAGCCGGTTTGAAGCACCTGATCCAGGACGTGGAGGTGCCGGGGATTTTGGCGACGCTCAAGCCCGCTGATCTGCGCCGTGGCTTCGAAAAGTACGCAGGCCACGATGTCTTCTTCCTGAGTCCCGTTTCGGTCACGAAGACCGTGGTGACCGAGAACGACGACGGGCTCATCTGGAACATGCTGGGGCAGCCCGCCGATTTCTTGCCGGCCTACGTCAAGCTCCTCCAGCACATCGAGGATTTCGTCCGCGCTTCGAGCGACTACGACATTGCCGCCGGCGAGCCAATCCGAGTCGCGCTGATCACGACCCAGGAGGCCTTCGACTCGGAGCTCGAAGACGTGATCGCCCCGCTCTTGACCTTCAACGGCCAGTTCACGAGCGTCAACGAGTCGCAGGGCAACTACAGGGGGGTGGAGGTCCCGAGCGAGGGCGCTGATCTGGCGGAAATTGCGGATAGAGTGGTGTCCTTTCGCCCGCACATCGTGGTGTCGATGGCCAGCGGTGTCATGACGCAACCGGTAGATGGCCTCATCGCCCGCATCGAGAGCAATTGGCAGCTCGAGGTACAAGCGTTGCCGATGTACCTGCTCTCCCCCTACAACTCGGGTGACCTGAGCAGCGTCCAAGACCTGATCAAGGGCAGTTGGGACAACGCCGTCGAGCCCTACCCAGAGCGTCGTTTCGTCGGGCTCGCCGTGGCGAGCGCCGAGGATAGCAGCCTGCAGAACGACTACGCCGTACGACTTCGGAATAAGTTTCCCGACGCTTACGCGGACACTGCCAATTACTACGACGCGTTCTACTTCCTGAGTTACGCGACCTATGCGGCTGGTGTCGACGAGCCGCTCACCGGCAAGCGTATTGCCTCCGGTATGCAGCGCTTGCTCGGGGGCGACCCTTTTCAGCCGGTCCCTCAGCAGCTGTCCGATGTGTTCGCAGTGCTTTCCGATCCGAAAGCGACGATTCAGCTCGAAAGCACGCTCGGGCCTCCCGGTTTCGATCCGGTGACCGGAAACCGCCCCATCGACACTAGCGTGCTGTGCTTCGACCGCACGGGTGACAAGGTGACGCTCGCCCGCGACGTGCGTCGCTTCGATCGCGCGCTCGGGAAATTCCGAGGCTCCGGAGCGTTTTGCTCGAGCCATCTAGTGCCATGATGCGCGTCGCGGCTGCTGCCCTGACCTGCGCGATGTCGTTCGCCGGTCTCGGGTGTGCAGACGGTCACGACGAGGAACAGGAGATGGCGAAGCGCGCCGCTATTATCGATGGCGAGCCCTCTGGTGCTAGCGAGGATGGCGTCGTTTTGATTCGCGTGGTGCTCGAGGATGGCCGTGAGGAGCTCTGTAGTGCTGGCCTGATTGGAGCCAACCTGCTCGTGACCGCGCGCCACTGTGTCTCGTACCTGCAGGAGGGACAATTTTCGTGCTCGGTTCGCGGCGAGCTTATCAACAGCGCGGACGGCGCGGGTCGGGTCGGTCTGCATTTTCCCGCTGACTCGATCGCAGTGTATGGCGGGGCTCCGCCACGCTCCGAGCCGATAGCGCATGGTCTTCAGGTCTTGTCGACGCTCTCGGAGACAGTGTGCAGCAATGACCTGGCATTCGTGGTGCTCGACACGGCGCTTTCCCTGCCGGTCATACCGATGCGTGTCGGGCGTCCTGCTCGCTTCGGTGAAGGCGCCGTACAGATCGGCTTTGGCTTGCAACGCGGGCAAACCGAGCTGAGTTACGATACTCAACCCCGAATGCGCAAGGCGGGCTTGAGCATCGCCGGGGTCGGTCCCGACTCGCTCGAGGACGGAGTCACCACCGTGGCGCCGCGAACACTGCTGGTCGAGGGACCGGCCGGCTGCGTCGGCGATAGCGGAGGTCCCTTGGTGGCAGCAGCAACTGGAGCGCTCCTCGGCGTCTACTCGCTTCAACAAGGAGACAACTGCACCTCGAGCGGTGTCCGTAATTATCTAGAGCACGTGCCGCCCTTCGAACGGCTGATCGCCGACGCTTTTGCGGCGGCTGGGACGGAGCCGTTGCTCGAGCCGGAACCAAGTGCGGGCGGGGGAGGTGAAGCTGGTGCGAGCAGTGTTGAGCAGGGCGGCCAGGGTGGGGAAGGAGCTGCACCCGAGCCGAGCGGTGGCAGCGCCAGTAGTCGGAAGCGCGATTCAGGGTGTTCGTTCAGCGGCGATCACGAGCACGCTTCGGGTGCGTACGCGGCTCTTCTGATGCTGGCGGCCCTCTGCCGTCGGCTCAGCGACGACCTTCGAGCGGGTCGGCGGCTTTGCTGGGCGTCTCGGCAGGGGTGAGTGCCGCAGCAGCCGGCAGCGGCGCTTTCGCGGGAACACGCGGCGCTTTGGGCGCAGCTGCGGCTGCGGGGCGCGCGGAAGGTGTTGGCGGAATTGCGCTCGGCGCCGGCGCAACGGCGCTCACCGTTGGAGCCACTTCTGGCTGCTGAAGCTCAGGCGCGGGCTTGACCGGCTCGGGCGCTGGAAGAGCGGGAGTCGGCGGCGCGACGGCGGCAGGGCTCGGGCGTGCAGCAGAAGCTTCGGGCGCGACCGCTTCGGGCTCTGAGCCGCGGCGCTGCCAGAGCACGACAGCAGTCGTGAGGCACACCGCGATCGCGCCAATCGTGATCGCGACGCGCCTCGAGCGCGCGGCATCGTCGGACGACGATTCCCAATCAGTGCGCGTGCTCTTCTCTGGTGGGGTCAAGGACGACGCGATCTTGACCTTCACGTTCGCGTTCAAGTCTTCGGTCGGTGCGTCGCCGCTGATCGGCTCGAGCTTGCTCTGCAGCGTCCGCTCCGACGACGGGGACTTATCGGCGCTCGCAGGTCGGCGCGAGGTGGCGCGCAGGATCCCGGAAATGCGCGAGATGGACGGTTGCGAGCGCGGCGCAAAGGGGGCGAGCGCTTCGGCGAGCTCGGCGACCGTTTGATAGCGGTTGTCCGGATTCTTCTCCAAGCACTTGGCGATCACCGCTTCGAGCTCGACCGGAACGTCGGGCCGCTTTTCGCGGACGCTCGGCAGAGGGTCGGAAACGACCGCTGCCAAGAGCGCCAGCGGCGAGTCGGCGCTAAAAGGCTGCTCGCGCGTCAGAAGTTCGTACAAAATCGAGCCGAGCGACCAAATGTCGGTGCGGTGATCGACCTGTTTTGGCCGGCGAATTTGCTCCGGCGACATGTACGAGGGCGACCCGAGCAGCGAGTGCGTCGCCGTCAGACTCGGCGGGGCGGGCTCGAGCTCGCTATCGTCGATGTTGATCGCCTTGGAGATCCCGAAATCCAAGACTTTGACGAGCGGCGACCCGTCGGGCCGCTTCGTCAGAAATAGATTGGCCGGTTTGAGGTCGCGGTGGATGACGCCGATCGAATGCGCTTCCGCCACTGCTTCGGAGGCCTGCAGCAGGTAATCGATTGCCTGAGGGATCTCGAGCTGTTCCGGTTGATCGAGCTCCTCGGCCAAGTCGCGGCCGCTCAAGAACTCCATCACCATGTAGGGCGCGCCGTTCGTCAGCTCGCCCACGTCGATGACGCGCGCCACGTGCTCGCTCTGAATCCGAACTGCAGCGCGCGCCTCCCGCAAGAAGCGCGTGACCGAATCCTGGTTTTCACACAGCTCCGGGACGAGCAGCTTGACCGCGACGCGCTGCCCGAGCTGCTCATGGAGAGCGGCCACCACATAGCCCATGCCCCCCGCGCCGAGCACCTGCTCGACGCGATACTTCCCGGCAAGTAGCTCGCCTTGCTGGATCATGGGCCACCAGTGATACCACGGAGCCGCCTAGGCAGCGCCCCAAGGAGGCCCATGTGCGCGAAATTACTCAGCGACAGGTCGTGACCGCGCCTGTGTAACCCTGGTCATTGCAGCTGGCGGACGAGGAACAGCTGCATGTGCCGTTCACGCAGACGTCCAGGCCCGCGTGCAAGTTCAAGCAGTCGTCGTCGTCCGCGCACTGGACGCAATGCGAATTGACGCAAGCGCCGGTGGCGCATTCGTTATCGTTCGAGCACTCGCAGAGACCGCTGACGGGGTTACAGGTGTTGCCGGTACCGCCGGGGCAGGCATTGTTGGGGGAGCCACAGCCCAGGATGCACTGGCCAGCGGCACAGCGCGTATTGGGCTCGACGCAGACGTCGACGTTACCGCCACCTTCGTGAAGCGGCGCGCTGATCAAGTCGAGGTCGAATGACGCGCAGCCACCGACCTCGACATCGAGGAACGCGCAGTACGAACCGAGGCCGTGATCGACGCAAGCTGCGGCAGGGTCTCCGCAATCCACGCTCGTGTCGCAGCCGTAGATCCATCCGCTGACGAAAGGCAGGCAGTCGTCATCCACGGTGCACACGTCGCAGACCTTGGTCGTGTCGTTGCAGTTGTGTGCGTCCATGCCGGGAATGATGCAGTCCAAGTCCGTGTCGCACGTGTAAACGCAGCTGTTCGGGCCGTCGGAAGACGCTCCGCCCGCACCAGCGCTGGCGCCGGCTGCGCCCGCGTCGGATCCGTCGTTACCCGCCGCGCCGCCCTCTCCGCCGCCGCTCATGCCAGCGATGCCGGCGGTGCCGGCGGTGCCGGCGGTGCCCCCTGTGCCGCCGTCGCCGGCGGTGCCACCAGTGCTCAAGGTGCCGGCGGTGCCACCATCGCCCGAGGTACCGCCGTTTCCGCCGCCACCGGAGCTAGCTCCACCACCACCATTGCCTGAGCTCGCGCCGCCACCGCCGTTACCCGAGTTGCCGCCGTTGCCGGCCGTACCGCCGCTGGACGTTCCGCCAGTGCTCGTCGTGCCGGCGGTGCTCGTCGTGCCCGCTGCACCGGTCGTTCCGGCAGTTCCCGTCGTTCCGCCTGTGCCAGTCGTTCCGGCAGTTCCCGTTGTTCCGCCTGTGCCAGTCGTTCCACCGGCCGTTGTGCCGCCGCTCCCAATACTCCCGCCGGTTCCGGTATTGGTGCCGCCAGTACCGGCACTACCGCCGGTGCCAGTGCTCCCGCCAGTGCCCGAGGTGCCAGCGCTACCGCCAGTACCGCCACCACCGTTGGTGCCCGCTGTACCAGCGCTGCCGCTCATGCCGGCGGTGCCGCCACTGCCGGAGATGTTCATCGACCCGCCGCTCGAGGTCTCGCCGCCATCGCCCCCTTCGCCGCCCATGCCTGCTTCGCCGGCAGCGCCCGATGCTCCATCTCCGCCCTGAGCGCTGCCGCCGGCCGAGCTTCCACTCGTAGAGTTGCTGCTCCCGCCGGAGGTCGCGGCGCCCGACGATGTCCCGGCGCTCGCCCCACTACCGTCACCACCACCGTCCTCGACGGGATCGAGCCTGTCCGCGGTGTCCAAACACCCTGGAGCCACGACGAGCCAACAAGCGCTCAGAATGCTGACCACGCCAAGCCGACGGAAATGGGCCATGCGCCGAATCCTCCTCGGCCCTCACTAACACGCCCGCCGCTGACGCAGAACCCTCACAATCGAGCAGGCAAATGCGGCGCGCTAGATGGCGGTTTCGGCTGCAGCTCGTCCTAGTTGAATATACTCGTCGCGGAGCTCGGCGTTGCCGAGGGCCGAGAAGGCGTTGCCGGGTAGGGGCTCGCTAGGTCGGATTTCGGTGATCTTGAGCGGCTTCCAGTCGAGGACTTCGAGCAGTTTCGCTCGCTGTTCCGCGGAGAGCGAGAGCTGCTGCATCGCGGCTTGGAAGGCTTGGAGCTTTTGGTTCACGCGGCGCGCTTGCCAGAGGTCGCGGAACAGTCGCTCGTTGATCGCGATGTCGACCTCTTTGCCAATTAGCTCCGCGCCGCCCAGCTCCGGTTCTCGGGGAACTCGCAGCGGGTTGCCGGTTACCACCACGACGTGATCGGCGCCGCTGTCGAGGGCCCACGAGATCGGGGTGTTGTTGACCGTGCCGCCATCGATGCACGGTCCGACGCCCGGCAGCTGCACTGGCACGAACAGCACCGGGAATGCTGCCGAAGCGAGCGCTGCCCGGGCTGCGCGCTTGCGCCCAGCTTCGGACTCGAAGTCACCGTCCTTGAACTCTTCGACGTGCTCGAACGTGGTGCGAGCGATGCCCTGCTCGACGAGCGCATCGCCGTTGAGTGACGCCGTGACGAGCTTCAGGTTGATTGGCTGGGGCGCGCTTTGTAGCGGCTCTTGCGCGATTTGGTTCATGCCTCCGAGTACGATGCGCTCGAGCGCGTCAGTGCTGGACACGCCGGTGTGCTCGACGAGGCCGCGCAGCGTGGGTCGAACGATGCTGGTCCAGGTCGCTTCCTCCCGCCACAGCTTGAGCAGTGACTCTGTCGCCTGACGAGCACGCCCGAAGCGTAGCCCAGTCGCAAACAGCGCCGCATTCAGCGAGCCTGCGCTCGTCGCGACGATCGCGCTGGGGCGCACGTCGTGCTCGGCCAGCACAGCCAACACTCCGGCTTCGAACGCGCCTTTGGCCACGGCGCCCGCGAGCACCAACGCAGTCGACATGCAGTTAGCCTCGTCGAGGTCATCATTGACCGCAATAGACATTGCTGCAGCGTCGCAGCCAGCAGTAGTGCCTCGCTCGCTGACTTCAGCCGCCGCGCATGAGCGCGCGCCACGCGGGGTGCTGCGCGATCAGGCGGAAGGCGCTCTGCGTGAGTGATTTTCCAGGCTGGGTGCGTGGCCAGGTGGACGCACCGGAGGGGTGCGGTAGCGGGATGACGTCGATGGCCCTCTTGCCGACGGTGATGCGCTGCTGCTGGCCGATGTGCTCGACCAACGGCCGAGCCGGTAGGAACTGCTCGATAGCCAGTCGACCAACAGGTAGTAGCAATTCCGGTTCCAGCAGCTCGACTTCACGCTCGAGCCACGGACGGCAATTCTGCACCTCTTCGTCCGACGGCACGCGATCGCCCCCGCGCGGCTGCTTGCCCGGAAAGCAGCGGCAGGTCGCGGCCATGTAGACTCGTGCGCGAAAGGTGGCCTCGTCGATGCCGAGCTCTGCGAACCACTTGAACAGCTGCTTGCCGGCAGTCCACGCGAAGGGCCGCCCGATCGCGGGCTCCTTGTCGCCCGGCGCCTGACCCACGAGCAATACCTTGGACAGCATTGGCGGTCCGACGACGACCGGCTTGTGCATGTCTCGACACCGTCGACAGGCGCGGAGCGCCGTCTGGTGTTCTCGAATCAACCGCAAGCGCCGCGCGCTCATGCTCTCTTGTGCCGCGAAACCGTCAGGCAGTCGAGTCGCCCAGGTCCTCAGCTACTTGCCCGTGGCGAGCCAAATTCCCTGATTTTCGCCGTAAGGGATGCAATACAGCAGATCGCTGCGAGTCGCGAGGTAGTCGGAGACGCCCGCATCGACCGTGGCCTTGAAGCGGAGCTGGGCGTTCTCGTAGCTGAGACGCCCGGTGTTGGTTTCCGCGTCGTAGTTCTCCATGAAGATGACGCCCGGGATCAGCGTGCCCAATGAGGAAGTCGTGTAGTAGGCCACGTTCGCGGCCACCTCCTCGAGCGGGGGGCTCTCGAAGGGGGCATTGACCGGGATGGCCGCGAGCGAGTCGAGCGTGCCCGGGAGGCGCGAGAGCCGCCCACTACCGTCTTGCAGATCGTGAAAGAGCACGGTCCATTCCTGGTTCGCATCCACGAACTCGAACTCCGTTTCGGGAACTCGGTTCGCGACCAGCGCGAGCCGAGCCCCGGAGACCGCGGCAAGGTTGCCGGCGCTTCCGTCCCAATCGACGAGCAAGCGCCGGGATCGGGCGAGCGTGTTGTGTGCCAGCGTGGTCGTGTTTCCCGAGGCGTCGAAGTACACGTAATCGCCGACGCCGCCGTTGACGTTGACCAGCGCGTAGCCGTGGCTCTCCGCATCGGTCTCGTAGAGATCCGCATGGTCGAGCGTGGCGCCCCTTCCAATCACGTTCTCGACGCCGTTCGGCCGTCGCACCACGAACGTGGCCGACTCGGCAACGTCGCGCACGAACAGGAACCAAAAAGGATCCTTGACTGGATCTCGGCCGCGGCTGCCGCGGGCCGGTAGGAGCCTCAGGTAGCGCGGGTCGGCATCGATAGCGAGATCGTAGACCTTGCCGGAAGGTTCGTGGAGCGCACGAAGGCGCCCTTCCGAGCACGGCGCATGAAAGGTCGCCCAGGTGTCGTCGCGCATCCCGAGGTGGCAGGCGTCCGCCACCAAGAGCTCGTCCTTGGTCAAAGCATCGCTGCCTCCCGATGAGAGCCTGCGGAGACCTGTGGCATCGAGGTACAGGACGCCAGCATTGGTCTTGACCACCGCCCCGACGCCCTGGCCGAAAGTGCCTTGGCTCTTCCAGTCGCTCCCGAAGACCTCGATGCTTTCCTTGGTTAGAACGAGCGTTCGGCCAGAAAAGGCGCGGGCTACGATGTTCGACACCTCGGATGCCAGGGTGGTCCGCTCGCCTCGTATCGGATCGACCTCGAGGAGCTCACCGGCTGCCCAAACGATAACGGTGCGCTCTGTCTCGCCGACGGGCATCACGGCGTCGTCGATCTCGAGGTCGAACGTTTTGCACGATGTGTCGGCGAAATGGAGCGTGCCTTGCGTGGCGTCGTCGTGGAAGTAAGCTATCCCGGCTTCGGGTCGGTTAGGGTTGCGGCTGGCTACAAACCGGCCGACGTTCGGGATCTTGCATGGCTTGGGGTTCGCAAAGCGCATGACGAACAGGGAAGTCTCGTCTTCGGTGGAGCGGGCTACTACGCTCAGCTCGCGCCCCGCAGCGAACCCGATGCGCCGATACCCGCCCTTCACCAGACGTAAGCCCGGCGCCGAGAGGTGCGTGCTTTGGTCCGGAAAGAGAGCGTCGCCCGCATCTTGAAAGCCCTGGACGATGTCGCAGCCGAGCAGCATTGGGAGAAGCACCATCAGCCTCGGCCAACGTGCAGTCGCGAGTCGCGCGCGTCGCTCGCTGCAGCGGTCGCTCGTGCCGTCGGCGATGGCGCCTCGCATCCTCGGTTGCTCCTCCGTCACGCGCTCGTCGCCCTCACCCTGCTATTTGCACCCCTCTCGCTGCACGCGCAACCGCTTCCGGCAGAAAATCGCGCGGATGCGATCGTGCCGCCCAAGGCCATTTCAACGGATATTTCCTATCCCGAAGGCGCGAGCGGCACCGGCACGGTCGTGCTCGAGCTCACGGTCGACGCCTCGGGGAATGTCGCCGACGCGAAGCTGGTGTCGGGTGATGAGGCCTTCGGGCCTACCGCGCTCACCCAAGCCAGTGGCTTCCGGTTCGAGCCCGCTTTGCGCAATGGTCGCCCCGTTGCGGCGCGGATCCGAATCACGCTCGATTTTACGCCGCCGGAGGAGCCGGCAGAGCCTGTCGCGGAGCCGGCTGCCGAGGCGCCGAGCCAAAGCGGCCCCGGCCCCGCATCAACACCTGCGCGCGCGCCCGTGCCGCCGCCGCCACCGGTCGAGGTCACCGTACAAGGCGAACGGCGACGGCCGGGCTCCGTCACATTGAAGCAAGAAGATGCGCGCCTCATGCCCGGCAGCTTCGGCGACCCACTCCGATCGATTGAAGCGCAGCCAGGCGTCGTGCCGATCGTTTCTGGCCTGCCGACATTTTTCATCCGTGGGGCGCCTCCTGCCAACGTCGGCTTCTTCTTCGACGGCATCGAAGTGCCGCTGCTCTATCATGCGTTCTTCGGTCCCTCGGTGTTGCACCCGAGCTTCATCGATCGCGTCGACTTCTATCCCGGAGCGGCGCCAGCCAACTTGGGGCGATTTGCCGGACCGGTCATCGCGGCGAGCTCTCGGCCATTCGCGACCGATTCGCACGCCAGTGGCAGCGTGCGGGTCGTCGATGCCGGAGTTTACGCAGAGAGCGGCACGGCAGCGCCGAACTGTGAGGGGGGACCCGGTGAATGCACGCCCGCCGCGGCTCGCGTCGCGGCTCGCTACTCCTATGCGGGGCTAGTGCTTTCGCTCTTCAACGACGCGGAGGTTCGCTACTGGGACTATCAAGCGCAAGGGCGGGTGCCGCTCGGTCGCCGCGACACGCTCGGTATCCTCGCGTTCGGTGCCTACGATCTGTTTCGTTCGCCGCAAGGCTCGGAAAATGGCGGCGCCGCGATCAATTTTCACCGCCTTGACCTGCGCTGGGATCATCGCGTCGGCGTCAACGGTCGCGTGCGCGTCGCGCTGACGGGCGGCTCCGATCGTTCGGGCGGCGTCGAGGACGACTCGAGCGTCGTCACCGATCAATCGCTGCGGCTCCGGGTCGAGCTCGATCAGCGCTACTCGCGTGAAGTCACGCTGCATGCGGGTGCCGACGCGCGGGTCGATCGCTTCGGTCTCGAGACCAGCCCGCGGCGGCTGGACTATCCTGATTACTCCGCGCTCTTCCCGACGCGCACGGACTCGGTTGCGGGCAGCTACGTCGTGCTCGAGCTGGAGCCGGCGCCTCGCATCTCGGTGACGCCGAGCTTGCGCGCGGACGTGTATTCGTCGGGTGGTGTGCGGGCACTCGGGGTCGACCCTCGCGTCTCGGCGACGTTTCAGCTCAGCCGTCCGCTCAGCGTGGAGACCTCGCTCGGCCTATTGCATCAACGCCCGAATTTCGCCGCGCAAGTTCCGGGTGCGCAGGTGGCCGATCTAAGCGGTGGCTTGCAAACGGCGCTGCTCGGCAGCTCCGGCGTACGCTACAAGTTTCCAGAGGAAGTGACCGGCACCGCCACCGTGTTCAGGTCCGGCTACTTCAACGCGATCGATCCGATCGGCGCCGGGCGCGACTTTTCGCTCGATCGGACCAGCATCGATCACCGATCGACGGTGTCGGCAGTGGGGCTCGAGCTCATGCTCTCGCGCCCGCTGTCGAAGCGTTTCGGCGGCTTCCTCTCCTACACGTTGTCGCGCTCGACCGTAGCCCTGGGCTCGACCGAGTCGCCTTCCGGTTTCGACCGTACCCACGTTCTCCAGGGTGGCCTCAGCTACGAGTTTTCGGGTCGCATTCGCGTCGGAGGCCGCGCCGTCTTCTACACCGGCATCCCGGCCCTCAACCTCGAAGGTACGCCTCATTTCGAAGACGAGCGTCGCGGGCGCCCCTTCTTCCGGCTCGACCTCCGTGCCGAAAAGCGCTTCCTGATCGGGCGCCGAGGCAACCTCGATCTCGTTGCCGAGATCTTGAACGCCACGTCCACCAGTGAAGTCGTGCGCCTCGACTGCGGTCAAATCTGCCGCGAACGCACTGCCGGGCCGGTCATTCTGCCCAGCATCGGTATCGAAGCGGGCTTCTGATCGTCAGGCGGAGGCTGCTTGCAGCGCGTCGCCGGGGCGGACTAGGGTGAGCCGCATGCGGCGGCTACGGGTGCAGGCGATCTCGGTGGGGCTAGCGTTGTTCGGCTTGAGTGCAGCGGCGCACGCGCAATGCGTGACCGACAACGACTGCAAGGGCGATCGCATTTGCGAAGCCGGTCAATGTACCGCTCCGCCGCCAGCCCCCGCGGCCGCACCAGCTCCAGCCCCGGCAGCCGCTGCCCCTGCAGCTCCCGCGGCACAGGCCGCGCCCGCGCCCGTTGCTCCTGCTCCGGCACCCGTTGCTGGCGCTCCCTCGGCCGCACCACAACCCTACTACTTCGAAGGGCGCCCCGCAGAGCAGTGGGAACGGCAGAACAAGCCCATGATGGTGCTCGGCATCGTGAGCACGTCGCTCGGAGGCTTTCTGCTTTTCCTCGACCTGTTGGCGGTGGGTGGTTGTTCTGGCAACTGCACCGACGAGGTAGAAGATCGGCAGGTCGCCGTCGCGGTCGTCGGCGTTACCTTCGCGGCAATCGGTATTCCCATGCTCGTGTATGGCTCGAAGAAGGTGCCCGCTCAGCGCGCCGCCGTAACCCCTTGGGTCACGAGCTCGACCGCAGGACTGCGGCTTCGCGTCGACCTCTGATCGCGTACATAGATAGCATCAGCTACTGACGCCGCTTGCTCAGCACTCGAATCCGGACGCCACGCGCCGGGCCCATGGTGACGTTCTTGCGCGTGGCGCGCTCCGGTTCGGCACTCTCGAGCTGAATTTCCCAATTCTGCGTGACCTCAGCGACCGCGAGGGCGAGCTCCGCCTCCGCAAACGCAGCGCCCAGGCAGCGCCGCGCGCCGCCGCCGAACGGCAAGAACTCGGCGATGCCGAACTTCTTTTCGAGGAAGCGCTCGGGTCGAAATTGGTCCGGCTCGGCAAAGACTCGCGCGTCTTTCATGATAGCGGCGAGCATCACGGCGACGACCTCACCTTTCGGCACCGTCCACTTGTTCGCGATCGTGAAGGGCTCGCGGCACACGCGCAGTACGTCGGTTACGATAGGCTCGATGCGTAGGGTCTCGGACACGACCGCATCCAGGTAGGAGAGACGAACGAGCGCTTCTGCAGCCGGTTCGGGCCCGAGCGCGTCTAGCTCACTGCGTAGCTTGGCGAGCACTTCTGGCGTGCGCGCCAGGTAGTAGATGCACCACGCGAGTGCGGTGGCGCTGGTCTCGTGCCCGGCCAAAAGCAGCGTGATCAATTGATCGCGCAGCTCCGACTCGCTCATGGCCGAGCCGTCGTCGTACCGCGCAGCCAGCATGACACCGAGCACGTCGGTGCCGAGCGCTTCATCACCGCGAGCTCGGCGACTGCGGATCTGCTCGTTCGCCCAGCTGTCGAAATCCTCGCGCGCGCGCAGCAGCCGCCGCCACGGCGGAAACCAGGGCTTTTGAAAGATGCCGCCCGCCAAGATCGAAGGATGAAAGGCGTGCACCATGTCCCGCAGCACCTCTCGCGCTGCAGGCCGATCGAGCCCCTCATTCTCTCCGAACACGGTTTCGACGATCACATCGAGCGCGATCGCTTGGGCGAAGTCGGTCGCCACGACCACGTCGCCGCTCGCCTGCGCCTGCCCGAGCCGGGCCACGTGCTCGCGAACCACGCGCTGCATCACCGACAAGAAGCCCTTGACCTGCGCGCCGTGGAAACGTGGGTTGAGCAGCTTGCGCAGCCGCCTGTGGTGTTCACCGGATACGGTAATGACCGCTTCCGGACCGAAAAGCGGGTCGACCATCGGTAGGGCTTCGAACGTATTCGCCGGTGCGCCGAACACTTCGCGGACCGAAGCCGGATCCATGACCGCCACCCCTTTGCCGACCGCGGAATGAAACCGCACGATGTCGCCGTAGCGCGACTGCATGTCCCTGGCGTGCGCTTCGGGGTGAAAGATGAAGCGGTACGCTTGATAGAGCGCTGGCGTCCGCGGGCCAGGGGGCAGCATGCCGGCAGTCTACTCGACGGACCTCATCGAAATTGAACGTAATAATCGCCCTCTGGCGACGACACCACCACCCCCACATACCCGCACTGAACCAACCGTCCCAAGCTGCACCTCCCAGGCCAAGTGCTACCCGGGAATGCTCACGCCGGAAGGTAGCGTCAGGGCGCAGACGGTAGTCCGAGGAGAAACGGAGCGACCGCGTTCAGGTAATTGACGTTTTCGTAGTTCGGATTGTTGTGGGAGCCGCCGGCGAATTCGCACCAGACGACCGGGTAGGTCGCGGGGCAGCCGGTGTACTTCACGCACGCGGGGAACTTCGGATCGTAGGGCTCGGTATCGCGGCCGATGCAGCCGTTGCGGAGCAGGAGCTCGTCGCGCGCGGGAGCGTTGCCGTAGCTGTCTTCAATCACGAAGAGGTCTTGCAGCGGGCCCACGGGGTTGTTGGTGTCGTTATCCGACGCGATCATGAACGCTGCGATCGGACCATCGCAAGCCCAGCGATGCTCGCGGAGCCCGCCCGCCAGCGCGTAGATGCCGCGTAGCGTGCTCGCCGTGCCGCAGCCCGCCAGCTGCGCTTCCCAAGCACCGCTACTGCCGCCACCGACGAACTCTTTGCCGAGGTCGACGCAGAAGTTTGCCTCGACCCAGTTTTGCACGGCCAAGAAGTATGGAATCTCCGGCCCGTTCACGCAGGCGCCCACGTTCTTGATGTCCGGAGCGCAGCGGATGCCGCCGTCCGCAAAGCAGGAGCCGACCGACTCCAGGCTCACTTGCTGCAGGCCGACTTTGATGGCGCCGTCTTCTCCCGGAACCGTGAACGCCGCCCCCATGAGCGGCGGTTTGGGGCCGCAGCCGTTGGCGCCGTAGAAGACCGGATACGCGATCGAAGGGCTATAATCCTTGGGCAGCTGGATCGTGAAGTCGCGATCGAGGAAGTTTTCGCCGTTGGCTGCGGTCTGCGCGTTGACGCCGCCGGGCGCGAACGGCGGCGCGATGCAGTCCTTGGGGCAGTCAGGCACCGTGCAGCTTTCGCAGGCAGGGATCGCGATGCGATGATTCGTGAAGGACGTCGAGTTCGCACCCATCGGCGGTTTGGTGCAGCCCGCGCTCTTCTTCCCGGTGCGACCTTTGCCGGTCATGCCTCCAGCGCCGCCGCTGCCGGCCGCGCCAGATGAACCCGCCGCACCACCGCCGCCCCCAGAACCGGCCGTGCCACCAACGCCGCCAGCCCCGCCTCCCATGAGGTTCGCACCGCCGCTCCCAGACACGGAACCGCCGCCACCCAAACTCAGTCCTCCTGTGCCAGCGACGTTTGCGGCCGCAGCTCCAGCCAAGCCACCCGTGCCGGCCGACTTGCCGCCACTAGTGGCAGTCCCGCCGCTCGCAGCAGACTCTTTCGGTCCTGCTGGGTCGTCAGTGCAAGCCCCAATAACACTCAGGAGAGTGGCGGCAGCTGCAAGCGCCCGCCCGAGCGATGCAGTCATCACCACGCGTTCGGCGGTTCTCAATAGGCTCCAGCCATTGGTGGTGGAACCCACAATGAGCGATCATTCGGCGACGCACTTCGAACGCGGCAGCGCCGCCACTTTCGCATTGCTGCTGAAATGACGAAGTGTGAACGGATCGCGCGCTCCCTCGAGTGAAGCGCGCGATCGATTCAAGATGAGCTCGTGCTCAGCCGAGGGGAATCTTCGACTTGTACTTCACGAGCCAAGCCGCAAACGTCAAGAGCTCGGGGTTCAACGCGCGTGAATCCGCGAGCGGGCGAGCTGCGCAGTACTCGGTTTCGAACTCCGCCTTGTACTGGAACATGTTGCCCAGGTCGTCCGCGCCCGGGAAGCCGAACGAGCGGAAGACGGCGGGCGGCACATCACCGTGTACCACCTCGCGCTCGAGGGCTTGGGACAAGGCTTGGGCCATCTGCGCGCCCGTCAGGTGGTCGCCTGCGATGCCCAGCCGCTTGCCGATGGCTGCCGCTCCCCGTTTGAACACGCCGTAGGCGCATTTGCCGATGTCTTCGGCCGCAATGCCCGGCAGCTTCTTGTCACCCATGGGCAGGACGAAGCTCAGCTTGCCGCTCGCGTCGGGCTTGGGGCCCATGCCGAAATAGATCAGGTTGTC
>JBEHXA010000099.1:0-16120 GCA_048498935.1 Myxococcota bacterium
CTAACTATGATTATATAGAACTCAATCAATCTGCCGATCGTGGCGCTGAGCCAAATCGCCGGGATGGCCGATCAGGTGGTTGGCGTCGTGCGCATCTACCGCAGTGAGCCCGGGACCTGGTATGGCGGGCGCTTGGGCGTGCGCCGGGAGTTTCGGCGCTTCGGCGCGATCGGCACGGCGCTGATCGCAACTGCGTGCTCGACTGCGCACGCCTTGGGCTGTCAACGCTTCCTCGCAACGGTGCAGCTCGCCAACGTGCGCTACTTCGAACGGCACCATTTTCGAGCGCTGCGCGAAGTTCACCTGCTCGGTGTTTCTCACCAGCTCATGCAGGCCGACCTTTCTTGCTATCCACCGCGCGAGCAAGGTGACCGTTTGATCCAAGCGAGGGTCGCGTGAAGCTCGCCGGACATACCCTCGAGTCGCTCGTGGCTCAGCTCACGGCTCGTGTCGAGCTGGAGATGAAGCGCGACATCCAAGTAGCGGCGCGGGTCTTCGGAGGCACGGTCAAAAGTGCCTGGTTCCCGTCGCGCGAGCCGGTGCTCAATGGTGACGATACCGCGGCGCTCGCGGACGATCAGGGCTACACGTTGTTCGCAGCCGAAGGCATGCGGCCGGAGCTGATCGCGGCGGACCCCTGGTTTGCCGGGTTTTGTTCGGTGATGGTGAACCTGAGCGACGTCGCCGCGATGGGGGGGCGTCCTTGGGCCGTCGTGGACACGCTGTTCATGGGCAGCGGCGAAAATGAGAGAGTGCTGGAGGGGATGCGGGCCGCCAGCGAGTTGTTCGGAGTGCCGGTGGTTGGGGGGCACACGGCGCGAATCAATGGGCCGACCTTGCTGTCGGTGGCAGTGCTCGGGCGCGCGCGTCGGCTCATCTCGAGCCATGCCGCGCGCAGCGGCCAAACTCTGCTGGTGGCAATCGACCTCCGCGGCAGCTTTCGCGGCTCGGGTGGCGCCTTCAACGCGGCCACGACTGCGTCGGCCAAGCAGCTGCGCGCAAATTTGGCGGTGCTGCCCGAGCTGGCCGAATCCGGGCTCGTCTCCGCCGGCAAGGACATCAGCATGGCGGGTGTGTGCGGCTCGCTGGCGATGCTGCTCGAGACGTCAGGGGTCGGTGCCGTGCTCGATCTCGGTGATTTGCCGGCACCCGGAGAAGTCGACCCTCTACGGTGGCTCATGGCCTTTCCGAGCTTTGGCTTCGTGCTCGCGGTCGACCCCGGCGCGGTGGCGCAAGTCTCTGCGCGTTTCGACGCGGTCGGCGTCGCTTGCGCGGCCGTGGGCCAGGTGAACGACTCTCGCAAGCTCGAGCTTCGCTACGCCGAGGAAACGCAGCTCTATCTCGATCTGAGGGCGCAGGCGCTCACCGGTTTTGGACGGTAATCACATGTTATCCGTCGGAATTTTCACGTATTCGACACGCCCGCGCGGTTCGGTCGTGCACGCGACGTACCTGGCGGAAGCGCTGGCCCGGCGCGGTCACGATGTGACGGTCTACGCGCTGTCGAAGGCAGGCGACCGGCTGTACCGCGAGCTCGAGTGCAGGGTCGTGCTCCTGCCGGCTCGGCCCGCGCCGAGCGATCCCGACGCGCTCATCGAGCAGCGGATAGCCGAGGTGGCGAGCGGCTTGGGGGTGCTGCGTCCGACGCACGACGTCTACCACGCCGAAGATTGCTTGGCCGCCAGCGGGCTCCTGCGTCTTGGGGAGGAGCTGCGGCCGCGCCCGCTCGTTCGCACGCTGCACCACCTGGAGCATTTCGAGAGCGCCTTCCTGCGGGCGTGCCAGCGGCGCTCGATCCTCGAAGCCGACGCGGTGGCTTGCGTGAGCCAGCTTGGCCAGCGCGATCTCGAGCGCGAGCTGGGCGTGCAGGCTCCGATCATCGGCAATGGGGTGGAGCTGGGGCGCTTCGAGGCGTTCGACGCGGAGGCGGTCGCGGCGCTGCTAGCGCGCTGCGGAATCGATCCCGGAGGCAACGTCGTGCTCAGCGTGGGTGGTATCGAGCCCCGAAAAAATAGCTTGAACGCGCTCCAAGCGATGGCCGGGCTGCTCGCTCGTCACGAGCGGCTTCACTGGCTAATCGCGGGTGGGGCGAGCATTTGGGAGCACGATCGCTACCGACAGCAGTTCGAGCAGATGCGGGCGAAGCTCGCGGCCGGCGTGCGTCAGCGCATCGTCCAGCTGGGGCCAGTCAGTGAACCGCAACTGACAGCCTGCTACGGCGCCGCGCACATCCTACTCTGCCCATCGTTGCAGGAGGGCTTCGGGCTTTGCGTGCTCGAAGCGCTCGCTAGTGGTGTGCCGGTGGTTGTCTCGCGCGGCGAGCCGTTCAGCGAGTACCTCGATGAAAGCTGTGCGAGTTTCGTCGAGCCCAGCTCTACTAGTGAGATCGCCGGAGCCGTCGAACAGTTACTCGACGACCAGCGGCTATGCGCCGCGCGCGCGGTCACCGGGCGTGAGCGGGTGAGCGAATTTTCTTGGGAACGTGTCGCGATCGAGCACGAGCGCCTGTATGGCGAGCTGGTTCGATCCAAAAACTTCGGGCTCGCGACGGTTCGGCGCGCGTCCACCAGCGAGGGATCGATCCATGCCTGAGATGCATTTTCGCGTGAAATGGCCCGATGGACAGGTGCACGATTGCTATTCGCCGTCGTACATCATCGAAGAGCACCTGAGCGTCGGGCAGGCCTACGACCTCGAGGATTTCGTGAGGCGGTCGCGCACCGCGCTGAGCATCGCTTCGGAGCGCGTATTCGCTCGCTACGGCTTCGAGTGCACCTCGGCCATCGACCAGCTGCGCCAGATCGAAGAGACTGCGGCCCGCCAGCACAACGCGGCAGGCAAGGTGACGGTCCTGGGCTTCACCAAGCACGCGCCACGCGATGCCAAGGCGCGCAAGCCCGAGCACTTTCAGGTAGTCGTGATCGGCGGTGGGCAGGCGGGTCTGTCCATGAGCTACTTGCTTCAGCAACGCGGATTGAGCCACGTGGTGCTGGAAGGTAAGCAGATCGCAAATGCCTGGCGCAACGAGCGCTGGGACTCGTTCTGCCTGGTAACCCCAAACTGGCAGTGTCGCTTGCCGGGCCACCCGTACGCTGGTGACGACCCGCAAGGCTTCATGGGCAAGGACGACATCGTCGCGTACGTTGAAAGCTACGCGAAGCGTTTCGCGCTACCGGTGCGCGAAGGCGTGTGGGTCAAATCGGTGAAGCGCGCGGAGTCACTCGGTGCCTTCGAGGTCGACACCTCCGCCGGCATGCTCACGGCCGACCACGTCGTGGTCGCCACGGGTGGCTATCACCGTCCACGTGTCCCGGCCTATGCCAAGGAGCTTTCTGGCCTGAAACAGCTGCATTCGTCGGAGTACCGGAATTCGGCGGGGCTACCGGACGGCGAAGTGCTGGTGGTCGGCACCGGTCAATCCGGGTGTCAGATCGCCGAAGACTTGCACCTATTGGGTCGCAAGGTGCACTTGGCAGTGGGCAGCGCACCGCGTTGCGCACGCCGCTATCGCGGGCGCGACGTGGTCGAATGGCTCGACGACATGGGCCATTACGAAAAGCCCATCGACCAGCAGGCCAACGCCGAAGAGCTGCGCGAGCGAGCCAACCACTACGTCACCGGTCGCGCGGGCGGGCACGACCTGGACTTGCGGCGCTTCGCGCTGGAGGGCATGAAGCTCTACGGTCCCGTCGCGGGTGCGGCGGACGGCGTGCTCCGTTTCGCGCCGAAACTGAAGCAGCACCTCGACCACGCCGACGACGTCTACCGAAGCATCAATCGCGCCATCGACGAACACATCGCTGCGCACGGCATCTCGGCGCCGGGCGAGGCTCCCTACGAGGCGCCTTGGCAACCGAGTGAGGAGCCGGCGAGCCTGGATTGGGCGGGTGCAAATATCACGAGCGTGATCTGGGCCACGGGCTTTCACCAGGACTTCAAGTGGGTGGAGCTCCCGGTGTTCGACGCCCGCGGCCGCGTCGATCACGATCGTGGTGTCACGGACGTGCCCGGCCTCTTCTTTCTGGGCCTGCCCTGGCTTCATACCTGGGGCTCCGGCCGCTTCTCCGGCGTAGCGGCCGACGCCGAATACCTCGTCGATCACATCGCCCCGAGCGCCGAAGCCCCGCTCTCATTCGTCGCCCTCGCAACCGGCACCAGCGCGTAGCCGGCACCTCGCGCTAAGCTGCCTCGTGTGCAGCGACCGGCGACCCAGCCTGCGAGCCTTCTGCTGGTCGTGGGGAGCGTCGTTGCGCTGCTGGCAGGGTGCGAGCGCGGGCCGGTCGAGACCTCGCGCTCCGGCGCCACAGCCGGTGAGGTGCGGAGCAACGTGCTGCGGCGAGACTACGCAGGGTCAACAGCGTGCGCAGGGTGCCATGCGGAGGTGTTCGAGTCGTGGCGACGGTCGCCGATGCACCGCATGACGCGCGCGCTGGAGACGACCGAGGTGTCGGCGCCGTTCGATGGCCGAAGTTTGAAGCTTGGAGGCGACGTTGCATCGCTCCAGCTGCGGGAGGGACAACGCTTCTTGCGGCTCGCTTCGAACGAACGGTCGTCGCTGTTTCGTGTGACCAAGGTGATTGGCGGTCGGTACCGCGAGGATTTCGTCGGTGCCGAGGTGAACCCGGAGGCGCCATTTGGCGCGCCGCTCGATGAAGAGCGCGTGTTGCCGTTGTCGTTTCTGCGGTTCGACGGGACGCTGCGCTACAAGGGATATTCGGTGATGGTGCGAGAGCGCCCGGGGCTCGAGGCCGGCCTGGTGTGGCGGCAGGCGTGCATCCTTTGTCACAATACGGCGCCGCAATTCGTTGCCCTGTACGACGAGCTTTATGGGGCGGGTGCGCCTTCGTACCAAGGGTCGGCGAGTAGCGAGCTGCCGGAAGATCGCGCGTTTCGCTACGTGATCGACGACGAGGGGGGCCTGCGTGCGGAGCTGGAGGCCGAGCTGCATTTGCTCGGTGCCCAAGGACGGCTCACCGAAAAGCCTAACCATGCGCTCGAAATCGCGATCAGCAACACGCGCGAGCGCTTTGGTGAGCCTCAGTTGGTCGAGCTGGGCGTTGGCTGCGAGAGTTGTCATGGGGGAGCGCGCGCTCATGCTGAGGCGCCGCATCGCGCGAAGACCAGCTTTGCGGTGCGGAGCTCGTTCTTTCACGTCGAGACGGCCCGCGGTGAAGCGCTTTCGGCTGCTCAAGAACAGAACCGCTCCTGTGCCAAGTGTCACACCGTCCTGTTTTCCCAGTACCCGTACACCTGGGAGGGCGGAGAGCGCCGCAAAGATCCCGGCGGCAGCACCACGAACTCCGGTGAAGCGCGCGACTTCATGCTCGGCGCATGCTCCAGCAAGCTGACCTGCACCGCCTGCCACGATCCTCACGGCGAAGACTCACGACAGAAGCTGGACGAGCTGGGGGCGCCTGCCGGCAATCGCGTATGCACGAGCTGTCACGGCGAGCTGTCGAGCGCCACCGAGCTGCGCGCCCACACTCATCACTCACCCACAGGCGAGGGAAGCGCGTGCCTGAGTTGCCACATGCCGAAGAAGAACATGGGGCTCGACTACGGTTTCGCTCGCTACCATCGCATCGGCTCACCGACGGACGAAGCTCGCGTGCTGGGAGATAGGCCGCTCGAGTGCGCCTTGTGTCACGCTGACCGCAGCGTCGACCAGATCGTGAGCACCATGGAAAAGTGGTGGAAAAAGCGCTTCGACCGGGGCGCGCTGAAGCGCTTGTACGGCGTAGACTTGAGCAAGAATGCGGTGCGGCTCACGCTGCTCGGCGGTCGTCCGCACGAGCAGGCGCTGGCCGCCGATGCGGCGGTGCGAGCTGGTTTGCCGGATACCACGCCCGGCATCGTGGACCTGTTCGACAACCAGTACCCGCTGGTCCGCTACTTCGCGCGCCGCGCGCTGGAGCGGCGCTTCGATCAGTCCATGGACATCGATATGAATCTACCGGGGGCCGACCTGCGCCGAGCCGCGCGCGCCTGGGTCGATGCCCGCAGCGCACGCTGACGCGCCACTCGGCGGCGTGTCGCTCAGCAGCGCGCCGTCAGCCGGCGTGCCGCTCGATCCAGTTTTTGTGCACGTCGGGAATGTCGTCGAGCAACTGTCGCGTCGCCGGATCCTTCGGCCGCTGGGTCACGTCGTCCGGCGTGCCCTGCTCCACGATTCTACCTTCGTGCATGATGAAGATGGAATCCGACACGTAGTAAGCCAGCCCGATGTCGTGCGTGATGAACACGATCGTCATGTCGAGCTGCTGCTTCAGCTTCATCAAGTAGTCGAGGATGTTCGCTCGGCTGCAGGCGTCGACCATGCTGGTCGGCTCGTCAGCGACGAGCACGCGCGGCTTGAGGATGAAGATGCGCGCCAAGAGCATGCGCTGCATCTGCCCGCCCGACAGCTCGAACGGGTATTTCCCGTCGATTTCGCGCGGCTTGATGTTCACGGCGAGCAGCGCCTCGTCGACTCGCTCGTCCATCTCCTTGTCGCTCGGCTTTTGCTCGAACAGGTTGAAGGAGCTCTTGAGCTGCGCCCGGATCGTGAAAAACTGATTGAAGGCCGAGAACGGATCCTGAAACACCGCCTGCACCTGGCGCCAGTGCACGCGCGGGTCCGTAGCGGCTGCGATCGGCTTGCCTTCGTAGAGGAGCGTGCCGCTGGTCGGCTGCTCGAGGCGCAGTAGCATCTTGGCCAGCACGGTTTTGCCGCAGCCGGATTGGCCGACGACCGAGACGATCTCCTTGTCGCGGATCTTGAACGAGACGTCGTTGACGGCCAGCTTGATCTTCTTGCCGTGGCCGTAGGCGCGCGACAGGCCGCGCGCTTCGAATTTCAGCTCTTCATTCGGCATACTGACACCTCACCTCGCGGCCACGCACGATGCGGATCACCTGCTGGTTTTCCTTACAGTCCGGTCGCACCACCGGGCAGCGCTCGGCGAAGCGGCAGCCCTTGATGGTGTGCGCCAGGTTGGGCGGCGCGCCCTCGATTGCTACGGGCTTTTTGCTCTTTTGGCCGGGCTCGGCGCTGAGCATCGAGCCCATCAAGGCTCCCGTGTACGGCTGCGCGGAGTCGAAAATCACCTGTTCGGTGGTGCCGAGCTCGACGAACTCGCCCGCGTACATCACCGCGATGCGGCTCGAAACGTGGCGCAGCAGCGGTAGCTCGTGGGTGATGAACAGCATGCTGCCGATGATCTGCTGATCCATCAGGTCGAACAGCATCCGAATTACCGCCTTCTGCGTCGTCACGTCGAGCGCGGAGGTGGGCTCGTCGGCGATCACCACGCGCGGGTTGAGCAGCGTAGAGATGCCGATCACCACGCGCTGCTTCATGCCCGCCGGCAGCTGAATCGGGTAGGAGTTGAGCACCAGGTTCGCATCGAGCCCGATCTTTTCGAAGCGCTCGCGCAGGCGATTCTGGATCTCCTGCTTGTCGGCGTTCTCGTCGTGGCTCAGGATCATGTCGGCCGCGAGATCCTTCACCTTGCGCGTGGGGTTCAGCGAATTGAGCGCGCCCTGCGGGATCATCGACACCAAGCGGCCGAGCACATCCTTGCGGTTCTGCTCGACATCCATGCCGATGATGCTCTTGCCGTCGACCCGCACGTCGCCGGAGGAGAGATGCAGCGGCGGGATGTACAGGCCCATGCACGCGCTCACCAGCGTGGTCTTGCCGCAGCCCGACTCCCCGGCAATACCGAGGA
This sequence comes from Myxococcota bacterium, assembly GCA_048498935.1. Lineage (GTDB taxonomy): Bacteria > Myxococcota_A > Polyangia > Polyangiales > Polyangiaceae > PMG-095. Next base: position 7,710 of record JBEHXA010000099.1, read on the forward strand.
TTTCGCCCTCTTTCAGGCTGAAGCTCACGCCGTCCACGGCCTGAATCTTTTGGCCGAAGCGCGTCAGGTAGTGGGCGCGCAGCTGGTCGACTTCGAAGATGGGGGCGGTCATCTCATTTCCTCAGGCGCGGGTTGAACACGCCTTCGAGCGAGGTGTTCAGCACGTAGAGCGCGAACACGATCACCGTGATTAGCACCATGGCCGGCGCGAACGCCCACCAGGCGCCGTCGGACAGCGCTTCGTTGCGCACGGCGTCGTTCAGGATCTTACCGAGCGAGATCGAGTCGTACGGCCCCAGGCCGAGCAAGCTGATGCTCGCCTCGGTCAAGATACCGGCCGCGGTCTGCAGGATGAAGACCATGAAGATGTACGAAAGCAGGTACGGCAGGATGTGCAGCGTGACGATGCCCAGCGTGCTGTAACCGTTTATGCGCGCCAGTGCGACGTGGTCTCTGGCTCGCAAGCTCGAGGCCTGGGCCCTCACGGCGCGCGCGCTCCAGGTCCAGGTGGTGCAGCCGATCAGCAGCGCGATCAGGGACAAGCTGCGACCCTCATCCAGGCTGGCGCTGATCAGGATCAGCACGATCAGGCTCGGGATGACCAGGAACAGGTTGGTCACCACCGTGAGGATGTCGTCGACTAGGCCGCCCTTGTAGCCGCCGTAGACGCCGATCAAGGTGCCGACCACGGTCGCGACCGTTCCAGCCAAAAATCCCACGTAGAGCGAGCTACGCAGGCCCTCGATGAGCAGCGACACCATGTCGAGGCCTAGGTGGTCGGTGCCGAGCGGCGCCTTGGACGAGGGCGCCATGTACGCCAAGCCCACGCGCGTCTTGATGTCGAGGTTGCCGGACACCGGGCCCAGCAGGGCGAGCAGCAGCGTGGCCAGGAACAAGCCGGCGCCGAACAGAAAGCTCGGCGACTTGAGCAGGTTCTTGAGCAGCTTCACGACTTACCTCCCGACTGCGCGGCTCGAATGCGCGGGTCGAGCAAGCCGATCAGCACGTCGGCGCTGAAGTTAGCGATCAGCACCGTGACCGTGACGAGCAGCGTGCAACCGGTGATGACCGGGTAGTCGTTGCTTTGGATCGCGGTCAGGATGGTCATCCCGAGGCCCGGGTAGCTGAAGATGATTTCAGCGATCAGCGCGCCGCCCACCATGGTGCCGAGCGCCAGCGCCAAGCCGGTGAGCTGGGGCAGCATTGCGTTTCGGAACATGTAGAAGAGGATCTTGCTCTCCTTGACGCCGAGCAGCTTGGCGTACTTCACGTAGTCGGTGCCGAGCTCGTAGATGCACATCGAGCGCATGCCAATCGCTTGCCCACCGACCACGAGCAGGAAGATCGAGAGGAACGGCAGCACGTAGTAGTGAGCGGCGCTCGACAGAAAGGCCAGGCTGAGCTGCGGCGTGAGCCCGTCGTCGTAGCCGCCCACCGCCGGGAACCACTCGAGCTTCATGCCGAAGAAGTAGACCAGCAAAATGCCGAAACAAAACGCTGGGATAGCGCTGGTCAGCAAGGCGATCGGGTAGAGCACCTTGTCGAAAACACCGCGCTTGTAGGCTGCCAGCGCGCCGAGCACGTTGCCGATCAGCCATCCGAAAATGATGGTCGGTAGCTGGAGCGCCAGCGTCCACGGTAGCGCGGTCTTGATGATCTCGCTGACGCGCTTGGGGTGCTGCAAGATCGAGCCGCCCAGGTCGCCCTTCAGGCTCATGCCCAGGTAGCTCACGAATTGCGAGCCGAGCGAGGTGCGCACCGGCTTGCCGTCGGCGGAGCGCAGCACCTTGCCCTGCGCGTCCACTTCGACGAGCCCGAACTCCTTGAGGTACTGCTCCTCTTTGACGCGCGCGGTCTGCGAGTCGAGCCCGGCGCTCACCTGAGCCATGATGCTGTCGACCGGGTTGGCGTCATCCAGGCGCGGCAAGAAGAAGTTCACCGTGACCGCAACCAGGAACGTGATGAAGTACCAGCCGGCGCGGCCCAGGATGTGCTTGAGAGCGGGATGATTCTTGAGCATGGGGCTAGTTCTGGGCGACGGGCTTGAGGGACCAGAGCATGCGTGTGCCGAGCCGCTCGCCCGGTACCTGAGAGGGCAGGTACGGGTTTTTGCCCGTCGCGTAGTTTTGCCAGTGTCGCGTCGAAAACTCGTAGAACTGGTCGGGCCGGTACACCAGTGGGATGGTCGGCTGCTGCTGCATGAAGATGACGTTGAGCTCGCGGTAAGCCTTCGTGAGCTCGGCTTCGTCCTTCAGCGTCGGGATCAGGGTGAGCAGCTGGTCGATGCGCGCGATGTAACCGGGCGCCTTGGGGTCGTTGAAACGCCCCATGTTCTTGTAGATTTTCTCGCCCTCGGGCGCGAAATCGGCCGTCGTCATGATCACGTCGAAGCGCGACCATGGCTTGGACGGGCTGGGCGGCGAAGCCGGCGTGTTCATGATCAGATCGAAGTCGCCCTGGAACAGCGCGTTCCAGAACAGGTTGCCGTCGACGAAGCGCTCACGCGCGTCGATGCCGACCGCGCGCATGCCGCGCACCGCGATGCGGACGATCGATTCCCAGTCTCCCCAACCCGTGGGTGACTTGATGTACACGGTCGGCACGCGCGCTCCGTTCTTGCGCGTCTCGACGAGCTCGCCCTTCTCGTCGAACACGGGGCGGTAACCGGCTTCTTGCAGCAGCGCTTTGGCGCGCGCCGGATCGTACGTAGCGCCGAACTGCTTGGCGTCTTCGGCCGAGTAGTATTTCGACTCGAGCCCGAACGGTAGAATCAGGCCTGGGCGCAGCGACTCGCTGTAGCCGGACATCGCCAGCTCGCGCACGTCGGTGTAGTTGATGGCGAACGCCATCGCGCGCCGGTACGCGACGTCACCGAGCGCGCCGTGCTTCACGTTCAGGAACAGCATCGGCATACCGGTGGCCTGAAAGTACGGAGCCTCGTCGAACCAGCTTTGCACACCCTTCTTGTTCTTCAGCCAGATGCGCGGCACGAACGTCGAGGACATGTCGAGCCGCCCCTGCTGCAGCGCGACGCTGAAGTGGTCGTTGCTCTTGTAGATGGGGTGCACCACGTACTTGGGCACCGGCAGCTTGCCGCCGAATAGCGCTGCGTTACCCCAGTAGTCAGGGCGGCGCTCGAGCACGATCTTTTCGCTGCTGTACAGCTTCAGCTGGTACGGCCCGCTGATGACCGGATCCTTGTCGAGCTTGAGCTTGGTGTACTCGTCGATGCTGCCGGCGCGCTTGAGCTCGGGCTCGACCACGTGGCGCGGCACGATGCGCATCTCGGCGAGCGCATCGAGCACCATGAGCGGGTTCAGCCGCTCTTGATCGAAAACGAACTCGATGCGGCGCGGGTAGTCGGGGCTGTCGGTGGGCGTGTCGGGTAGCGGGTTGCCGGCGCTGTCGAGCAGCCGCACCTCTTTCAAGTAGGCCCAGAAGGGGGCGCCCGGCAGGCTCTTGTAGTCGTGCGCCAGGTCGAACGAGTACTTGATGTCGTAGCCGGTGACCGGTTTGCCGTCGCTCCAGCGCGCCGCCGGGTTGAGGGTGACCTCGATGCTGCGGTCGCTCTGCTGGAACGACTCCGCCAGCATCGGCTCCATCTTGCCGGTCTGCGGGTTGAACAGGAGCACGAACTCGTACATCAAGTTCAAGCCGCCGCTCACCGGCCACGCCGGGTTACTGAGCAGTGGGTTGAAGCTCACCGGCTCACCCCACTGCCGGCCGGCGACGTACAAGGTTTCGCTGCGCGGCAAGCCGCCGCTGTCGTCGCGCGTCGGCGCCTTACAGCCCGAGCTCGCGGCGCCCGCGGCGAGCGCGCCGAGCAGCAGAGCTTGCGACAATTTCCGGGTGAGTTCTCGGATCCTCATCATTGCAGGGACTCGTGGCGCGCCCTTAACGCGCGGCCGGTCGAATAAGAAGCACAATGCGCGGCCGCTGGGCATACCGAAGGCAAATTTCGATAGCCCGGGGTGTCTCGGAGGCCGCTCGGTGATCGCGGGAATGGCCTGCCCGGGCGCTCAATCCTCGGGGACCATGCGATACAGCCGGCTGAAGGGCTCGTCGGCTCGGTTGACCACGTCCGACTGGCAGCGACCGAACGTGACCGCGTAAACGTAGCCATCCGCGTGCTGGCGTAGCGCCGAGGCATTGTTGAGGTGGCCGAGCGGGGCGTCGAGGGTGGGCTCGCCGTTGTCGTCCACCCGGCCGTGGCGGAGAAAGCCGGCGCAATAGTCGCCGAATAGCACGCTGCCGGCGAGACGCCCGCCGTACGGGTCCGGATCGCGCGCCAGGATCTCCGGGCCGGCCCAGGCCACCCGGGCAATGGTCGTCTCGACCTCCGGGTCGTCGGCCAAGTAGTCCGCACCGCTGCCGTGGGCCCACGCGAACGACGGGGGCAGGGTGTCGCCGCAACGGTCGCAGGGGCCCTCGTGCGCAGGCCAACCAAAGTTGTCGAGCGGAGAGCGCACCACGTCGATCTCCTCGAACGCGTCGGCACCGACGTCACCGATCCAAAAGAAGCCCCGCGAGTCACGGGTGCCTCGGAATGGCGAGCGTAAGCCGAGCGCGTACACGCCGGGCGCGACTCCGTCCTCACCGACGCGCGGCCCGTCAGGGGCCGGCTCCGACCCGCCCATGCCCGGCTCGCGACTCGGCACGAGGCGCAGCAGCTTGCCGAGACTGCTGCCCAAGTCTTGGGAGGGCGCGCCTCGGACCTTGTCGCCGAACAAGGCCCACAGCGTGCCGTCCGGCTCGAAGCCGATCGAGCCGACGTTGTGCCAGGGGCGCGTGGCCACGTCGTCGCCGACCCGGACGATGCTGACCTCGGTGCCTTCGATCGGGTTCAGGTCGTCGTCGAGATCGAGGCGCAAGACTTCGCTATGTGTTTTACTCACGCAGGTGCCGACGTAAACGAAGCGGCCCTCCGCGAAGTCGGGTTCGAGGGCCAGCGAGATCGCGCCGCAATCCAGCTGGTCGTAAACGCCTGCGACTTGCCGACTCGCGAGCAGCGTCGTGCTCTGTTCATCGAGCTGGTAGTGGCGGAGCATGCCCGATTTGTCGAGCGCCAAGAACTCGTTCGGGCGGTCGGGATAGAACACGAAATCGGTGAGGAACGCGGGCTCGCCATCGAGCGCCAGCTCCTCGAACTCGACGCGCAGGCTTTCGGGATCGCTCGACGCTGCACCAGCGACGCCGCCCGTCGCCGCGGCGCCGCTTCCTTGCGAGGCGCCGCTTCCCTGCGAGGCGCCGGCGTCGTTGCCATTGTTGCCGCCGTCCGCATCGCTGGCGCCTTGGCCTTGGTTGGACGCGCGGGACGGAACCTTGTCGCCGTCGTCGCGGCACGCGGACAGGGCGAGGAGCAACGGGAGGGAGAGTAGCAGGCGATTCATGGGTCCTCTTCGGCGCCGAGCGCCTCGATCCACTCGCGAAGCAGCACAGCGGCGCTCGCATCTCGGACAGCCACTCCGAGCGGCGGCATCTCCTTCACTTCGCCGGCGCGGCTACCCGCGAGGGCCAGATACATCACGCTCTGATCGGGCTCACCTGGCACCACTCGGATGCCGGCGGCCGTGGCGCTGCTGGCAGTCGGCTGGTCGATTAGGTTGGAGAGCGCGACCTCCGGCCGGAGATCGAAGCTCGACGCTGCGCCGTTGCTGCCGTTGTGGCAATGCACGCAGTTGCCTACGAGGTAACCGAGCACCTGAGTCGTGAGCGGACCTTGCTCTGGCAGCGCGGCGGGAGGCTCGGGCGGCGGCGGATTCATGTGAGGTGCGAGGCGTTCGAGATCGCCCGACTTCGCCAGTTGCAGCTCATTGAAGCCCAACACTTGGTTCGCTGCCGACTCGTGGCATTGCCGACACTCGAGGCGGTTGGGGATGAGGTGCTCGAAGGGAGTGCCGTCGTCGGCCAGCACCGCCACGGGTTGGGGCTTCTTCAGATCCAGCAGCGTGGCGTCGGTGCCTTCTTGGTTCCACGCGTAGGCTGCGAGCTCCCAGCCCTCGGAGGTCGCGCGTAAGACTCGGGTCTCGATCGGCTGCGGCGCGTCCGGGCTTTGCTCGGTGAGAAACGAAAACGTTTTGAAAAGCAGACTACCGGGCGGCAGCCGGTACTCGCCGTCGCTCGCGTCGATGCGCGTGCCTTTAGGCAGGACGAGGTAGCGCTGCTTGGTGCCACCGTCGCTCCACAGCGGGTAGCCGGGCTCGTAGGGCAGCGCGCGGCTCGACGCCGACAGGCGCGGCAGGTCGCGGTACAGCCCCACCTCCGAGAGGCGCTCTGGCAGGTCGCCGAGCGGCTCACTGAAGAGCGAGCCAGCTTCGGGCTCGTCGTTGGCTACGTCCGCGTCGGCACCGCAGCCAGCCAGGCACAGCGCGAGGCCGATCGACCAGCTTCCGAGCTCGGGGCGCAGCACCACGCCTAATGCTTAGCGCGTTCGCGGCGAAAGCGCCCGATCCAAGAGCCCCAGCTTTTTCGACCAGTACGCCTTCATTTGGTCGGCTGCGCCCTGAGATTCTATCTGCAAATGCTCGACGCTCACTTCGGTGCGGCCTGATTTCTCGCTGAACGAGACCGCGACCTGACTCGAGCCCTTGCCCCAGCGCGCGCGGATGACCGTGTCGGTAGTGCCCCGCACCACGAAGCGATCGTCGGCGAGCCAGCGCGCGCGTTCGCCCGCGTCGTTCCACAGTCGGAACACGCGCGGCAGGGGTGCGTCGAGGGTACAGCTGCTGTTGATGCGGAAGCCGTCGGCAGCGACGGGTTTGTCGCTCTTGCCGCGCAGGCTCTCGTAGCCGACGGCGATCATCTGCTGCCACCACGGACCGATGCCGTGCTTCTGCGCCAGGATGGCGATGACGCCGCGTTGGTCGAGCGTTGCAGCGCCGGCGGACTCGAGCACGTCGAACCAGTCGTCCCAGCTTTTGCCCGTACGGCGCGCAACGGCCTCGCTGCTGACACCCGCCGCTTCCTTGATGCTCTTGCGGCGCTCCGGTTTGGCCTTCTTCGGTTCCGGCGGGGCGACGTCTGCCTTCGCAAGCTTCTTGGGCTCGGGGCTGGGTTCCGGCTTGGCCTTCTTCGCTTCGGCCTTCTTCGATTCGGGCTTGGCGGGCTTCTTGAGCTCGGGCTTCTTGAGCTCCGGCTTCTTGGGCTCCGGCTTGGCTACCTTCTTCGGCTCGGCCAGTTTCGCGTCGGGCTTCTTTGCCTCGGGCTTGGCGAGCTTCTTCGGCTCGAGCTTGGCCGCCTGCTTGGACGAAGCTTTGAGCGGTAGCGACTTGCTCACCACCTGCGGCGCTGCCTTGGTGACGACGCGCGGCTTGGGCGCAGCTTTCGCTGGCTTTTGGCCGACAGGGGCAGCGCGGCGGGGGGGAGCCTTCACGTCAGGCACGATGATACATGCTGAAACTTCGCCGGCGACAAGTCCCCGTCGCCGATTTGCCGCGGATTGTCCCTGGTTTCGGCCCCGAAAAGACGCCGGCCGCGGGGACGGGCCTCGCTCAGAGCGTATCCCAGGCGAATTTTTCCAGCTCGAAGGCGTGGTCGGCCAGCGCCTTGATCGACTCGTCCTCGTTGTCGTCGATCTCGGCCATGGTCGTCTTGATGCGTCGCCGGGCCTGACCGGCGAATGTGGTCAGGATGTCGCGCTCGGCCTTGGTGGCCTCCTCGCCCTTGGTCCGCATTGCCGCGTCCACGCGCGACAGCACGCACGCGAGCACGAACAGATCGATCATGATGTCGGCCAGGCGGCGCGTCGCGAACTGCTTGTCGATGATCTTGCGGCCGTGCTTGCGCAGGATGCGATCGGCGGCGGTCGCCAGATCGCGCGTCTGCTCTTCGAACATCGCGGCCACGGCCGTGAGCGACGGGTGCAGCTTGGTGAACGACGTGCCTTCGCGCTTGATACCGGTCGCGAGCGCGCCGCGGCGCAGCGCATACTCGGAGATGACACCGAAGCCCTTGATCGGATCGTTGAAGGCGCCCTTCAAGCTGTCGGAAACTTCGCGCAGCGACTGACCCACGTCGTTCATCGCAGTGAGGGCGATGAACAGGCGCAGCACGTCGTTCGTACCTTCGAAGATGCGGTTGATGCGGCTGTCACGCATCATGCGCTCGTACGGGTACTCCTTCATGTAGCCGTTGCCGGCGGCGACCTGCAATGCCTCGTCGGCGGTGCGCCACAAGCACTCGCTGGCGAACACCTTGCTGATGGCAGCTTCCACCTGGTACTCGCCGAAACCGCGATCCACCAGGCTGGCGACCATGCTGACGACCGCTTCGGTCGCGTAGCAATCGACCACCATCTGGCCGATCTTCTGCTTGATCAAGCCGAACTCGCTGATTGGCTTGCCGAACTGCACGCGGCCTTTGGCTTGCTGAGTAGCGAGCGCGATCATGCGCTTCATCCCGCCGACGCTGCC
>JBEHXA010000100.1:0-16113 GCA_048498935.1 Myxococcota bacterium
GAAGCCCAGCGACGGATGCTTGATGTAGGCCATGTCGTAGATCGGCGCTTCCCAGATCATGAGGTGCTGGTGCTCGCTGACCTGCCACAGCCCGGCACAACCGGGCCGGACGCTGGTGCGCATCTCGGCGAACTCGGAGTCGCCCGTTTCGTGCAGATACGGCATCTCCGGACGGGGACCAACCAGGCTCATCTTGCCGGTCAGGACCAGCAGCAACTGCGGCAATTCGTCGAGGTGCTTGCTGCGCATGACCCGAGCGATCAGCGGGAGCTTGATCTCCTGGATCGTGTACTTGTCGGCGTAGGCCGGCGCCTTGGCCGGCAGCGTGCGCAGCTTGATGAAGCCGAACACCTCACCGTCCTTGCCGACCCGCTCCTGCGTGAAGAACGGCCACGCCCGATACGTGATGCCGAGCACGACCGCCATGGTCACGATGAACGGCAGCAGTGCCACCAACAGCGTGGCGCTGGCCACGATGTCGAAGGCCCGCTTCGCCACCGCCGTGCGTCGTCTCGTCTGTTGTGCGCGTGAAAGATCGCCTAAAGAAATCGACATGCCCCGCCGACCCCGCCTTTGCCCCTGGAAAACGTGTTGCGCTAGATGTTCAACGCACCCACGAGTTTGTCCTGCCAGTGTAGGCCAAGAGGCCTACGGAATTCACCGGAGCAACACGGATTTCACATACCAGTGGTACGCAGGCAGGCTATTCAGTGCTCAGCTGGAGTAGCGCCGCCTTCGACAAGCTGAGGCTTTGAGCTGTCGCCTTTCCGGTGTCTCTTGCCGCATCTCGTTGCGGCCGACACACTGCCGAGATGCCGGGGGCCGCGTACGAGTCATTTCAAGCCACACGCCACTTCAGGATCCTGGACGGTGTGCGCGCCATCGCGATTCTGCTCGTGATCGCTTCGCACATGCCTGAGCGTTGGTGGGGAGGACTCAACGGCTCCTACGGCGTAACGCTGTTCTTCGTACTGTCGGGCCTTCTCATCACGACGCTTTGCCTTCGTGAGGAACGCGACACGGGGGCGGTCTCGCTCCGGGCCTTCTATCTGCGGCGTGCGTATCGAATCTTTCCCGTGTACTACCTAATGCTCGCCGTCACTGCCGTGCTCGTTTACACCGGTCCACTCAACGAAGCCGGCACGTTCTCGGCGCGGCAGTTCACAAAGAACGCGCCCTTTTACCTGACGTATCTCAACGAACTCGTCAAGGTTGGGCACTACCGCCAGACCTGGAGCCTCGGCATCGAGGAAAAGTTCTACCTGCTGTGGCCACTACTGGGATTTGTGCTGCTGGCCCGGTTGCCTCGATGGCGGATTCCCGGCGCCGTTGGCCTCCTGGTACTAATCACCGGTCTAAATCAGACGGGACTTGGCTACGATTTCGGGCTCTACCAGCCCATTCTGCTGGGATGCATCCTGGCCCTGCTGCTCGGCAAGCGGAGCGTGTTCGAGTTCCTCGACCGCAGCATCGCTCCTGCGATGCTGCCATTAGCGGCTGCAGCGTTTGTCGTCTTGCACTTCGCGCAGGAGCATTTGCCCAACGGCAGCACGCTGTATGCACTAGGAGCTACCGCCCTCTTCGGCCTTGGGTTATTACGCCCTAGGTGGGTCGTCGCAAAATTTCTCGGATGGAACGCGTGGAAGTTCGTGGCCCAGCGGTCGTATTCGATGTACCTCGCGCACAGCATTGCTGGCCGTGTCGCTTCGGTTCCGTTCGGGGGCTATCACCACGATCTGCCGGTTCCGCTTGCGTTGCTGAGGTTCCTCTGCTCGGTGCTTGTGTCAGTTGCGTTTGCAGAAATGCTGTGGCGTTGTGTCGAGCGACCCATGATTCGTCGCGGTCACCTTGGATCCGAGCGCGTCCGTCAACGGTTAGTTACGAACGACGTGGGTTGATCGGACACAACCACAGTGCTCGGCTCGCAGCCTGAGCGCTCGGCGGGGAAATTACCTTCAAGTCGAGACCGGAAGATCGGCCGATTGACGAGCACGGGGGTGACGAGCAAAATTCTTCGACGAGCGATGGCCGATCGAACAGCAGCAGACGCGTGGCCGAAACGGCTCTTCTTCAAAAGTCCTCGCGTGACCAGTGCGTTGCGTCTTACGTCGGCCTTGCTCCGGCATCTGACCAGACCTGTCCATGAGCCAGACTTTTACTGCTTGCAAACGCTGCCTGAGTTCAACGGGCTCGCCCTTGACATCGGGGCTAACAGCGGGCAGTCGGCGGTCACGATCCTGAAAATGAAACCCGGGTTCTCGGTTGTCAGCATTGAGCCCAACCCGGCGTGTCTGCGGGCACTGATGCTCCACCAGCGCCTCTTTGGAGATCGGATGCGCGTAATTCAAGCGGGCGCATCGGACCAGTCGGGCACGTTGACGTTCCACGTTCCAGTACGCAACGGTCGCCAGCTCCTCGAGGAGGGGACGTTCGACCGCTCCACGCTCGCGATTTCGCACCATCGAATCGGCCGTGAAGGCGTCGACTTCACCGTCGAATCCGTCGAGTGCAAGGTTATCGCCGTTGATTCGCTCAACCTCAGACCCTCATTCGTGAAAATCGACGTCCAGGGCTACGAGTTGCAAGTAGTGCGCGGAATGGTCGAGACCCTGCGCGCTTCCAAACCGCTGTTACTGATTGAAGCTGGTGCCCACACCGACGTCGTAAGCGAGTTTCTCCAACCGCTGGGCTATCGAAAGCTTTACTGGAACGGTGACGACTTCACCGACACACGACCAGATGGTTGTTTTAATTGCGTCATGGTCGCCACGCCAAGAGTGTCGTCCGTCACGTCGTGATTGTGCATCAACTGCGGACGCGGGTCTCATGTTGAGGGGCCTTGAATCGACTGGGCGCCCTGGCGGGAGTTCAAGTTTCGCTCAGCGGAGCGAGTGGAGAATTCGAAATCCTTGCCCGACGTTGATTACCTGCGGCAGTGTCAGCGCCCGACTCCTTCTAGTTAGCGCCTCCAACGCCACGAGATGATGGATCTTGCTCAGCCGTCGCGAGTCCGCATCGCTGTCGTCCTCGTCAACTTCAACGGCGCCGCGCTCACTCTGCGTTGCATAACTTCGTTGCGCAAAGGCTCGTTGACTCCATCGGAGATCGTTGTCGTGGACAATGCGTCCGGATCGGACGACGTCGCTCTCCTAACTGCCGCCTTGCAGAACGATCTGACCGTGACACTGATTCGCGAGGACACCAACGTCGGGTTTGGAGCGGCTGTTAATCGAGCACTCGACGAACTAGCGAATCGGGACCTCGATGGCGTGTTGGTCCTTAATAACGACAGCGTTGTAGAGCGCAGTTGCCTTGAGGGCCTCGCTCAGACCGCCCGAGAGAACAACACCAAGATCGTCGTGCCTGTAGTTGTCGACTCAAGCTCGGGCACCGTTTGGTACGCAGGTGGACGCGCTAACGCGACGCTCAGGGTTGCGAAGCATCTTGGCTACGGCAAGCCGGCCGACACTCTCGGTGGAGAAGACGTATCCATCGAGGGGAATTTTTTCCTTTGCGGGTGCGCCTTTCTGGTCCCACGGCGGTTGTTACCGGTGGTCCGGTTCAATCCCGAGATTTTCATGTACTGGGAAGACGTTGAGTTGTCGCTGTTCTTGCGTCGGCGTAACACGGCACTCGTTGTCTCCACCAGAGCGGTTGTAAGGCATCGTGAAGGCGGCTCGACAGGTCACAGTCCGGAGGGGCATCTGCGGCGTGCGCTATTGCGTGGCAGCGGGCGACTGGCTCTAATTGAGAGCAACCGATTGACCTTCGCACAGAGAACGGCGGCTGCAATCGGCACCCCGGCGTGGTTGTTGTGGGAAGCGCGGCCATCGAGGTCACGGCACCACGAAGGTTTCGCTCCCGCGGCGCGAGCATCATTCGCGACGTTATTCATGCTGGCGTGGGGGATGTTCGCGGGTGTGGCGAAGGTTGATGGACGTGAGCTTGTGCGGAAGGAGATTCCTGCGCCCTTGCTGCGGATGGCGGCCGGCCAGAAGTCCGCATCCACCGATTCTAGGTCTGTCTCGACGACCGGCAACGCGGCGCGGGCGCCGAGAGGGGTGTCAGGATTCCGTCGTTTTGTTCTGCCAGCAGTCGAGTACGGCGCATGGCTTTTGTCGGTTCCTACGGGTCCGCTAATTGCGCGCGCTCTCGGTCCGAGCGCTCGGGGCGACCTCGTTGTCGTGGTGATGGTCCAATTCTTCTCGTGCATTGTCCCCGCCGCCGGTGTCCCACTGGCTGTCAAGCGGCGCGCGGCTTTTGGCGATGCCTCGGCGGTTACGTCAGGCTTGCGCGTGGCCGCACTTCCAACGGCTCTCTGGGTTGTGGTTCTCGTGACGATCTCGATGTACGCACCGCTGTCCAGCGAGCTCACACGAGGCCTGATAGTTACGGCTTTCGCGACGCCTTTGCTCGTCGTAAGCGCGATCGTTCGTTCGTTCCTCGTGGGCCGCAATCGCGTTGCGCTACTTGCGACAGTGCGCCTCATTTCGCTGTCGCTATTCACAGCGGCAGTCGTCCTGCTGTTTATCGATGGACGACTGACATTTGCTTGGATGGCCTATTTGAACCTTGTGCCGTTGGGCAGCGAGGTATTCCTAATTGCGCATGTGATGATACGGACGACATCGGAGAGACTCTCCCGCTCCGACCGTCGTTACGCGTACGTTGGTTTGGGTTCGCAGGTGTCTGAAACGCTCCTCATGCGAGGTGACACGATTGCGGCGACGGCGCTCATGAGCCGATCCGGACTTGGCATCTATTCGGTCGCTGCGAATCTTGCGCAATTCGCGAGTAGCGGCGCGGTCGCTGTCGCAACAACGCACTTCCGTGCTCTCGCCTCGATGCCCTTGTCCGACGAGTTGCTCCGAAAGACACGCGGGGTTGCTCGTGAAGGCGCCCTTATTGTCCTGCTCGCGGGAGGATGTCTGGCGGCTGTCGCGTGGCGGCTTATTCCGCTTGTGTACGGCACCGAGTACGGAGGGGCTTACCGGCTGTACCTGCTGCTGCTTCCAGGCCTCGGCTCAATGAGCTACGCGGTGGTGGTGTGGTACTCGATAACCGCACATGGCAAGCCTCATCACGTGCTCCGTGCTCAACTAGAGACTTTGGCCGCGGCCCTGCTACTGGCGGCATTACTAACGCCGCTGCTCAATGATGCAGCGGTTCCCCTTGCTTACACATTGGCGATGTTTTTTCTGGTCCGTCGATTGCTCACGATCTTGAACACGATGATTCCGGTTGGACCATGAAACCAGTTTCGGAGCGAGAAGGTTCAGTCATTCTGCGCCCGTTGCGCGACCTGGGCCAACGTCCGAGGTGCCGCCGGTGATCCCAAGGGTCCTGCTGGTTGGGCACAGCTTCAGGTCAGCAAACTTAGGAGTCGGCGCACTGTCTATCGGCAGCACGGCGCTCCTCGCGCACGCCGCTCAGAACGCAGGGGTCGACATTGAAGTTGATACCTACGGCAGTTCGGGACGGCTGGACTACCGCGATGAGTCAGAAGTTCCGATTCGTTCCGAACTCTGGCTTTCTAGACGCGAACTGGCCAAGGAACTACCGCGGCGTGCACTTTGGTCCGACTACGGGCTGATCCTGGATGCAAGCGAGGGGGACAGTTTCGCTTCTATCTACGGTCGAAGTCGGTTCACGGATCAGTTACTGATGAAGATTACCGGCGTGCTGTCAAAACCCAAGTACGTCCTTCTGCCTCAGACGCTAGGACCGTTTAATCGCACAAATGGTGCTCTGGCTTGGGCGGTTGTTAGGCGAGCGGACGCCACTTTCGCACGTGACACTCGCAGTGCTGAAGCATTTTCCCGGTCGATTTTGTCCACCGACGTTGCCTTCGCGGCTCGGGTTGTCGAGCCGACCAAGCGGCCGCCTCAGAGCTTTGGCTTGAACGTCTCGGGGCTTCTTTACAATGGCGCGTTCGGTGACGATGGTTTTACTCGCCACTACCGGGCGTTCGTGAGGGATCTGATCGGACGTTTGAAGGCGGAGGGGCGCGAGATAACTCTGGTGCCGCACGTTCTGGGAGATGTCGGAGACGGTGATACGAGCGTTAGTAACGAGCTGGCAGATGAGTTCGGGCTCGAAGTAATTCACTGTCAGAGCCCTCTGGAAGTGAAACGAGAGATTTCAAGATTTGCCGCTTTCGTTGGATCTCGTATGCATGCGGTCATTGCGGCAGTCTCGACGGCGACACCAGCGGTCGCAGTGGCGTACTCGATCAAGTTCGCGCCATTGCTAAACGCCCTCGGTTACTCCGGCGTTGTCACGCTCGACACTCGACTGACAGCTTCTGACGTACTCCGACAGTTTGAGAATCCGGCGACGCTTCAGGAGCAGGCGGCGGTAAGTAGCGAATCGGCCGAGTCCCGCCTTGCGATTTACCGCGACTACCTCTCCGAGTTGCTGAGCGGCGATGGCTCCTAGTCGATCTGGGCCGAACTGGCTGGAGAACGAATCGCTCTGCTTGGGTTGCGGGCTCTGTGTGTCGATGTCCGACTCGGGGACGATGGTTCAGACCGACGAAGGGTTTCGTGTTCCCACTTTCGACGAAGGGGATCGGGTCCTAGGCGGCGAGGGAAAACGTCTCGCTCAGGAAGTCTGTCCCTCCGCGACGATGTCGTTGCCTGACTCTGTCGTGAAGCCGGGGGTGCGCAATGCGATATGGGGTCACTTCATTGGCGCCCGACGGAGCTGGTCCGTTGACCCGGAGGTCCGCTTCAACGGCGCCAGCGGAGGAGTATTGACGGCATTAGCCCATCACCTTCTCTTGACCGACCAGGTAACGGACGTTGTGCACGTTAAACCAACGACGACGTTCGCCGATGCAGCCGGAACCGCGTCGGAAACGCCGGTTGCTGTTTCTTCAGGGGCCGGCTCTTGGTACTGCCCATCACCCACATTGAGCGCGTTTGACCTTCCTCGGACGCAACCGACGGCGGTTATCGGCAAGCCTTGCGAAGTTTCTGCCATCCGGCGACTTCAGGAGGAAGGAGCGGATCTCGGCGACCTCACCCTTCTCTCGTTTTTCTGTGGAGGATTGCCCTCAGTTCGTGGGAGTCGCGCGCTCGCAGAGTCTGTGGGCATAGCCGATGAGGATGTCGTGGAGTTTCGGTATCGAGGTCGTGGCTGGCCAGGAGCGGCCCGACTCGAGACCACGAGTGTTTCGGCCCAGGTGCCGTACGAAGCAGCATGGGGTGCAAATCTCGGCAGGGAGGTGCATCCCCTCTGCAAGATTTGCCCCGATTCAATCGGCCTCGCTGCGGATCTCGTTGTCGGAGATGCATGGAAGATCGTTGATGGAAAACCCGCGTTTGTTGATGCTCCGGGAGAATCACTTGTCGTAGTGCGGACGGAACGCGGTAACCGCCTTTACCAGGAGGCAATCGCTTCGGGGATCCTGGAAGACACTGATTTCGACCTTGCCGAACTCGAACTGAGTCAGCGACTGCATCTCGATCGTCGGACCCTTGGCGTGTGGCGTCGGTTCGGAACGCGTCTCGCAGGAGTGCGCGTGCCGCATGCCCGCCGCCTCGGCCTCCTCGCATCGACGACACACTCCCCATTTCTAGCGGCGCGCAATCTCGTGGGCTCCTTTCGTCGAGCACGGCGTTCACGTCAACGAGCATGAGCGGCCCGTCTTCTTTGGGTGCAGCCGGTCGCTCAACGACAGCGTCCGACGCGAACTCGCCGCTGCGTTTTAGGCGCGAATCGCCGTGGTTCGCAGTGACTGGACTTGCCGTCGCCGTCTCGTTACTGAATCCGAGTCTGCTGGCGATGTCAGTAGGTCCGGTTTATCTGCCGTTATACCGGCTTCTACTCGTAGGCGCTTGCGTGGCCTTGCAGGGCATCCGGCGACGGCTGCCAATGCCCTCGCTTGCGAAGTACGTATGCTTCACGTGGGGCGTCGTCTGCGTGCTATCCCTGGTTCTGCATCCGTTACGGCAAGAGTCAATTGGCGTAGCCGTTACTTACGGCGTTGACGCCGCTTCCGTGTTGCTGCTTTTGCGTCATCACATTGGCAGGCGCATTCTGCACGCTGCATTTCGGGCGCTGTTTTGGCTGATCGTCGTCTCGGCAGCCATCGCCGTGCTGGAGTATGCCGTGGGGCACTATCTCGTGCCCGACGGCGTAGTTGCGTTACGAACGCGCAGTCGATATGGCCACATCCGCGGGCAAGGTCTCGCACCCCACCCTTTGGTGTTGGGTGCCGCCAGTTCGGCGGCCGTGTTCTTCGCCGATGAGTTCATCCGGCGCAGGATGTTCTTGCGGGCCGCGCGTGTCGTTCTGATAGGCGGGATTCTCGCGTCTCAAAGCCGCAGTCCCCTGCTAGCACTCCTGTTGGGAGTGACCTTCGTCGCAGTCGCGAAGGTTAATCGCCAAGCCGCCAGAAGGCTTGTGCCCGTCGCCGTTGTTCTTCTCGGGGCCAGCATCTTGCTTCTGCCCGACAACGGGACCGGTGGAGTCACGACCGACGAGGCGGCAAACTCCTCCGCGTATCGCTCTGCGCTGCTCCGTGTTGGAGCGGAAGCCGTCGTCACAAAGCCCCTCGGCCTAGGTTTTGGTGACCTGCGGGAGGGCATTGGTAACCGCTTCCTAATTCGCCGGTTCAATGGGTCGCGCTACGACTTTGGAACGACTGTGGACAACCAGTTTGTGATCTCGGCGCTGTACGGCGGGGTCCCGCTCTTGTCGGCTTTGCTCTTTGTCTCCTACGTCACGCTGCGCGCACAACGCAGGCGCAGACACGGCGCGCACTTGGCCTTAGTCACGAACACACTTGCGTCGATGTTGTTTCTGGCAACCTTGAACTTCGCCGTGACCGCATTCATCTTTTGGTACGTCGTGGCTGAGTCGTCTTTAATCGACCGAGTACAACGCGAGAACTCTCATGCGTGAAGACAGTCTGATGCGCCGTTCCAGATTGGCAACTTTGGTGTGTCGCGCTTTGCGTGATCGGTCGTACAGACGCTCGGCAGGTCTCGCTTGTCGACTCGAGGGCGGCGCTATGACCTCGCTCACGCTCCGAGATCTCGTTCGGGCGCGTGGTAGCGAACTCGGTTTCTACTCGTACGGTCCGCTGCTGGAAACCTCACCCCTGCCGCCTGGATGCGAGATACGCAGATACGTCTCTATAGGTCCGAACGTCTCCATCTTTCGCGCCGATCACCCGATCGGACGTTCATCGCTCCATCCGTTCTTCTACAACCCTGAGTTAGGACTGGTCGATTCCACGAACGACGTTGAGCGTCGGCCTCTCCTGATCGAGGAGGATTGTTGGATCGGCGCCAACGTGGTGATCACAGCGAGTTGCACGCGCATCGGACGCGGCAGCGTGATCGGGGCGAACAGCGTGGTCACGAGAGACGTAGAGAGATTCTCCATAACCGTGGGGAGTCCCGCGCGAACGGTGCGTAAGAGATTCTCTCCTGACAAAGAGGCGCAGTATCTCGACTCAAGATGGTGGGAACTCGAGCCTCGAGACGCTCTCATCGTCTTGACGTCACTCGACGCGCAAGAGCCGCCCTCCACCTAAGCGGCGGTGCACCGCTAGTCGAACGCTCCGGGAAATGTAGTGACGAAAGACGTTAATGCACGCTCCGCAATGGAAGACCAAGTGAAGGCGGACCCCGCCCGGTAGGCGTTTGTGCCCAGTTCGCGCGCTAACTCGGCGCTCGCCAAGATTTCGCAACACTCAGCCGCAAACGTTCCGGCGGTATCTGCGAGACGTATGCCGTTCGTTGAGCCAGCTGGGAAACCCTCTGCTCCGATGCTCGTTGACACAATCGGCAAGCCATAGCTCAGCGCCTCTGCGATCTTGAGACGGCTGCCGCCGCCGTTCAGTAGCGGGACGACTGAGAGACGGCTGCTGCGGTAGTACTCCACGAGGGAATCCACGAAGCCGAGTGATTCCACATTCGGCGCGGCAAAGTCTTCACTACCAAAGCCGATGAGCCGGAGGCGACTCGTCGGGTGGCGCCGCAAAATCGCTGGCCAACAGTTAACTAGGAACCACTCGACTCCTTGTCGGTTAAAGCCGCCCCTGAGCGAACCTACAAATAAGAGGTCCAGCGAGCAACCGGGATCCACCGGTTCTGGCTGCGGTGATGCTCCGTTCGGAATTACAAAGACCAGTCGGGCGCCCACCGACTGAAACCATTTCGCGTCGTCCTCGGTTACGGCCCAAACTGCCGCTGCGTCGCGTACCAGCCGCGACTCCCACCGGCGCGCCCACGAGACCGTGGCTTGGTACGCAAGACGCCTAACACGTCCCTTTGCTGACGATGCCAGTTGCTCTTGGACGCGCCACTCGATGTTGTGCGCGTCGTAGATCAGCCGAGCGCGGTTGCGTTTGCGGAACACACTGGCGCTCCACACAGTGCTTGCGACAATGAGGTCGCCCGATCGGCGGATCTGCTGCAATCGATGCGGTTCGGTTACCGGGTGTACGAAGCGAGGTGGGGTGCCTCGCAGAACGCCGATGAGCTGCGCGAACCGGGTCCGCACAGACTTCGCCGGTCGTTGGGATAGTTCGACGGCGGCAAACCCCGGTTGTGAGAGTGCTTCGCCTATCGCACGGAAGCGCAAGTCGGATCCACCGTGTGCGACAGTGGGGTCGGTCACATGGACGTAGGTGATGTGCCGTTGTGCGACAGTCACTTAACGATGGACCGAAGTGAATCGGCTACTACTTCCGCTGTGTTATCCCAGGTAAATTGCCGGGCTCGCTTATGTCCTAACGCTTGGAGATGTTCGCGGCGCTGCGAATCCGTCCAAATGAGGGTTAGTGCGTCAGCCAAGTCTTGTGTTGAGCGCGGATCGACTAGCAGCGCAGCATCACCACCGACTTCGGCAAGTGCCGAGTCGTTCGACGTGACGACAGCTGTTTCACTTGCCATCGCTTCGATCACGGGCAAACCGAATCCTTCGTACAGACTTGGATATGCGAAAGCTGTAGCCGACCGGTAAAGAGCAGCTAGATGAGCACGAGGAACATGACCTAACCATTTGACGTTCGCGCCTTCGAGTGCGGCCACGATACGTTCGCTCTTCCACAGGAGCTGACCTACTGCAACGAGCGGAACTTGGCTTCGCGCGCAAGCCTTGAGAAGGCGTTCCAAATTCTTGCGCGGCTGCACGTTACCCACGGCAAGCACGAATTGATCCGGCAAGTCGTATTCGGTTAGCAGCTGCGCGTCTGCAGCGGCTCCCGGGCGCTGAAAAAAGACTGCGTCGGGAGCGTTGTAGGCAACTACGACGTCATCAGGCTCTAACGACTTGTACTTCGCCAAGATCTCAGCGCGCGAGAATTTTGACACCGTGATGATCAGGTCCGAGACTCGAACGGACCGCCTGACTGACAGAGCAATCCGCTTTCGCAGCGCCGAAGGGTACGCGTCTTTCACTCGAGCGAAAGCTACGTCGTGCACGATAGTGGCGACGGGGCCGCCAAAGGCGAGTGGTGCGTTGTAATGCCCGACGGCAACGTCTGCGCCCGCCCGTCGCAGCTGCGTTCCCAGTGTGAGCTCGCCTCTCAGACCTGGCGACACTGGGACCACGGACGTTCGCGAGTCAGCAATCTCGTTGAGGGCGCTTGCGTTGCCACCGCACAAGACGATCGAGTCGCTGGGTGGCAGCACCCTCTGAAGACCGCCAATCAATCCTCTCATGAACGTTTCGTTGCCCGAACCGTCTCGGCCAATGACGTCAGCGTCGAATCCAATCAGCATTGCTGTTGAGCAGTCCTATTGATTGCGGGTCGTCGCGGATCCGAACAGGCGGTTCTTCATCGAAACGAGGCGTGGCCATTGCTTTCCCACTGCTCGCTTAACGACGCCGCCACTGTCGGGATACCACACCGTTGATCTGTAGGCGGTACCGGGTTCCGCAATCGTGTAGGCGTAACAAGCAATCGATCGCCGATACTCACGTTCTGGGAATGACGTCGGGTCGTAGCCGTGGAGCGTGTGGCCCCGCGTCGTCATGATCACGCAGCGGTTAAAGATCGGTTCGACTTGCACCTCGCCGCCACGTGTCTTGTGGCGCAGCCGCAACTCGCCTCCCCATTCTTCTTGCCACGTGTCGTTCAGATAGAGGAGCACGTTTAGGTTGCGATTCCATTCTCGATGGACAGGGTGAAGGTTGAAATCCGCGTGCATGTCCAAAAACGATCCGGTTCCACCTTGGTGTAGACCGCCGCCGAAGAAAGACGTATCCACGAACACGTTTTCACCGACGATCGTCGATAGGAGGGCCTGAAAGCGAGGTGAGCAGAGGTCGTTGTACAACTCCGAGCAACGCGGCCCGAGCTCGGCGAACGCGCTCTTCTCGAACTTGTTCTTCGCGAAGACGTAGTCGCGGCTCTTGTTCAACCTTTGGTCTTCAGGGCTGATTAGCTCGGCGAGGAGTTCTCGAAGTTCTGCATCATCGGCGAATTCGTCGATAACTAGGTGTTCGAACGGCTGGTTGCTTGTGAACTCTTGTGCGAGCTTGCTCGCCTCTTGCTCGAGACGGTCGATGCGAATCATAAGTACACTCCTTCGCGGATCGGCACGGGATTGACAGCACTCAAGGAGTCATTGCTTTCTCATAAGCATGCAGCACGTCGGCCCATGCGTATTTGCCGGCGATACGCTCCCGGGACTTGGCTGCTAGCAGTGTTCGCTGTTCACCGAACGAGAGCAGCTTCGTCACAAGGTCGGCGAGCTCCGACGGGTCACCAAAAAACTGACCTTTTGACGCATAGCCGATGACCTCGCGGTTGTACGGGGTGTCAAAGGCTGCAACTACCGCGCCCGCACCTAGCGCCTGAAGAAGCGATGGGTTCGTTCCGCCGACTGAGTGACCGTGCACGTACGCGCCGGAGTGGAACCAGAGGTCGGTTAATAGTTCCTGGTCAGAGATGTGACCCAGCCACTTGAGAGATGGACGGTTGGCAACCAGTGCCTCGATTCGTTGCTCGATCGGCGAGTCGTAGTTGGCGGAGCCAACAATGACGAACGGCACGCTGGCAGGAAGCTCTTCGATCGCGTCCAGCAACATGTCGATGTTGTTCTCCGGCACCAGCCGGGCGACAGCGAGCCCGTATCCATGGCTGGTTAGCCCGAGTTCCTCGATCCGATGTGTCGGACGATCCGTGACGATGTCGCCGCCGTATGGGATGAAGACGCCGTCGCGGTCGAACGTCGTCTTCCAGTAATCAACGATTGCGTTCGCGTCGCAGATGATTTCGTCCGCGAAGCGCGCCGTCATGCCGGCGCCGGCTCGGAAGATCTTCTTCCCGAGTCCGCTCCACTTGTCGCGCTCCCACTCGATGCCGTCGACGTTCACGGGCACGCGTGTGCCGCGCAGTTTGATCAGTGGCAGATAGAAGCCATTGGCGACGTTCAGTACGAGGACAGCATCGAACTTCCGGACGGCGGCATGAAGTGATGAGGTGAAACCGAACGACAACGTGGACGCAGTCTTTGAGTCCCACCCGGGCGTCGTGACGCACTTCACGCCGTCGATCACTTCGGTTCTCCATCGCAGCGTGAGACCGCCGGTGCGACGCGTGTACACGGTGACGTCGTGGCCTTGCTCGACGAGGTACGGCGCCAGTTTGCGGACCAGCGTCTCGAAGCCGCTGTAGGTGCTCGGATAACCGCGCGATCCCAGAATGGCGAGCTTCATGGCGTGAGCAGATTACGGCAGAGCAATCCCGTTCCCCCGAGAGTGTTGTGCAGTCAGACGCGAAGAGCGCCGTCCCCGGCGAACCGAGGACGGCGCTCTTTCGAAGAAGTTGGTGCTACGCGGCGACCGGCGAAACGGTGCGGCGACGCTTGGCGACGGCCACGAGGCCGGCACCCACGACGACAGCGGACGCGCCGCCGATGGCCATCGGAACCGTGTTGCTGTTGGCACCGGTACGGGCGTAGGCGGTGGTGCCGCCGGAGTTGTTGCTCACCGTCGAGGCGGCCTTCACGATGAAGGTCGGCGACGACAGCGTGACGGTCTGGCCGTTGACCTTGCCGGTCGCGGTGACGTGGTGCGAACCGGAGAAGTCGGCCGGCACCTTGAAGTTGAAGGTCGCGAAACCCTGGGCGTTGCTCATCACGGTGCCCAGGTTGACGGGCTGTGAGTTCAGGATGCCGCTCACCAAGGTGTTCGGATCGAACGGGCCAAGCGTGACCGACGAGAAACCGCCGGCGGTGGCGCCGTTCTTGACGTCGTTGTAGCTCTGCGCGTGCGCAGCGGCCATCGGAAGGAAGAAGGAAAGCGCCCCAGCCAGAAGCGCGAACGTCAGCTTTCGCATATGAATTACCCCTGTAAACATCGACCGCCCCTCGGTCTTGCCGCGCCAGCGTACCACCGGGGGGCAAGAATCCGCCCGGCGATAGATGTTTCAGGCTCGCGAATCCTGCCTGTGAGAGCTAGGCGGTGACCGTTTTGCGCCGTTTCATCGCAACTGCGACGAGGCCGGCGCCCACGACGACCGAGGTCGCGCCCGCCGCGGCCAGCGGCACAGTGCTGTTCGAGCTACCGGTGCGAGCCAGCGGGGTGGCGCTGGTGGCTGACACCAGGGTGATGGCCCGCGAGTAGGAAACGGGCTGACCGTTGGGGCCGATGCCCGACGACACGATCGTGTGATTGCCGGCGGGCAGGTTGGCCGGGATCGTGAAGCTACCGGTGGCGACGCCTTGCGCGTCGGCCGTCGCCGTGCCGAGCACGACGGGATCGGAGAAGATCGTGAAGGTCACCGTCGAGCCGTTGCGGAAGCAGCAGATCGAGATGGTGATGGGCTGGCCCGGCGCGGGCTGCGACACGCTGACGGTGAACTGGCCGACCTGGAACTGGTTGTAGGTCTGCGCGTGGGCGGCAGGGGCGGCCAGCATCATCAGTGAAGCCGCTGCTGCGAGGACTATGCGTTTCATCCAAAACCTCGGACGTGGTTGTGCCCCAACCCGACCGTCAGGCTAGTGGACGGCGACGTAGGTCTTGAGCGCGGCGCTGGTTCCGGCGCGGCGCTGGGTGGCCCGGCGCAGCGCGACCGAGCCGGAGTGCAGCTCGAAGGTCTCGGGGTTGACCAGCACCTGGGGTCGGTAGGTGAGCCGGTAGGCGTCGGCGCCGCCGGTCCAGGTGCCCTGCAGGGTCAGGGTGACGGTGGCCTGCCCGCCGGGCGGAAGCTGCAGTTCGGCCGAGTAGGCGTTGAGCCCGAGCTCGAAGTCGCTCAACACCGTGGCGGCCGAGTCGCCGGTGACCGCGGCCGAGGTCAACTGCCACGGCGAGTACACCGACAGGAACGTGCGGTTCTCGCCCATGGGCTCCTTGGCGGCGAGGTAGCCGATCACGTAGGGCGGTTCGCCGCTCGAGGGCGCGCGGTTCTTCAAATGCACGGTCACCTTGGCGGTGATCGTGTTGCCGGCGATCGTGGGCTCGTAGGTCACGCTCCGATCGAGGAACCAGTCGACCTTATTGCCGCTGGCGTTCTGCGTGGTCACCGCGAGCACGTCGCCGGCGGGCTGCGGGAACCCACCGGCCAGCCCGGCTTGCTCGAAGAGCGACTGCTGCTCGGGGTGGGCGGCGTGCAACAGGATGTGGCCCCCGGCGACGGCCTCGGCCAGCGCGTCGACGCGATCCAACGACAGCGACGCCGTGGTTACGTGTTTCCAGATCGCGCCGGTCGCCTCGGCCATGAACAGTTCGCGGAGGTCGAAGTCGTTCTGGAATTGCACGTACTGGTCGTGCTCGAGGATGGGCACGACGTTGTCGGCGGTCAACGGTTCGGGCCAGTGCGCGACCTTCACTGGGCCTGCGATGCGCAGCAGCGCGGCGAGCGCGGCGGGATCGACGCTGATGACGCCGTCGAGGCGGTTCGCGATCGGCGCGTACTCCGCCTCGATCACTTTGGCGACGGTCGGGAAGTCGGGCGACGACGTGAAGTTCTGCCAGTAGCGCTTGGGCTGGAGTTGCTGTTGCCGTTCGAAGCCGGGCACCTGGGCGCGCTGTCGGTCACCCGACAGGTTGTTGAGATCGGTGTCGCGCCCGACCCGCGTGAGTTCGAGCCGGCCGTCGGTCACCGTGATCTCGGCGTAGGCGCCGAGGATGCCGCCCGACGCGCGT
>JBEHXA010000101.1:0-15959 GCA_048498935.1 Myxococcota bacterium
CGGCCGTGGTCACCTGCGCGATGTTGCGCACCTGGTCCGTCAGGTTGCCGCACATGGCGTTCACGGAGTCGGTCAGGTACTTCCAGGTGCCGGCGACACCGGGCACGATGGCCTGGCCGCCCAGCTTGCCGTCGGTGCCCACCTCGCGCGCCACGCGCGTCACCTCGCTGGCAAAGCCGCGCAGCTGGTCGACCATCGTGTTGATGGCTTCTTTCAGCTGCAAAATCTCGCCGCGCACGTCGGCGGTGATCTTTTTGGATAGGTCGCCGCTGGCGACCGCGATCGTCACCTCCGAGATGTTGCGCACCTGGCCGGTGAGGTTACTGGCCATGGAGTTCACGCTCTCGGTCAGGTCTTTCCACACGCCGCTCACGTCCGGCACGGAGGCCTGGCCGCCGAGCTTGCCGTCGGTGCCGACCTCGCGCGCCACGCGCGTCACCTCGGAGGTGAACACGCCGAGCTGCTTGATCATCGAGTTGACGATGGTGGCCGAGCGCAAGAACTCGCCCTGCAGCGGCCGACCTTCGACGTCGAGGCGCATGGTTTGCGCCAAGTCACCTTGCGCGACCGCGGCGAGCGCCCGCGTCACCTCGGTGGTGGGCCAGAGCAGGTCCTCCATCAGCGTGTTCACCGAGCTCTCCATCTCGGCCCAGGCACCGCCCTGACTTGTGAAGCGCACGCGCTGCCGGGTCTTGCCCTCCTTGCCCACGACCTGCCCGACGCGCTCGAGCTGCGCAGCCATGCTCTGGTTGGCGCTCACCACGTCATTGACCGTGTCGGCTATTTTACCGACCAGGCCGCTCCAATGGCCGGGCAAACGCACCGAAAAGTCGCCTTCACGCACCGCTGACAGGACGCGTAGGACCTCGCGCAATTCGCCGTCGGCGTCCAAGGAGGGCGGCGGCGGAAGGTCGCCGCCGTTACCGATGATGGGGCTGGTTGCCATGGCTTACTCCTCGGCTTTCGTTTTCAAGCGCAGCGCGCTTTCGAGCCGACGGCGGCTCAAGTCGACGAATACGGCGACTTTCTTGCGCACGATCTCCGCGTCGAGCGGCTTGACCAAGTAGTCGGCGCCGCCGGCCGAGTAGGCGCGATGAATCTCTTCCGGGTCGTCGCCGAACGCGGTGATGAAGATGATGGGGATGTCGCGGCTGCGCTCGAGCTCTTTCATGTGAATCGCGACTTCCAAGCCGTCCATTCCAGGCATGGCGACGTCGATGAGCGCGACCGCGAACGACTCGCGGAGCGCCAGGCTGAGCGCCTCGGCGCCCGAACTCGCACAGACCAGCCGGTACTCGGGGCGATCCAGGATCACCCGCAGCGAGAGCAGGTTTTCAGGCCGATCGTCGACGAGTAGGATGTTGGCGACGGGCTCGTTGCGCTTCGCTGCGCGAGCCTTGGCCGGCATGGTAAACGAGACGGTGGTGCCGCGTCCGAGCTGGCTCTCGGCCCAGATCCGCCCGCCGTGGGCTTCGACGATGCCCTTGCAGATGGTGAGCCCCAGCCCCGTTCCGCGACGGTCGCGCTTGGTGGCCTGCCAGAAGCGATCGAACAAGTGCGACAGGTGATCGGCGGCCATGCCCGGGCCGTTGTCTTTGACCCAGATCACGACTTCGCCCTCTTGCGCGCTCGCGCCGACCGTGACCGAGCCGCCAGCCATCGAGAACTTGACGGCATTGCCGATCAGGTTCTCGAGCACCTCTAGCAAGCGCTCTTCGTCGGCCTCGATCGCGGGCAGGTCCGGCGACAAGTCGCTGGCCAAGATGACCGAGGAGCTTGCGGCCAACCCCTGCTGCGACTCGAGCGCCGCCAACACCGCGTTCGTGGTGTCGAGCGGCCGCTTTTCGATCGAGAACTGGCCCCCTTCCATCGCGTAAATGTCGAGCAAATCGCGGATCAAGTGCTCGGCACGCTGCGCTGCGCGGATGATGCGCTCGACCGGACGGCGCGTGAGCGAGTCCGGCAGGCGCTGGTGCAAGCTGTTGGCGGCGGCAGCGATCACGTTGAGCGGGTTGCGCAGATCGTGCGCCACGATCCCCAGCACCTCGTCGCGTGAGTGGATTGCCTGCTCCAGAGCCGCGCGCGCGCCGTGATCGGTGAGCACGCGATCGGCCAGTGCCGCCAAAGTGGCGAGCCAACCCTTTTCATCATCGGGCAAAGCGCGCATGGCCTGCCAACCGATGCAGACGACTCCCGTGTAGGCTCCAGCCTTGCCCAGCGGAATGCACACCACGCTGGCCAGGTTGGAACGACCGAGCGCGGGTGTCTGGCAGAGCGCCGCCGCGTCGCTCGCGCTGATCAGGCGCGGGCCGGCCAGCAGCGCGTGCGTGTCGATTGTTTGCGCGAACGCTTCTTCTCCCTCGCTACCACTAGGGGGCTCGGAGGAGAGCCCGCTGCTGGCCGAGAGCAACACCTTGCTGCCTTCGCGCAGGCGCAGCACCCCTACGTCACTCTCGAGGTCAGCCAGAAAGGTCCGCAGCACCAGCTCCGCGAGCTGCGCCGTGCTCGTGCTTTGAAACACCGCGGCCGCGAGGCGTTCGTAGGCGCTGGACGACCGGCGGTACTTGGCCGCCTCACCCTCAGCCAACAGCCTGGCGCTCTTCGCGTCTTCCAGCTCGCGGAGGAGGTCGTCGAGCGGCGTCGGCTCGAGGCGCTGGGCCGCAGCAGGCGCGGTCTCGATCATCGAGCCCTCGCCAGCTTTCGCTTTTCACGTTGAGAGCGCTGCTTGGCGCGCGCGCGGGCGAGCGCGTCCACGTCTGCTCGGCGAAACAATCGCACGCCGCGCACCGTGGACATGAAGGGCAGCCCGCCGCCTCGCGCGAGCAGGCGTACCATATCGGACGATATTTCGAGGATGCGCGCGGCGTCGGCCGCGGTCATGAGGTCGTCCGGACCCGTTTGCTTTTTCAGGCTCATCCAAGACTCCTGGAGTGCCGAACCGTGGAGTCCGATTTAGCTCGCGTTCTCGAGTCGAAGCAAGCGCCAGAGTGGCTTGTTCGCGCGACCCACGCGCGCATGCGCATATGCGCCACGCATGAGGCAATATGGCATGTCCAAGTTGTCCCGAAGAACCCGTACGCGCGAGCGGAACCACGCATCACGCTCACCCAGCGGGATTGTTTCCGATCAGTCTTCCGCTGCGAACGAGCCGTAATCGGGCGTGCCTGCGAGCGTGTACGTGGCGAGCTGCACGCCGGCACCGATGGTGCGAGCGCTTTGGAGGGTGAACGCGCTCGGCGCCGCGTCTGCCTCGAACAAGCGTTTACCGTGTCCGAGCACGACCGGAAACACGAGCAGGTTGAGCTCGTCGACCAGGCGTTCGCGGAGCAGGGTTCGAGCGAGCCCGGCGCTGCCGTGTACTTGTAGCTCGCCCTCGTAGCGTAGCTTCAGCTCGGGGATCTCTCGGCGCACGTCGCGAACCAGCAAGCTGTGCTCCCAGGTGACGCGGTCCAGAGTGCCCGAGGCGACGTGCTTCGGCAGGCGATTCAGCCGCCGCGCGATCGGGTGCTCGGGGTCGGTGACACGCGGCCAATGGGCGGCGAAGACCTCGTACGTCGTGCGCCCGAGCAGGAACGCTCGAGCGCGCCCGAAGACTTCGCCCAAGAATCGACCGACATCGGGGTCGGCGTACGGGACCAGCCATCCGCCGTGCTCGAAGCCATCGCTCGGATCTTCGCGGGGGCCTCCCGGCGCTTGCATCACGCCGTCGAGAGTCAGAAATGTCGTCAGGGTCAGCTTTCCCATCGTTCGTCCTGGAAGCCCGCCCTTCGGGGCTCTGCTCAGACGACGCATGGCGAGCCCCCGGATCGACACCCCCCTGCGCTTTTTTTCGAAAAGCGCACCGAAGGAGCTCCCGTCGACCGGAAGGGCGCCGAACCAGTTGGCGGGCATCGGCGCCCATGAGCCTACCCCGGCTCGCCGGTCGTGCGCAGGTCCGTGGCCGGCGAAGCGTGAAGCTCGAGGGGGGGAACGACCATTCTGATCGTGTTGGTCCCGGCGGCGGCCCCCATCACCGAGAGTTGCGGCTGCGGCCGCTCGCCCCGCCGGCTGTGCGACGTCTGCTATTCGACCGAGCGCGTCTTCATGGCGTGTTCGGCGCGCTGCCTGGCAGGCCACCAAGGTGCCGTGCACCCGCAAGCAGCGCAGCGGAGCGCGGCGAGCCGCGCTCGCGCGTTCGTGGGCGGCATCAACGGGCGCTTTCCCGATAATTGGGAGCGCTACGCCCCACATCGCCACCAGTTGATGCAGCTGGTCGAAGGCGTGGGAACCGGCGGCAGGCTCGCGGTGCTCGGGGCAGGCAACGCTTCGGATCTGGAGCTCGGCTGGCTCGTCGAGCGCTTCGATGAAGTGCACCTCGTGGACATCGACGGGCAAGCGCTCGAGCGCGCCCGCGCCCGACATGCCATTTCGCGCCCCGAGCGCTTGGTGCTTCGGCCCGTGGTCGATCTGTCCGGGGTGCTCGGACACCTCGACGACTGGGGCGACGCCTTCCCGGAGCCCGCAGTGCTCGGTCGTGTCGCGGTAGAGGCGGCGGCCCAGTTGGTGCGCGAGCTCGGTTCGTTCGACGTCACACTGTCGACGTGCGTGCTAAGTCAGTTGTTGCTGCCGTTCCGGCGCACTTGGGTGGCGTCGCGCACTACTTGGGGGCACCTCACATCGGCAGTTACCAGCGTGCACCTCGCGACACTCGCAGGGATGACTACGCGCGCGTCGGTGCTCGCCTGCGACGTGCAGACCTCCGAGCGGGTTCCCGAGCTGGACCGCTTTCGGGGTGCCAGCAGCAGTGAGCTGGGAAAGTTCGTAGCCGCCGCGGCGAGCACGGGCAGCATCGCGCTCCACCCCGATCCGCGAAGCCTCGTCGCTTGGCTGGGTGCGCCGGGTCTGGCGCCGCTGGTGCGTGCACCCCGGCTCACCGACCCTTGGCTCTGGGATTTGGGGGAGGTGCGTCAGCTCGTCTATGGGCTAATTTTCCAGCGCGCGGGCGCGTGATAGTAGAGGATCCGTTCGGCGCACCCCGGACGGTCCTCGGATGAGCGGCAACCGAACTCGCAAGGTCGACTTTCAAGAGCCATCTCTGACTTTCGGCGCTGCCGCCGGCAAGTCAGGCCTTGAATTTTTGCAGGGCATCGTGGCCGGCAAGATCCCGGCGCCGCCGCTGCACGTCACGCTGGGCCTGCAGCTGGTTCAAGTGGGCGACGGCGTCGCGCGCTGTGAGCTGGTGCCGGGCGATCATCTCTACGGTCCGAGTAACGCCGTGCAGGGCGGGCTGGCCGCGACGTTGCTCGAGGTCGCGATGAGCGCCGCCGCCACGAGCGTGCTCGACGCGGTCACGGCTTGCACCACCGCAAACCTGAACGTCAACGTCACGCGCGCGATCACGGGGCGCATTGCCAAGGTCGTGGTCGAGGGCTGGGTCGTGCACCGCGGCAGCCGCCTTATAACACTCGAGGGTAGGCTGAGCGATGCCGACGGGCGCTTGCTCGCGCACGGCTCGGCGACTTGCCTGGTCGTCGAGCGCTCTTAGGGCTTGGGGGGGCGTTTGGCGAACTGCAGCTCTTCGGGTCCGAGCTCGTCGATCCAGCCAGCGCGCGCGTCTGGGAAAGCATCCGCGTAGGGGACGTACGGCTTGATATCGAGGATCGGCGTGCCGTCGAGCAGGTCGATCCCGCGTACGTGGAGCCGCAGCCCGTCCACGCTGATCAGTTGAACCGCCGAGAGCCCGATCGGGTTGGGCCGATCGGGCGAGCGCGTTGCGAACAAACTGCGGCGCACGCGCGCACCGCGAGGTGGGCGCACCAGGGGACCCCAGGTGCCGCTGCGGTGCAGGTAGCTCAGCACCCAGATGCGCTCGACCCCGACGAGATCGCTGAGCGCGGAGGCTGGAATGCGCTCAGCGTCGAACTCCAGCACGGCGTCGAGCGTGGAGTCTACCGCGCTGGCCTGCTGCGGCGTGCCGAAGCGGCGTTGGTAAGGAGAAGAGACCCAGCCGATTGGCTCGAGCGTGAAAGGACCGCGAATCGGCGGTGGCGCTTGGCTGGGGTCCATCGTGCCCCTTCATAGCCGAGCTCGGGCGCTGCAGCAGCTAGGAGAGGCGCGACTGGCGCCGGGCGGGCCGGAACCGTTCGCGGAAGGCCGACGGGTTCAGGCCGAAGCGTCGCTCGAAGGCGCGTCGAAAGGCGTCTGCGCTCGCGAAGCCGATCGACGCGGCGACTTGCTCCACACCCGCGCTGGGCTCGAGCAGCCGGCGGCGCGACTCGTCGAGCCTCAGCTGCAGCACGATCGCTGCCGGCGAGCGATCGAGCTCGCTGCGACACAAGCGGGTGAGCTGTCGGGGGGAGAGGCCGAGCCGCTTGGCGAGCAGCGGTACCGAAAGGTCTCGCTCCAAGTTCGACGTGACGTAGTCTGCCAGCGCGCCGAGCCGGTCCCTGCTCGCGATCTGCAGCTTGAGCGGCTCCGAGAACTGCGTCTGCCCGCCTTGGCGCTTCATGTAGACCACCAGCTCGCGCGCGACTGCCAGCGCCCGCACTGGGCCGAGATCTTCCTCGATCAAAGCGAGCGATAGATCGATGCCTGAGGTCACGCCGGCCGCCGTGTAATAGCGGCCGTCTTTGATGAACAGCTCGTCGGGGGCCACGTTTAGGCGGGGAAATCGCCGCGCGACGTCCTCCGCGAACGACCAATGGGTGGTCACGCGCCGGCCGTCGAGCAGCCCGGTCGGTGCGACCCCGTAAATGCCCGTGCATACGGCCGCCACGCGGCGCACCTTCGAAGCGCGTTTCTTGACGAAGCTCGTCACGAGCGCATTCGTCGCTGGCTCTCGCAAGCCGGCTCCACCCGGCACCAGCAGCGTGTCGAGCGGCGGTGCCTCGTCGAGGCGGCAGTCGGGTGAAAGCTTCACGCCAGACTCGGCGACGCAGCTGCGTCGACTGACGCCCAATACGAGCAACTCGTAGGCAGGGCGCGGCTTGTCGTCGGGCCCCTGGCGTGCGGCGCCGAAGGCCTCGGCAGGTCCGACGAGATCGAGCGCCGTAACGCCATCGAACAAGATCAGCCCCACGCGGCGATGCTGTTTCATGAAAGCGAGCATGCGCTGCTTTCGCAGTGGCTCAAAGGACGCAGATCCGACAAATTAGGACATTGGCCGATAAGCGGCGGATTTTCAGGCGACGCGAGCGGGCATGGAGAGTAAAACGCTCGCCATGCACACGCGCACCCTGGACTCGGTCAAGCCCAGCAGCTCGCTGTTCGACGCCGTGGCCCGCGGCAGCTTCGAGATCACCGCAACGCGCCAGCCGCCGTACGACACGGTCGATGGGCTGGTGCTGGCCCGCACCAGCTTCATCAAGACGTTTCGGGGTGACCTCCAGGCGAACAGCACCGTCGAGATGCTGAGCGCCGGCACGCCGACGCAGGGCTCGGCGGCCTACGTGGCGCTCGAGCGGGTCAGCGGCTGGCTCGGCGGACGGCAAGGTAACTTCGTGCTCACCCACCTCGGGGTCATGCGGCGCGGTGAGCCCTCGCTTCAGCTGGCGGTGGTCCCCGACTCCGGGACGGCGGGTCTGACGGGGCTGGTCGGTCAGATGGCGATAGAAATCAGGGAAGGCGCGCACTTTTACACGTTCGAGTACTCGCTCGCGCCCTGAGGGCTTACCTGGCGCGAGGTGCGTGATAGAATCACGGCGCCGAAATGTCGGGCACTTCTGGATCCGCGCCTCCTCCTTCAGGACAAGGTGAGGTGCAACCGCCGTACGAGCAGGAGCTCCATGACTTCTTGGCGCTGCTAGCTCACGAGCTGCGGAATCCGCTCGGCGCGCTGCGCAACGGCTTGTCGGTAATGCAGCTGGCGGCGAACGACCCGCAGGCGGTAGGACGAGCGCAGATGATCATGGAGCGGCAGGTCGCGCACATGGTCCGGCTGATCGACGACTCGCTCGACGTGTCGCGGCTGAGGCTCAACAAGATGCAACTCACGCGCGTGCGCGTACCGCTCGCGGAGATCGTGACGAGCGCGGTCGAGCTGGCGCGCTCCGCGATCGAAGGCGCCGACCACCAGCTCGAGGTGGTGCTGCCGTCGGAGCCGCTGCTGCTCGATGCCGATGCGACGCGCCTGGCTCAGGTGTTCGGCAACCTGCTCAGCAACGGCGCGCGCTACACGCCGCGACGCGGACAGCTCTCCCTGCGTGCCGAACGCCACGGCGAGCTCTTGACGGTGTCGGTCAGCGACAACGGCGTCGGCTTGCGACCCGAGTCGCTGCGCAGCATCTTCAGCATGTACTCCCAGGCAGATCACGGCTCCGAGCGGCGCACCGCCGGTCTGGGGATCGGGCTGGCGCTGGTGCGAGGCTTGACCGAGATGCACGGCGGCACCGTTCACGCCGAGAGCGAGGGGCTCGGTAAGGGCAGCCGTTTCGTCGTGCAGCTGCCGGGGTTGATCGCCAGAGACGTGCCCGTGGCCGCGCCGAGCCAGGCGCACGCGCGGCAGCGCAGGCCGCGCCGCCGGATCCTGATCGCCGACGATAGTCTCGACGCGCTCGAATCGACTGCCACGCTGCTGCGCTTGGCTGGCAACGAGGTGTACCTGGCGCACGACGGGCTCGATGCGGTGGCACGTGCCGAGCAGCTTCAGCCGGACGTCGTGCTGATGGACCTGGCCATGCCCGAGCTCGACGGTTTCGAGGCTACGCGCCGCATCCGCAGTCAGGATTGGGGGCGCGGCATGGTGGTGATCGCGCTGACCGGCTTGGCGCGCGAATCGGAGCGGCGTCAGGCGCGGCTCGTCGGTTGCGACGAGCACCTGGTCAAGCCGGTATCGTTCGAAGTGCTGAGCGAGACCATCGAGGAGCTGTGCACGCGGCCGTCGGGTGCGCGGCTGCGCTCGGCCGCAGTCAAGGCCGACGTAGGCTCAGGCTCATCGTGAGCTCGGTGCGCGGCGCTTGGTCGCGAAAAGCGTCCTCTTCGCGCGCGAACACCTGAAAGCCCTCGGAGCCGTATAGACCCACCGCGCGCTCGTTTTGCGCGGCGACGGTGAGGTTCAGCTTGTCGACGCCTTCCCATGAGCGCGCGCGTGCCACGGCAGCGCCCAGCAGCGCACGGCCGATACCGCCGCCGCTGCTGCGAGCGTCGACGTACATGCGCAGCACCCAGGCGATGTGGCGTCGCTTGAGCCGACCCTGCTCGCGTTCGACCGTCACGACACCGAGCCACGCGCCGTCGCTGGCCCGGGCGACGAAGGTGGTGCTTTCAGGGCCGTTGGGCGTCGAAAACGGAGCGTCCAGCACGTCGCTCGGGGCGATGCGCAGCGTGCTTGGATGCTGCTCGACTCCGCGTAGCAAGAATTCATTGTACCGAGCTGCATCGACCGGCTGCAGCTCGGTGACTGCGTACGTGGGGCGAACGTCGGCCATCAATCGAGAGGCCACGCGATCGGTGCCTGGGGATCCAGCTCCGGGGTAGGCGTAGGCGAGGTTGCGGGAAGGGGAGCGGTGGAGCCACGCCACCAGGGGCTAACTTCACCTCGCCGACTGGGTTCGACGGCTTCACCCAAGCGAGGCATCAAGAGCGGCACGTCGCGGCCGAGCTCGAGCAGGCGTTCGGCGGGCTCGTCCCAGTCGTGCATCGCGAGGTTGAAGGTGCCCCAGTGCACGGGCAGAAAATGGGCGCCGCCAATCAGCTCGAAGGCCTTGAGCGCGTTTTCCGGCCCCAGGTGGATGTCTCCCCAGGCGGGGTGAAACGCGCCCACTTCGAGCGCCACCACGTCGAATGGCCCGAGCTTTTCGCGAATACTGGTGTACTCCGTGGTGAGGCCGGTGTCGCCGCTGAAGAAGCATGCGTGCCGCTCGCCGCGCACCGCGAAGGACGACCAGGCCGTCGTGTTGCGCAGCCCGGGCGCGCGCCCCGAGAAGTGCTGCGAAGGAGCGGCAGTCACCAGAGCGCGGCCACCTGCGATGGGCGCGCTCTCCCACCAATCGAGCTCCGTGATGCGTCCCTCATCGATGCCCCAACCTTCGAGGTGCGCACCCACACCCAGGCTGGTGAAGAACGGTACGTCGGTCTTGGTGAGCTCCAGGATGGTCGGATAGTCGAGGTGATCGTAGTGATCGTGCGAGACGATGACCGCGTCGAGCGGCGGAAGCTGCGCGAGCTTGACCGGCACCGGGTGGAAGCGCTTGGGACCGGCGAAGCCGACCGGCGACACCCGCTCGCCCCACACCGGATCGGTCAGCACTCGCACGCCGTCAACTTCGAGGAGCAAGGTCGAGTGACCGAGCCACGTCACGCGCAGGCCGCTTTCAGGGGGCCGTTGCCAGCTGGGCCGCGGATCGAGCACCGAGAGCGGCGCTGCCGGGACGCGCCGACCGCCTGGGCACAAAAAGTCCGTGATCGACGGCATATCCCCGGCCTTCAGGCCCGGCAAAACTGGATGCAGGTTGCGGAACTCGCCGTCGCGATAGCGATTCGACCCCTGCATGCGCTCGAGCCGCAGACCGCTCGGTTGCTTGCCGAAAGGCGTTTTCATCCTGATGAGCCTCGCTTTTCTCGGGAGCGGCAGCGCCCGGTTCGAACCTAGCGCCGGCTTTTCGGAAGCGGAAGCGCGCTGCCGCGAGCGATCGACATTTTTGCTCGGAAACGGGGCCGGCTCGCGCTTACGAGCTGCGGACGTGCGGCCGTTACGAGCGGGAAACCTCCGGCGCCATACGCCGATGAAGGAGCTTTCCACAGATCATGCCCCCCGCTTCGGCACGCCGCTCGTTTCACGGTCCACCACTCGTGGCCCTGGCCGTGGCTCAGCCTGCGAAGGCGCAGCCCGCTGCCCGGCCGCTCGAGGTGGTCCCCGAGCCGCCGCGCGCGAGCGCATTGGGCCGAGCCATCCTCGCTGAAGCGCGCAAAGAGGCGCCGAGTCACGGCACACGTGAGCGTGTGCTGACCGGCGTGCTTTCGGCGCTCAAGTGCCTGACCGGTTCACCCTGAGCGGCGCAGCTCGATACAGGGCGCAGCCGCGGGCGACTACGGAGCGAGGCGCCGCGCGCTCGCACTGCTGCCACGATTCTTGATGCGCGGTTGCTTCCGTATCGGGCAACATCGGCTCGAGCATGGGACACGTACCGCTTCTGGACGAGCTGGCGATCGTAGCGGCGCTGGCAGTCGCGGTGACGGTCGTGCTCGCCCGGCTCAAGCTGCCGACCGTCGCAGGGTTGCTCGCGGCCGGAGCTTTGTTGGGCCCGAACGGGTTTCGGCTCGTGAAGTCGCAGCACTCGATCGAAGTTTTGGCCGAGGTGGGCGTGGTGCTGCTGCTCTTCTCGATCGGCCTGGAATTCTCGCTGGCCAGGCTGCGCGACATCATGAAGCAGGTGGCGCTCGGCGGCGTGCTGCAGGTGGGGCTCACCACCGGCGTCACCACCGCAGTAGCGGTGGCGCTGGGCGAGCCGGCGGGGCGCGGCGTGTTCTACGGCTTCGTGTTCGCGCTTTCGAGCACCGCGATCGTGCTGCGGGCCCTAGCCGAGCGGCGTGAGCTCGACGCCCCACACGGCCGCTTCATCGTGGGTACGCTCATCTTCCAGGACTTGTGCGTGGTCCCGATGGTGCTCATCGTGCCGCTCCTGGGGTCGACGGGCCCGATTGGCGCCGCAGCCGCAGAGATCGGCTTGGCCCTGGGTAAGGCGGCGCTGGTCGTCGTCGGCACGGTGCTGGTGGCTCGCTTCGTCGTGCCGAAGATCCTCGGCTGGGTCGACGCCAGCCGCAGTCGAGAGGTGTTCCTGCTCGCGATCTTGGCGCTGTGTATCGGCACGGCGTGGCTCACGTCGATGGTCGGCCTGTCGCTCGCTCTGGGCGCCTTTCTAGGCGGTATGGTGGTGGCCGATACGGAGTACAGCCACCGCGCCATGGGCGACATCCTGCCGCTGCGCGACGCGTTCGTGAGTGTGTTCTTCGTCTCGCTCGGCATGTTGTTCGACGCGCGCTTGGTCCTCCAGCAGCCGCTGCTCGTGGGCGGTCTCCTGGCGGGCTTCCTGATGGCAAAGGGGGCGCTGGCCACGCTTGCGGCGATGGCGATGCGCTTTCCTTCGCGCGTCGCGTGGCTCTCCGGCGTCGGGCTCGCCCAATTCGGCGAGTTCGGGTTCGTGCTCTGTCGGCTCGCTCAGAGTAGTGGGGTAGTCGACGAACGAGCCACCCAGCCGCTGTTGGCGGCAGGCATCGCCAGCATGTTCTTGACGCCGCTGTTCGTGCGCGCGGCGCCGCACATCACGGCTGGCGAGCGACTGCTGGCGCCTCTGGAGCGTCTGATCGGCGTGCGCAGCATCGACGAGGCTGACGAGGGTCGAAAGCTCGAGCAGCACGTGATCCTGATCGGCTTCGGGGTGGGCGGGCAGCTCGCCGCGCGCAGCCTGACCGCCGCCGGAGCCTCTTTCCTGGTGCTCGAGCTGAACGCGGACAACGTGCGCCGCGGCAAGGAGCTCGGCTTTCCGGTCTACTACGGCGACGCCACCAGCGAAGAAGCGCTGGGCCACGCACACTTGACCGAAGCCAGGCTGGTCGTGCTCTTGATGAACGATCCGCAAGCGGCGCAGCGAGTGGTCGACATCGTGCGGCGCGTGGCCCCTCACGTGCCGGTGCTGATGCGCACGCGCTACCTCGCCGAACGCGCCGGCTTGCTCAAAATCGGCGCGCGCGATGTGGTGGCCGAGGAGGTCGAAGGCGCGGTCGAGGTGATCGCTCGGCTGCTCCGGACCATCGAGGTGCCGCGCAACGTGATTGAATCGAGCATCCAGGTCATCCGCAGCGAAACTCAAACGACCGAGCGCAAGCAGACGTTGCCGCGGGCGCAGCTAGGCGATGTGCGAGCGCTCGCGGAGCTCAAGATCGAATCGGTGCTGGTGCGTGAGCACAGCGCGGCGGCCGGCTCGTCGCTGAAAGGGCTGGATTTGCGGCGCAAAACTGGGGTCCTGGTGGTGGGCGTCAGGCGCGGGGAGATCTTGCTCCAGCAAGTGGATCCCATGGCAGCGTTCGAGCCGGGAGACGTCGTGTATTTCGTGGGCACGAGCGGCGCGATTCGCGAGGCGGTGCCGCTCTTCGATCCCTCCTGATACAGTCGCCGGGCGATGCGCCGCTCCCCCGTCGTCAGCTTCTCCGCCACGGATGTGGCGAGCTTCCTGGCTTGCCAGCACCTCACGCTGATGGACCTGAAGGTGGCCGAGGGGGAGCTCGAGCGCCCCGCTCAAAACGACATCGAGCGCCGCATGCTGGAGAAGCGCGGCGTCGAGCACGAGGCGCGCGTGCTCGAGCACTACCGGCGACGAGGCTTCGATGTGGTCAGCATTCGTCAGCGCACGGGCGCGCAGGGCATGCAAACAGCGGCCGATGAGACGCTCGTGGCCATGGAGCGCGGCGCTGAGCTCATCTATCAGGCGACGCTGCTCAGCGAAGACGCTGGCGGCGTATCGTGGGTAGGACGGCCCGACTTCTTGCTGCGCGTGACCGACGGGGAGGGCCGTTGGGGCCACCACTATGAGCCGGTCGACGCCAAGCTGTCACGCGAGGCCAAAGCTCGCGCGGTCCTGCAGCTTTGCGCGTACACCGACCAACTTCAGCAAGTTCAGGGCATTTTGCCGCGGCATTTTCATATCGCAGGGGCGGGGCCCGAGCCGTCTCCGCAAGCGCTGGCGACGGCTGATTATGGCGCCTACTTCCGGAGCGTGCGGGCGCGCATGCGAGCCTTCGTGACCGCGCAGAGCGTGAGCCCATTCGGAGAGGGGGCAGCTGACGGGCCTGTCCAGCCCTACCCGGAGCCGGTCGAGCATTGCGCTGTGTGTCGCTATTGGAAGCGCTGCGAAGATCGGCGGCGCGCCGACGACCATCTCTCGTTGGTTGCCGGCATCACTCGCCGTCAGCGCGACCGGCTCGGCATGGTCGGGGTCAGCGAGCTAGCGGGTCTCGCTGCGCTGGGTGACGCTGCAGCGGTTCCGGGCATCGCTGCCGAGCCGCTCGAACGAGTTCGGCGGCAAGCCCTCGTGCAGCTACGAGGACGGCAGCAAGGCGCGACTCTGTACGAGCTGCTCACGAACGAGCAGCCCGGCGTCGGTCTCGAAGCCCTACCCAAGCCGACGCCAGGCGACCTGTTCTTGGATCTGGAAGGAGACTCCTTCGCGTTCGACGGCGAGGGGCTCGAGTATCTGTTCGGGCTCGTTGATTTTGGCGAGCCAGAGCTGGACTTCATCGTGCGCGACGCCCCCGGCCCAGCGCGCTACTACGCCTATTGGGCCTCGAATCGCGCTGACGAAAAGCGAGCCTTCGAACAAGTCATCGATCGCGTGCTGCTCGGTCGCCAAGAATTTCCCGATCTTCACCTCTATCACTTCGGGCATCGCGAGGCCGACGCGCTGAAGAAACTCTCGTGCCGGCACGCCACGCGTGAGGCGGAGGTCGACCAGCTGCTGCGCGACGGCGTGCTGGTGGATTTGCTGCCGATCGTTCGCCACGGCCTGCGTGCATCCGTGGAGGCCTACACCTTGAAGGAGCTCGAACCCCTGCATGGCTATCGGCGCGCGACTGAGCTCCGCCAGGCCGCTCGCGCGATGCAGCTGTTCGGCTGGTGGCTGGAGACCGGCGACGAGCTGCTTCCGCTGCTCGAGCTGCGCGCCACGATTCAGAGCTACAATCGCGACGACTGTCTCTCCACCGCGGGCCTTCGCGACTTTTTGGAAGTGCGGCGCGTAGAGCTGGCGCAGCTCCTCGGTCGAGCTCTCGAACGGCCCGAGCGGAGCCCCACCAAGCCACCAGAGGAGCTGAACGACCGCCAGCGCGCCACCGCCGAGCTAGCTCGCCGCCTGACCGAGGATCCGAGCCACGCTCAGGCCGCCCAGCAGCAGCTGCTCGCCCACTTGCTCGATTTTCATTGGCGCGAGGCCAAATCGAGCTGGTGGGAGCACTACCGCGCGCGCGAGCTACCGCCCGCCGACCGCTTGGAAGATCGATCTGCCATTGCCGAGCTGAGCTACGTAGGCGTGGTCGGACACGTCAAGCAGTCGGCGATCCACCGCTATACATTTCCGGAGCAGGAGCACTCCCTGCGGCTTACACCGAAGCCGCTCGATCCCGACACAGGGCGCTCAACCGGCGAGGTCGTCGACATCCAGGCGCGCCATGTCGATATCCGTCGTGGGCCGCGGCTCGACGTGCCGCACCCACGCGCGCTCGTGGTCGGCACGCCGATCGACAGCACCGTCCTCGCGCAGAGCCTGTTGGCTTTCGGAGAGCAGCTCCTCGCAGGCTCTCCTGGCCGCGATGCTGCGACTGCGTTGTTGCTCCGGCGCGCGCCCGCGCTGCGCCAAGGGGAAGCGCCCGAAGAGACGCTGGCGCGGGCAGCCGATGAGCTGAGCGGCGCTGTTTTGGCCGTGCAAGGCCCGCCGGGCTCGGGCAAGACCCACCAAGCCGCGCTGCTGATTTTGCAGCTCCTGCTCCAGAACAAGCGCGTGGGCGTCACCGCCAACAGCCACAGCGTGGTCAAGCACTTGCTGGGGCGCGTGTGTCAGGAGGCCGAGCGTCAGGGGCTCGGCGCTCAGGTGCGGGCATTACACCTCGAGGACGACGTGGACGCCAAGACCGAGCTCTTCCGCGTCGACAAGGACAAGCAACGGGCGCGCAGCGAGCTCGAGCAAGGTCGCATCAACCTGCTCGGAGGTACCGCGTGGACGTGGGCGCGCGACGACTATGCCGGCAGCGTCGACGTGCTGGTGATCGACGAGGCGGGGCAGCTCTCGCTCGCCAGCGCGCTCGCCGTGGCACGCGCCGCGCGCGGGCTAGTGTTGTTCGGTGACCCGGCCCAGCTCGAACAACCGCAGAAGGGCGTACACCCCGACGGCGCCGAGGTCTCGGCGCTCGAGCATTGGCTGGGCGGTGAACACCTGACGATGCCGCCCGAGCTCGGCGTGTTTCTGCCCAAGACGCGGCGACTGCATCCGAGCATC
>JBEHXA010000102.1:0-15853 GCA_048498935.1 Myxococcota bacterium
CGAGACGAGGCGTGCACGATGCAGTTCCTCATGACGCGGAAATAGGTCAGAAGCGGCTGCCAGCTGATGAGCTCGGTTGCATCCAAGCCCATGGCGGTTGCCGCCTTCCAGAGCGGCTCATCGGGCTCGCCTTCAGCGCCCGTCCACTTGGGAATCCGCTTGCCACTCTTGGCCTTCCAACGGTCATGTGCTCCCCGAAGCGCGACCAAAAAATCATCCAAGGCGGAGTGGATCTGCACGATGGCGAGGCGGTTGGCGTCTGCGGTGGCATGAGTCAGGATGCCGGAGACGTTGGACCAGTCGTGATGAGCTCGCCAGTGCGACGGCAGCTCATCCAGGAACGCGCTCTGCAAGCGCACGTCGCCCTTTGCGATGAACGTAAGGGCGGCCACGCTTGCCTTGAACTGTTGACTAAAAGCGTCGTGAAATTCCAGGAACTGAGCGAAGGGTTCCGTGTGCGCCTCGGAAGTGTCCATGCGGGTGCTGGCCTCGTTGCTGAAGAGCGTTTGGGATGAGGATGGCGTTCTATCGCCGAAGCAACTTACTAGATCGAGAGCGACGGCAACAACCTCGCCGGCTAGCGTGGGCCGCTTGCCTTTGCCAAGCACTCGACGCTGGGTGGCGCATCCGAAGGCAAGGTGACGGAGCTGTCGGGTGGCTCCGGCTGCGGGCGGCATCGGGGTGCTCGGGAGGTTTTGAGCGTTGCGCTCGCTATTCGACGTCTCGCTCGGTTCAGAATCCGAGCGGATGGACGCAGGGCTTGAGTAGCTCCGGTGAAACCTCGACCACGGCTGCGTCCTGAAAGCCATCACGTTGGCGTCGAGCGAGACGATGGTTGCCGTCGATGATCCAGTAGGAGCCGCCAAGCGCAGCAATCAAGACGGGTTCATCACGTCGGGCCTCGCTCATGTTTTCTACGGTCCGCCCGTCAATACGGTCGGCTCGACTCAGGGCAAGCAGCTCTTCAACAGGGCGGAAGAATACTTCTGCGTCCGTTGCAGCGTTGATTGCGTCGATGATGTGGAAGATCTGTACCAGGACGCCGAGCTCACGACATAGAAAGCACTCGTCCTGCATCGACCGCGAGAGCGTCATTGCCCGAGGTGGGTTCACTGTCCAAAAACACGTAGCAAGATATGGCTAGCCAATGCACCCAGCTCGGTCTGCCAGGGCACGTTCGGCGCGCAGCCAAAGCGTATCCAATAGGGCTCCCAGACCACGACGGTCGGGTTGCCCCGTTGCTGCAGTTGCCACTTGAGTGACGCCAGCCGCTGCTGCAAGTCGATGGCCACGACCTCGTCGGGTGCAAGGACGTCGAGGTAGCTGATTACTCGGTTTCCCCCTTCGGCTAGCTCGATCCACTGTCTTACTAGCTCCCCCGGGTTGTTCTCCGGCAGAGGGAGGTTGGGAGGGACGCGCTGCCAAGCATAGTTGCCGTGTTGGAACTGGTACACGTTCACGCGCTGCTGGCGGGAAGCGGGCGACACCACGCGTTGCGCCGTGAGAAGCATCAGGCAGCCTCACGCGGGAGTATCCTGGCGCCCTCGTTGCCATCCTGGCGAGCCTTGAGCGGCAGGTCCTCGAGGGCGAGAGCCGCCGTGAGCTCGTCAAGATTCACCGGGAGGGCCTGCTCCCCCGCAGCGCTGTCGTCGAGCGCTTCTTGGCGGAATACGGCGCGCACGAAGTCGGCGTGAAGTCGCGCCGACTCGGCAGTCGTGTGGAAGATAACGACGACGGGGCCGCCGATCACGGCCTCAAGCTCCGCGCGTACCGAGCGAAGACTTGTTAGCAGTGGCCGCTGCTCTCTCGCGTCTGCGTTGAACACCTCGAGGGTTCGTTCCCGGCCGTCATAGTCGCCAACTGTGTGCTCGA
This sequence comes from Myxococcota bacterium, assembly GCA_048498935.1. Classification (GTDB taxonomy): domain Bacteria; phylum Myxococcota_A; class Polyangia; order Polyangiales; family Polyangiaceae; genus PMG-095. Next base: position 1,873 of record JBEHXA010000102.1, read on the forward strand.
CGGCTCCCCAACGCACGGGACGCCCATGAAACACATCGCGCAGTCTAGGTAGCCACTCGTCCCTGCTGGCAGTCATGCGGGGCTCCCGATGAGCGAGCGCAGAAGGTCACCCGCAACAGTAGTCGCCTGCGACGCTTCTTCGTACTCGAGTTGATCTTCCAAGTAGTCCGCCTTCACACGAAGGCCGAACAGCCAGGCGAGGTCGTCTCGTTGCTCTTGGTTCAGAAGTGCCCACCGGACCGCTTTGTCCGGTAGCGAGTCATGCTTGAAGTAGTCTTTGGGCGAGTCGAACTCGCGACCCGCTTGCAGGGCGCCATCTGCTACCGCGAGATAAGCTGCGTAGTACGAGCGTGAGGCGGACACATTGAGCAACGGAAGCAGGGAGCCATCAGCGGTGTCGAGTAGCCGTTCGGCAGCTTCGAGACTTTCGCGGGCTTTCTCGTCCAGTCGCATCGCTCTGAAGTGTACACGGAGCGACCGCGCAGGGCGACTCACAAGGCTGGCCGCAAACCCTCAGGCTCGCCAGACGTAGGCGCCGGACCCGTCTGCCAACACGACGGCCTGAAAGGGCTCGATCGTGTTCAACTGCACCAGTTGTGCCGTCTGGTCTGCGCTGCGCAGGTATTCGGTGATGCTGAGCGGGCCCTGCCCGACGTTGACCCCAAGGATGAGTCGACCTTGGAACGCCGGGTCACGCTGCAGCCAATCGCGCGCCTTCGCTTTCTTGGCCTCGATCTGCGTGGCGATGACGGCGCCAAATTGAACTGCCTCGACGTGATAGAAGTCACTACTAGGCCGGCTTCTTCGCTTGGCAAGGTTCATCGTTCCAGAGTCACTGACCGCGTTCGGCACGGCGTCCACCAGCTCCACGAGCATGGCCCCCTGAGTGGTCACCACTTCGAAATCTGGCGACTCACGTTTGATGATTCGCGCCGGTGGTGCGTCCAGTAGCGCGGGCAGCACAAAGCCGAGCACGCGCAGCTCGTAGTGTTCCTTCGCGTTCAAAAGTGATCCTGCGCACGATGCCGCTACATCCCAAGGATCGAAATGGACGAAGGGGCGCCACATTTGAACTCCGAGTCTCACAGCGCGCCGTTACGAGCGCGCTGCCGCTCGACGACGCTAGCTCCAGCGCAGCTCTTCAATGGCGGCGCCAATATTGGGCACTTCGATCTGCTCCGCTAGCACGTTGGCAGCGAGCGCTCGATCGAGGAAGCATGCATCGATCAGTTCGCTGTAAGCATCATACGAACAGCCCCAATCGTGGAGGACCTCGGCGACGATCAATTCCCCTCGCGTGGGATGCCGCACCATCGTCGATCCTGCTGATGTCCTGACCTGCGCCATCCCACACTCTGACATTCGTGTGCCTCCTAGGCAAAATCTGTCCCCAGCGCCTGAAGTACTTCGTTTTTGGCGAGAGACCGCCGGACACAACCTCAGACGTCGTGTAGGGCCGAGCGCGCTCGGAGCACCTAGCCGTTCGGCAAAGGCGGTGGCGGCGCGGCGACCTCCGTTGCTGGGCCGCTTGCTTCACGGAACTCGGCAACGGCTGCAGACAGCGGCTCGATCAGGCGTTGAGACAAGCTCGTCGAGTCAACAACCTCGATCAAAGGAACTGCCAATGTCATCACGCGCTCGAACGGAAATTTTTCTCCGGGCCACGAAGCGGCGTCGACCTGAACCATAGTGCCATCGTCACGTCGATTACGCATCTTGCCGTGCCATCGCGCCCACCACCATTCCCAGTTGTTGCCGGGTTTGCTCTGGTAGATGAAGGCGCCGGCCGTCAACAGAGGCTCGTGAAGTTCGGTCGCGTACCGCTTGTCACGGTCATCGAGTAGAGCCGCAACGAACGCAAGAACTCTCGGATGTTCGCCCGACCAATAGAATCTGAATACCTCGTTGGGTATCCAGCGTGTTGGCTGTCCGATAACGCCCGACGTTTCGATGATGGCGTAGTTGCCTCCGGCTTGCTCGAACGTTCGGTCAGCCATCAATGCATCCGACGTACGCAAGAGCAGAGCGAGTTGCTGGCAGAACTCGCGCATGTATACGATAGTTGCTTTTAGCTTCGCGCCGTCGTTCATGAGCCAAATCTCCAAGGGGGACAGGTAGGGGGGCTAGCGAACGCGAAGAGGCTTCGCGAACCGTCGTGGAAGCGAAAGGTTGGAGGAACGACTGTAGGGACGTCGAACGACCAACTCGTGTGGCCTTCGTCGTCCGCGTTGAAAAGAAATCGTCGTGGCAAGTCGCCGAGTGGAGGGAGGCCTTCGTAAAATGTCAGGTGCAGCTTGCGGAGTACTGCAAGCAAATCCGTGAGGATGGCTGGAAGATGTCGCCGTGCGAGCAGTCCGGCGAGTGCGCGCCAAGTAGTCCAGGCGATCGGAACGGCGGATTCTCCGGCGAACGAAAGCAGCTCGGCTTCGCTCTCGAGCAAGCTCGCTCGCGGAACTGCAAAATCCGCCGTGAGATAGACGACGCAGCGTCGATGTTGGCCTTCGCTTGCTAGGCACCAGGCTTCACGCGCGAGTTGGTCACGCGGGCCGAAGTTACCTTCCGGTGCCCAACCTTTCCCCGACTTCAGTTTGGCCTCGATGAGAACCGTGGTCCACGAGGCGTCGGCATGTTCGATGGTGAGCACTACGTCAGGCTCACACCCGACATCCCCGTGCGTTAGCCAAGGCCAGAAACGAAAGCGCAGCGATACGCACGGCGGCAGAAAGGCTAGCGGGCGGCTGCCGTCGGCTGAGCTAGCAAGCCCCAGGAATTCCAGGACGAGCGTCTCGTCTCCAGCATACTGCAACGAGCCGAAGACGCTCGACGTGAGGAGATCCTCGAACTCTTCCTCGGGCCGGGTGAGCTTACGAGCAAGGATCGCTTGAAGCATCGTCACTCGTCGGATGCAGCGTCAGGCGTGAGCTAAGGCGGTCGCTCATAGTTCGTCGTACTTGGTTGAGAACAGAGAACGTTTGCCGAGTAGCTCAAGGATGACGCCGAAGCTGTGCACAGCTCGCTTGTCGCCTTCAAACTTCGCCTGGTAGTAGGTCGTGAGGCGAACTAGGCCGTCGTAATCGAGCTTCTGTTCGTTGCGAGGAGCGGCGAGCAGATTGAGCGAGAAGGGCATGAGCACGCCGAGTGTGTGGGTAGTCACTGCATCGTCCTTGGAAGGACGCGACACCGTGTACTGCGGGCCGATGGCGACTCGGTACAGGCCTTTGCGCAAGTCCGCAAAGCCGATGTAGGCGTCGAGCGAAACCTTGTGGGTCCTGTCAGGCGCGCCGAATGGAAGGGTACGGCAGGCGTTGGCTTTGGGGCTCATAGAGGTATCGCCCACCACGCCCTTGGGTTCGCACCACTCCGTCTTGGTGCTCTGCGCGTCTGCATTGCCTTCGTACGTTGCACGTCCCTCCAAAGTCATACCGTTCAAAGGCAAGTAAGCTCCGGAGAACCCACCCTTCCATCGGCCATACGTCTTCTTCTTCTCCTCAAGCTGCGGCAACGTTGCTCCGGTCGGCGCCCCAGTTGAATCGACGGCATCGACGACGAGGCCCGCGCCATCGTCACCGACCTTCTGAGCCAGGTAGTCGTGCGGCGTGAACCCGATCGATCCGCCGAACGCAAACTTGTAGCGCTGGTAGCGCGCCGCTTCGACGTCGCGTGATTCGCCGCGGTAGATCGGCTTTGCCGCATCGCAGAGGTCATTGTCAGGATCGGGAAAGGCTTCTTCGGCGGTTACTTGCTTGATGGACTTGAAAACCAGGGTGGTGGCGACCACCTGCATGCATTCCGGGCTCAACGGTGCTTTGCACTCTGCATTGCACGTCTCAGCAGCTTTGATGAAAGCCGTCGCCAAAGCGGTGCGCTTGACCCCCTTCATCTCGGCGCTGGCTTCGACATACTCTTTGATAGGCTTCCCTAGCTCCACGTGGGCAGCGCTGCATTGAGCCCCGGGGGCGGGCAGAAGAGCTTTTGCGCGAGCCACGACGCCCTCAGCGGTGATTGGCTCGGTCAGGACATTCGTTTGCAACCAGTTGTCGTTGCGCGCGGTGGTGACCGTGGACGTGAACTGCTTGAACTTGTCGCAGCCTTTCGACGTGTCCGTACAAACCGCTTCGCACGTGCGGATTGCCTGGTTCATGGATTGAAGAGTTGAGGCCTGGGGCATGTAGAAAGCGTTGGGACCGAACAAATCGCTGGCCGAGTGGTTCGCTACGACGCCGAGCGAGACGCCCAATGACCAGGTGACGGGTGCCTTGAAGGCAGGGCCGTCGCCACTGCTTCCGGAAATGAGTTGCCCCAGGCCGTCCTTCGTCTCCGCTGATGCGTCGATGGCGAGGGTGCACGAAGACGGGTGGTAGTTCGGTCCAGCCCCAGCTGGAACTGGGCGCAGGAACCAGAAAGCGAGGGCGAGTGACGCCTTGCCGTCGCCACTCGTCGAGCCCTTGACCTGCAGATCGGGGCGAATTGGATTGTCGTCGGGCTTGTCGGGCGGGGAGCTCTGAGCAAAAGCGTGCGTCGAAAGCAGCAACGCTACGCACGTCGCACGAGTGATGAAGGCCTTCATGGTCTACCTAGACAAGGAAGCGGAAGACCCGGCTTCCGGCAGGCACTGTTCGAAATGGCGTAGACGTGGGAGCCGGCGCCTGCGCGGCGGCGTACTTCATCGTCAGCGTGAACTCGTCGTCGTCCTGCTGACCCGTGAATGTGAAGTAATACTGGTAGCGACCCGTGGGGAGATCGAGTGTGTTTGCGACGCCGCGAACGGTCACCAAGTCGATCACCGGCTTATCGCCGGCGGCGCGAGGAAACTTCCACAAGGACCCGTAGGTTGTGAGGGTAGCTGGCGCGTCGCTCACCACGAGCTTGATTTTGGGCATGGCAGTCGGTGCTGTCCCTTTCTGTGCGCTGGGAGCGCTGCTCGGCACGCTAGGCGAGGGTTGGGGCAAATGCGAGGGCGCCAGTGCATCAATCCGATGATCGATGTAGTAGTTATTTTAGAGGAGGCTCACCCGTGCATGCGACTCGTCTCCTCAAGTTGACGTAACCAGGACTTATGCGATCTACGTCGGCGCCTAGGGGAGGTGTCAGGCTGCCGAACAGGCCGCGTTGCACGCGGTCGCAGTTACGTGCAGCATCAACCTTCTCCAGCTTCCAGCTCGGGTCCGTACCAAAGCCTTCCCTGTCTCTCATGTAGGCGACTGAGTGCCTGAAACGCGTTCCTTCGGACGATGGGGTCGCGATGCGTCAAGCCCTCTGTGACGAAGGCTTCTGAGGTCAGATCGCCTCCAAGTCCGATCAAAGTCATGCACCACGCCTGAACCCCGCTGTCGTTGCGGCGCTTGCGCGCCATCGCGATCAACCATCCCTGCAAGTCTACGGTCGTGAGCTGGCGGAGGTGTGACAAGCCTGAAGCGACTCCGTAGCCGCTATCAGCCTTTTCAATCACGCGCAGCATTTCATCGCGCGCTTCCGGAGATCCGATATGTTCGAGCGCTTCCAGATACTTGCCGAGCATGAACCCTGACATGGAGGCTCTTGCCGCCTGGCTAGCATTCCACGTCCACTTCGCCCACTCGAGAGCCTCGGCTTGGGGAAGGAACTCGAGTCCGTCCAGGAGGTTACTCTCCGTGTAGTCTTCTCGAGCCTCATCAAACAATGCGTCCCGGACTTCTTTGGCTTTCGTAAACTCGCCGGCGGAGGCGAGGGCGACTGCTAGGCGAGCGCGTAGTCGTGTGTCACGAATGCCCAGCAATGCATGAAGTAATGGCACCAGGGCCCCTGATGGCTGCTCGACGAGCGCGTCCAGCAAATTGGAGAGGCCAGTGCGAAACCACCGTTCTTGCTGCAGCTCCGGTTCGGCAAGCAGCTGGAGCCGATCATGGCGAGCGAGCACCAAGACGCAACGGGACTGCAACGGGTCTACCTCGGCGAACCCATCGGGGCTTGCTCGTTGACACTCAGTTAGTGCACGCCTTGCCTCCTTCTCGACTGCCTGCCAACCAAAGCCTGCCAAGCGGTCGAGGGCGCACGCGCGAATGAAGGCATCGCCGCTCCTCGACGCGACCCGCACTCGCTCGACATCGATCGGCGCTCGAGAAAAGGTTAGGGCTTGAGCAAAGCGCCTCCGGACAGTGACCGCCAGTGTATGGTCCTCAAGCCCCGACAGAATCATTTCCGAGGCACTTTCATGGGTGAGGGATTCAAGTGCCTCGACGTGCGCAACCGTGTGACTCTGGTCCTTTTCGTGTTCCCACCCACGTCTGATACGAGAAGCGATCTCCTGTGCAGCGACTGGAGTGTTGAGCGCCGCAACAACTTTGGCGAGATTGTGAGCCGTCTGATAAGGGACAGAGTCCGAACAAAACCAAGACAACAGTTCTGTTGCGACCGTCTCCAGCACTACGCCGCGGTGCGCGAGCCGGCTGAAAGCGCTAGCGATCGGCGCACCGAACCAGTGCTCGTCGCGAGCACGCCACCTCGCAAGTAGCGTCTCCTGCGCCCAGGCGGTTCCGAGCTCCTCCAAAGCGTTCGTGACAACCTCGCTCGCATGCCGAAATCCATCGTCGTCAAATTCGTCCCAGTCTAGTCGATGTTCAATTAGAGGCCGGGCGCCACTTGGGCTCCGCCGCGCGAGTTCGATGAGGGCCCAGAACTGAACGCCCAAGGGGGACTGGTTGAGAAGGCGATGCGCAAGATCCTCGACGGCTGGAGATGAGATTCGCGAAAGCGCTCTGGTCGCAAGGTCTCGAACGGGGCCGTGCGCCGAGTGACAGCACACCGACAGTTGGGCAACAATCGCCTCCACCACAGTGGCGTCAAATCCGTCGCTCTCGGCGAGCGCCGCGCCGGCGGCAAAGACATTGAGGGTGGCCAATTCCTGCACCAGTTCATCGGCGGAAGTCGAGCCAGCAATCGCAGCAGGCAGAACTTCGCTCCAGCGGCGTTCGCGCGCGCGCGCCGCGAGCTCCGACCTTGCGCCTTCAAGGGTCTTAGTCAGTCCCGCGATAGCGAAATGCTCAGCGAACGCTCGGTGCCAAAAGACGTAACCGCCGTCAAACCTTGACACGAATCCCGTCGCGAGAAGCTCGTTCTCCAGATCAACGAGCGGTGACCCACTCCGGACCTGACGACGACTCTCCAGGTCTTCGAGAACTTCTTCCAGGACGATGACGGTCTGCTCCCGGCTGACCGCGTACGTCTCTCCGCTGCCCACGGCAATCAGGGCGAGTCGTCCGAGTGCGGTACGCTTCTCGGACCAGGGAAGGCTGAGGCCTCCACGCTCTTGCTTCTCGTCCTCGTAGCGCTCGATCACGCGGACGATTTCGGAGAGCAACCGGTTCTTGGTACTTGGAATCGCTCGCCGCTGCTTGAGCAGCGCACACATCAGCGACAGAAGCAAAGTGTTGGTTGCGAGCTGTTCCACGTGCAGCAGTCTCAATTGCGCGAGGACATCCGACGGCTCGAGTCCGGTCTGCGACGCCAGAAAGCGTCGCACCTGAGCATCCGCGAGCGGCACGACGCTGTACCTCAGAAAGCTCAATCCGTTCGGCAGCCACTGTGGTCGCGTCGAGACGAGGAGCCTTATACGCGGAAACGTCCGAGCAAGATGAGCCAGGTCGCGCGCCACCGTAGTCCGAGCATCGTCCACGACCTCGTCAAGACCGTCCAGAATGAGACTTACGCGGCCCTGGCTCATGAGCTGCCGCAGTCGATCCGCAGTGACCGGGCTCCCGCGCGACGCAAGTTCGTCGAGCGCCAGCACCTCCATCGTCCGCGCCGACGAGGATGACGCGAGCCGAACAGGAATCGGAACCACGTTCGTGACGCCCTTCAAGCACAGGGACGCCTGTTCCGCGCAAAACTGCTGAAACAGCACCGATTTGCCAATTCCAGATTCGCCAACCAGGAGTATTCGCGTGTGCTCGGCGTTTGGCAGCACTTGCTCATAAGCTACGCCTCCCTTAGAAGGCCTCTCGAATTCTTCGAACGTATGGAGCTCCGCGGGTGAGATGCACACGATCGAGTCGCCTAGCGCTTCCCGTAGCGCACGTGGCAGCAGTACGTTGTCGGCATGTGCGGCGAGATTCCTGAGGTACACGCGAAAATCCGAGACGTCTACGCTGTGCCTTCGCTCCACGTCGGCCAAGTCGTCGCCGGGAATGGCGGCCTGTATTCCAAGGGTAACCAGCCGGTCATGTTCTGATACCTTGGCGACGCGCTCGCGGCTGAAGATGTGCGCGAGCCTGTCGAATTGCAGGTCAAGCTGCTCAATCGACTCGCTCTGTATGAGTCGAACGTTCCCGTGAAAAAGGTAGGTCGCCGACCCATTTGTGATGAGCAGGAGGTTTGTCGTTTCGAGAGCGTTCGCGTAGGCGCGAAGCTGATCGAGGTGCTGGTTCAACTCCTCGTCCGGGTGCTTCGCATCGCATGCGCCAGCGTAAGTCGTGCCGTTGTCAACGGTCAGGACGATATCTGGCCGTGCCGAAAGGTCGCGGGTTGAGCCCGAACTACGGCGGTTCAGAGGAAGCGACAACGCGGGCATGTTTCGCTCGGGCAAAATCTCGTTCGCTTGGTAGCCGAGAAATTCCGTGAGCAGGGGTACAAGGAATCGCGCGACAACGTCAGCTTCGTTCTCGTAAACGTTGGTGCTGAATCTGTCGAAAAGTGTCCCCATGTTTGAGCTCAGTCGCCGTGACGAGGTGTCAATCGGATGGTGCTCCCTCCAACTGTAAATCGAAGCGCATGCGCGAGCACTTGCGGCCACCGGGAAGGGTCAGCGAAGGAGGGGGCGTCTCGCTGCGGCATTCTCGACGCCTATCTTATCTACTGGACCGCAGGTCGGCTACAAGGCTCGACGTCCATCCGTCGACGGGATCATCAGTGTCGGGGTCCTCATCGACCGTGGGTGAGCTCACGACTTGGACCGTTCCCCATCCAACCCGGGCACTGCAGGTTGGTTTGTGTCGCGCTCCTCGTCGTCGAGTCGTCATGGCCACCCGCAGCCATCGCTACGGGGCCTCTCGAAAGTCTCGCGCAACCTCTCTGGCCACATCGTTCGAAGTTGGTGATGCCGCCCACCGGGTTAGCATTTCGAACATCCAGTCGCGAGTGCCCGAGTCAACTCGCGGGAGGAGTGTGCCAATCGAAGCGGCGGCACGCGATATGGCGTGATCCCAGCGGTATCTCGGCGCCGTCGGCGAGATGGCCTTCACTCGCGCGTCAAAGGCCAAGAAGAGCGGCTTGATATCGGAGATTTCTATGGTGTCTAGCAGCTCGGAGTCGCTGAGGTCACCCATGAGATGGGAGACTTCGTGCCAGGGACCTTCGGCCACGACTTTCAAAGCGAGGGGTAGTGCCGCACGCAACCAAGCCATGCGGTCAGGCGTCTTCAGGGCATGCTCTGACTTCGGATCGGTTTCGAGGATCGGACCCACAGCCCAAAGCGCTACGGCTGCATGGCCGTTAGAGCGTTCGTCCGACATCGACGGTAGCAATGCGCTCCAGCATGCAAGGATGAGATCAAAGTACTCGTCCGCGCGAGCCAACGGTACCGCGTCGTTGATGAGAGCCTGCTTCGCTCCGAAAACAGCCTGCGCAACGAAAATGTCGTAGAGCGCGGGGTCTGACAGGAGACCCTGACTCGGACGTTGCGCGAGGAGCTGCGAGAGGAAGGCGCTGCTGCCGGTTTTCTGGCCAGAGGCATAGCGAACCAGAGCAGCACAACCGACGTGCACTCCCCCTTTGCGCACGAATTCCCGCGCGCGGGCAATGCCGGGCTGAATTCCCTCAACAAACCATCTGGAAAGAACTATGGTCTGTTCGGATGGTGTGAAGTTCCTGAGGCACCAGTAGCCACCTTCCAAGGCGTGGCCGTTGCGGATTTCATCGAGAAACAGTGCCTCCAAGATAGAACGCCCAACGCCGTTCCCGCGAAACCACCCGGTGATCCTCGTGAACAGGTAGTAGGCAATTCGATCAGGCGGTGCATGACGGAAGACGGCGACCGCTTCAAACAGTCGATCATTCAGGTCCGAGCGTTCAATGAGTCTCGGATGCCACAGCAGCCTGTCGACTAGGCGTGCCATTGCCATCCAATACTCTGCCTTCGGCGGCAATCCGCCATACAGGCCCTCGAAAGGCTCGCAATCAGCTACCAATTCGGGCGCTTCATAGTAGCTCAACGCCGATAGACACCAGTTCGCGAGCGACTCGAGGTGCTCCACTTCAAGAGTGGGGCCTGTGCCTGCGCGTCTAAGCTGCGCATCGACGAATTCAGTCAATCGCTCTAACAGATCGGTATGGTCGAGCAGGTGCTCGGGACTGGGGAGACATTCCCCGACGAGCCTTCTGACCACTGGAACGAGTTCTGCCCATTGGTCGTCGCCATAACCGGCGACCTGGCTCGCAGGAAGCGCCGCAATCTGCGTCCAGGGGACCTGTCGTTCAGGCGAGAGCCCGCCGATCGGTGGGCGTGGCGGAGATTCGATTCGCGTCGGTACAGCGATCGCAAGGGCGTCGGATTGTGGGTCCGGAAGATCGAAGGGATACTCAGCGACCTTGATGAGCTCCAGGAAGGTATCCGCTTCTCGCGGACGCTCGCTTTCCGGGATGGCGTGGTACAGCGGCCCAGCTGCCCAAGCGCTCCCATACGGGGCCTTAGCGCCGTAGCGAATGTTGCTGAAAATGGCTTCCTGTACCGCTTGCGGTAAGTGGGGCCAGCGCTCTTGAATACCGCGTTGCAGGTAGGGCTGAGCATAGCCGAGAACGTACATTCGATGGTCTTGTAGGAGTTCGTCGACAATCATTGCCGGGCCTCGCGTATTCGGCCTCGTCAGGAGATCGAGAACGCACGCGCGCATCCGGCCAGAGGCACTGGCGCGAATGCTCAGCCAAAGCTTGCCCAGCGCGTCGCCTCCACTTGCCAGGCTGGTGGAAAGGAGATCACGCAGATGGAGTAGCAGCTCATGGTACTCGGAGTCCTGGAGATCCCAGTAAGCGTCCGAGGTAGACGCCGCAAAGGGGCGCTCTGCTGACGTTGTCACCTTGAATTGGTCGGCCTGCTTTCCCGCTCTCTCGAATACGCTCGCCACTGCTTTCCATCGCTCACTGCTCTGCGACTGCTCGAGCAGTTGATTGAAGGGCTCCAGGGCCTCGGGCGATGCCGCCGCGATGGCAGCTTCTCGCTTGGCGTCCTCATCGGCCAGGTCCTGCTCGTGACCAGCGAGCAGCCCTGCAGCGATCCGCACGAAGACGACCGGGTGCGTGCTGAGGAGGCTCCCGCCGTCCTTGAGCAAAGAACCAGTGATGCGGTCGTAGTTTCGCATCGGTGCCGGCATGATCCCCGGTTCGTCCGTGAGCATGCCTTCTGCTTCTCGAAATTGGCCCGCAGCCAAGTAGAGCCGTCGAAGCAGACCTTCGTCGGAGGATGGTGGCATCGCGCTGGCGAGCCGAGGGAGCTCGCTCAGGATCCAAGAGCGGACGGCGTCGCCCAAAGGCGCAACGTCAACCAACCAATCCGCAGTGGTTGGCGATGGGTCCAGATCCACCAGCAACTTGCCCAGCCGCCCCAAGTGCCATCCACCGTTGTCAGCCAGTTCCCTTCGAACACGGGGCGCTGCTGACCACGCGCGGAGTCGCGATGCGAGCGCGATTGCTAGGGGCGATCCCGAGACGGTCTGCTTGCTGAAAGACTCGACGACGGAGTGAATGGTCGACAGGGCTTCACCAGTGAGCCACGGTTTGCTTTCGGCCCAGGCGCTATCTTCCGGAAGTCGGGACAAGAGCCCAAGCCACGAGCTCGCGTGCGCCAACTTCACCGACGCCAGCAGTGCGATAAAAAATGGCGCCCGGTCTCCGGGCGTCAATGAGTCAACGAGGCTCACAAGGTCTACTCCCGAAGCGTCATCGAATTCACCGAGAATGGTACCAGCCTGACTCAGGAGCGGCGCTGCAAGTTCGCGAAGCAAATGTGTCAGCGTGAGACCTCCGTCATTGCTTCCGGACTTCTCGAGACAGGCTCGCAGTGTTCCGAACTGCAACAAGGGTGACGCAACCGAAGAGAGTTTGGCTGCGACGGCTCTAGCCGACACGGCGCCCTCGTTGAGCCACTCGCCCATTGCGTAGTCTCGTAGCAGTGCATGTCGAAACGAGCTCCGTCCCCCTTGCCCGAGTACGAATAGCCCTTCAGAGGTTAGGTCATCTGCCTCCTCGCCGGCGATGCTGTGTGCATGGACGCCCCTAGCTTCGTTTGTCGCGACGTCCATGATCAGTAGTCGTCGACGACCGCTTCGGCCGTCATCACTGGGCCAAATGCGTCGGTTCCAATAGGCAGCGATCAGCCCGTGACGCGTCTGCAAACCTTGCGGAACTTGTCCCGCTTTGCCGAAGGTGCGGAGGAAAAGGTCCAGCAGAAGAGGCGTTCGCAACAGCTTGCGCAGTGCTTCACCAACGTTTGGGCGATCGCTCGCTCCAACGTGCGCTTGAACGGTCGACTCGGGCCATTCGTCGAGCTCGAGCGGATTCCACCCCGGCACCTCTTCGCTCGTCCCGCGCGAGCTTCGCCATTCAAGTAGGCGACTCGTCACACGCACCAACGCACCAGAGGCTGCCGTTCCGCGAAGTGCGGCAAGAAGTGCAGCGCGCTCCTGATTGTTCGCAATATTTTCGATTGCATCGACGGCAACACAGAGCCTCGCTCCACGTTGTTCTGCGATGAAGAGACCTAGCTCCAGGGCTGCGGCGATCTCGTTGCCACTGTGACCAGCTAGGTCCGCAGGCGACAGTAACAGGCACTCGTCCCTGCTGGCTTGGCGGGCGGTCAGCCAATCGCGCAGCAGAACGCTTTTGCCCATCCCTCCTCGGCCCAAGATTGCCACCGCCTGCGCCGCGTTGGAGCCTAGCAAAGCGTCGGCGCTCGGATGAATAGCGCGCCAGTCCTGGTACGGCAGGCCCGAATCGTTGAAGCCGAGAGGCGAGTGCAGGTTGGCAGTTGCGCAGTCTCTTAGCGAGCGCCACCGTCGGGCATCGTTCGGATCGATCGTCGCTAGGCGTTCCAGTACGGAAAGCGACTTGAGAAGCTCGTCTGATGTAAAGCGGTGAGCATCGGGGGCTTGCGACTCTGCTCGTCGCGAAATTTCACCGCGCAGGGCGCTGAGGAGTTCGTCCACCCCGAGGCCCCGGCTGAGGGCCGAGAGATGACCGCGAACCTGCCCCTCGATGGCTGTGCCACCAGCGCTCTCTTCGAGCGAGAAATTTGCAAGGAGGCGCCGGGCATGCGCGAGATCCAAAGGTTTCGATGTCGGGTCGGCGTCAGCGCTCGTGAGGACGTGCAGCGCTTCGTCGGCAAGGTCTTCGGCCTTCATGACCCGCCGTCTCGATTCGTTCTCCTTAGGGGTGGACCATGTCCCCGTCACACGTTGGCTCTGAACAGCCAGTGCACGCCAGCGCTCTGGATTGTCGGGGAGATTGTCTGCGTTGACGACCAAGCGCACGCGAGGCAGCGGGGCAGTGGGCGACTGCTTGTCCAACGTGCGTCTCATACGGCGCCAAAGGATCCAACGGTCCTCCGCCTTGATGTCGCCGCTCTTGGCCTCCTCCAAGATGAACTCATTGCCGTCGCTCTGGATAAGGTCCCATTCCGCCGCCTGGCTGGGCGACGGAGATGCTTCGACGAAGAACGTCATCTCAGGGAGTAACGTACCGACGATCGATGCCGCGCGCTGCTCCAGCAAGCGTTTCAACACCCGTTCTGCAAGCACGAGATCCTGGAAAGCAAATCCCACACGCGCATCGACGCCGCTCATCTTAACCTTCCTCGGCGAAGAACCTGTTCAACAGGTCCTCGTCAACCGCAATCGAAAAAGCAGCAGACCTGCTCGCGTGCCACTCGCCACCCTGATGGAGCCACCAATCTTCAGGATGATGGAGCCAGGTGGGGGAACTCAACGACCGAAGGAAGTGGTGTCACGTCTACAGTCGG
>JBEHXA010000103.1:0-15850 GCA_048498935.1 Myxococcota bacterium
GTCTAGCGCTACCACCCAGCTGGGACCTTCTGAGAAAAGTACTATCCGGCGGCTCAAGGCCATTGGATCTCGAGCACGGCGACGATCCCCCCGCGACCATCGTGCTTAAGCGGTGTGACAAACAATGCCCCTCACCGTTTGCGCGTGAGGCGGCATGGAGCGACGCTCCGAAATTATGTCGAGCTCCACCTCGCCAGATTCGGCGAGCTCCTGCACAGACCGTGAGATAGCCGGATGAGCGTGCCTCGTGGCATCGCTGGTCTTCGGAACCTGCGGGAACAGGCGCTCTGGCGACTCCTTGCGGCTGACAAGGCTCCCATATTCATTGCACTTCTACAGGAGCTCTTGTTCGATCAGGAAAAGGTCCTGCCGGCCTCTGTGCTTGCCGAGAGGCTCAGCGCCCTCTTGGAGGGGTTGCAGAGTGCTGGGGAGGACGTACCCCAGACCGCGCAGGCATACCTGGCCCTGTGGCTCAGTGAAGGGTGGGTGCATCGTCGCCTTCCGACGGGCGCCACGGAGGAACAGTACGAGCTCAGCAGCGATGCTGCACAAGCAATTCGCTTCCTGTCGACCCTTCTCAAGCGCCGCGCCGTGATGACGGAGAGTCGGCTAGCGACAGTCATCCATCAGCTTATCCGTCTGGCGGAGGAAACGGATCGCAATCCACAGACGCGACTCGGGGCTCTCATGGCCGAGCGTGAGCGGATCGACAGGGAGATTGCCACTGTTCGCGTGCATGGTGTTCAGCCGCTCGATGATGATCGCGCCATTGAGCGTGCCCGGGAAATCATTTCGCTCGCGGATGAGCTTACTGGCGACTTCCGTCGTGTGCGCGACGACTTCGATCAACTCAACCGGGGCTTGCGCCAGCTGCTGCTCGAGAACGATGGAAGCCGCGGAGACGTTCTCGAATCGTTGTTTGCGGGAGTCGATCTCATCGGTGAAAGCGAAGCCGGGAAAACTTTTGCAGCATTCTGGCGCCTGCTGACAGATCCAGAGCAAGCGGAAGCGTTGGGTGAGGCCATCACGGCTGTGGGCGACCGTCCGTTCGCGAGAAAGCTCCAAGCTCGCGAGCGAAAGTTCCTGCTCAACTTGACCGCCGTCCTTGCCAACGAAGGTAGCGGTGTTCACGACGTGCTGCAGCATTTCGCTCGAAGTCTGAAGAGCTTCGTCCAGAGCCGGGAGTTTCTCGAACAGCGCCGCCTGCACTCTCTGCTCAAGATGGCGACGCAGGCGGCTCTTGCCGCGCGTGAGCATGTCCGGCCAATTCAGGAGATCGGCTACCAGCTGACGCTTACCAGCAGTCGTATTCGATCGATATCGCAGGCAAAACTCTATGATCCTTCCGAGCGCGTTGTCGACACGGCCATGACGGACGCGGAGCCATCCGAAATCGACATTTCGATCGTCACAGACCTCATTCGGCACTCCGAGATCGACTTCCGCGCCTTGAAGCGAAACCTGCGTGCGGTCCTCGAGCAGGAGGCTCGCGCGTCTATCGCCCAAGTCATGGATCGGTTTCCACCCGAGCAGGGGCTTGGGAGCGTTGTTGGGTACGTGGCGCTGGGAGCGAAGCATGGCGAGGCTACGGCCGGTGTCGAGCTGGTCGACTGGGAGGGCGAAGATCACGCCTGGCGGCGTGCAAAGATCCCAACAATCTACTTCACTAGGGACAGGTGTCATGAGCTCGCCGAGTAACGCTGAAGGCCAAGTCAAACCCGAGGAGGCTCCAGTCGTTACGTTCTTGGGCGACTCGGGGTTGTTGCCCCTCGAGACGCGCCGCGTGATGGTTCAGCTGCTACTCGGTCCGGCTCTGGACGCAAAGCGGCAGACGAAACTTTGGCCTGTGCTCCTTCGCGACGAGCGCCTCTTGCGATCGCGCTTTCATGAGCTCTTTCTCGAGATCGTGATCGACCACGAACAGCAGGTCGCCTTCACGCGCCAGGTGGTTGACGACCAGCTAGATGTGCCGGTCTTGCTGCGAAAGGCGTCGCTGACCTTCATCCAGTCGGCCTTGCTGTTGTACTTGCGAGAGCAGCTAATACAGGCAGAAGCGCGAGGCGAGAGAGCCGTCGTTTCTCGTGACGATATGGTCGGTCACCTTTCGGTGTTCGAGCCGACTGGGAATCCCGACCACGCGCGTTTTGAGAAGCAGATGGTCGGGGCCATTGAACGCGGGAAAGACCTGAGCTTGCTGCGAAAGCTTCGGGGGGCTGATGAGCGCTATGAAGTGTCGCCGACACTCAAGCTGCTCTTCGCAGCCGAGCAGATTCAGGCGCTCGCCGACACGTACGCGAGAATCCGCAACGGCGGGGCTCCCGGCGCCGCGGCGGCGGGGGTGGATGACGAAGACACTGACACTGGTGAAGGCGCGCTGTGAGCGACGGCAGCTTCGCCGAGTCCGAGCCCGTGGGTCGCGACGAGCAGTTTCGCTTGTGTCGTCTGCAGACGTTCAACTGGGGCACGTTCGACAACGTGATCGATGTCACGGTCCCGACTTCTGGCTATCTGTTCGTCGGCCCTTCTGGGTCAGGCAAATCGACCTTGCTCGATGCCCATGCTGCTCTCCTTACGCCGCCCAGGTGGGTCGACTTCAATGTCGCAGCCCGCGAAGCGGAGCGCGTGGGCAAGGACCGAAATCTCCTGAGCTACGTCCGTGGCGCCTGGTCGAACCAGACAGGCGAGACCGGGGAGCACGGCGTTCAGTACCTGCGTCAGGGGTCGACGTGGTCTGCGATCAGCGAGACCTATCAAAATCGTCTGGGGAAGACGATCGTGCTCGCAGAGGTCCTTTGGGTACGTGGCACCTCCGTTGCGATCGCTGATGTGAAGAAGCTGTATATGGTTCTACAGCGCGCCTTCGACTTGAAGGAGCTGGAGTTCTTCGCCAAACACGATTTTGACGTGCGCCGGTTCAAACAGGAATTGCCCGATGCGTGGGTTAAGGACGAGTTCAGCGCGTACCAGGAACGCTTTCGGGCTCTGCTCGGCATTGAAAGTGAGAGAGCTCTCCGGCTCCTTCACAAGACGCAGTCCGCGAAGAACCTCGGCGATCTGAACGTCTTCTTGAGAGACTTCATGCTCGATCCCCCAGAGACCTTTCACGTTGCTGACCGCTTGGTCGAGGAGTTTACGGAGCTCAACGCGGCCCACCAAGCCGTGCTCGCCGCCAGGCGCCAGATCGAAACGCTCCTGCCGGCTCGTGACCAGTTTCGCGAGTTGCAGCGCTGTAAAGCGGAGCGCACGTGGCTGGATGACCTTTCCGGTAGAGTCGACGGCTATCGTGACCGGCAGCGTTGCCATCTCCTAGCGCGACGGATCGAAGAACTGAAGACGGACGTAGACGGCGCGGAACAGGAGCTGCGTCGCCTTGTCTCGGTCACGGCTGATGAGCAAGCAACACTGTCCAGTCTCCGTGCACAACGCGATGGTGCCGGCAGCGCCATCGCGCTGTTGACTGATCAGGTACGTGTTGCCCAAGAGGATCTGACTACGCGCAGGGGGAAGCAAGCTCAGGCCGCGACCGCGTGTGCAGCGCTGGGGTGGGAGCTTGCCAATACAGCCGAAACGTTTGCTCATCAGGTCGGGGATGCGAAAGACAAGCTGGCGCGTTCTGGGCAAGCAAGTCGGACTGCGGAAATGCAAGCAGACGCGCTCAAGGCCCAGCGGAATGCGCTCACTGCCGATTTCACAGAGGTACGTCAGGAGATCGACGCCATGGAGCGGCAGCGTTCCAACATCCCAGCGCGTTCCCTCGCGATTCGGTCGTACCTGGCGGAGGGCATCAATTTGGCGGAAGGCGAGCTCCCTTTCGCGGGGGAGCTGATGGAAGTGGCGAAAGAGGCTGCTGCTTGGCAGGGAGCCATCGAACGCGTGCTGCGCGGCTTCGCCACGTCGCTCGTGGTATCGGAAAAGCACTACGATCGCGTGTCGTCGTTTCTCGATAGCCATACCATTAGCGGGCGTCTCGTCTACCTGAGGACGGTCCACCAAGACGGGGCGGGGACAACCGTTGGCTTGAACTCATTGGTGAGAAAGGTAGCGGTCCCCAACGGCGAGCACGCCGCATGGCTCCGACAGGAATTGGCAGTGCGCTTCGACTACGAGTGCGCGGAAACGATGCCCGCCTTCCGCGCGGCTCGCAGAGCCGTGACTCGCGCCGGGCAGATCAAACACAACCATTCACGTCACGAAAAGGACGACCAGACCGATATCAATGATCGCCGCGCGTGGTGCCTTGGGTTCGATAATCGAGAAAAGTTGCGGCTCTTCAAGGATCGCGCTGGCGAGCTTGGCGCAGCGCTTGCCAACGTCGAGGCAAGTATCGAGCAAGCCTCCGCAGAACGTGAACGCCAACAGAAACAGCTTCTTCATTGCCAGACGTTGGCCAACTTGCTCTGGACTGAGGTGGACGTCGCTTCGCTCGTCACCAAGATCGCGAGGCTCGAGCAGCAGATTGAAGCTGAAAAGCAAACGCGTCCGGAGCTGGCGCAGCTGGAGGAGCAGGTTGCCGCGCAGGAGCGACGATGGGGGGAAGCCGTTCGGGAGCAGAACGTTGCCCAGCTTCGTCGAGATGGGCTCGAGAAAGAGCTTGGCGATCAGTCCCGGCGTCTCGAGGCGCTCGAGCGAGCACCAGCTGCGTCCTTTGATGATGCGCAGCTGCAGGCGCTCGAGACGCGATTCGCGGCGACCGGGCAGGTCTTGTCGCTTCAGTCGCTCGACGCCGTCACTACCGCGGTGGTTCGTCAGCTCCATGTCGAGAACAAGGACCTTTCGGACCAAATCAACGAGAGTAGAAATGCGATCGAACGCAGCTTCGTCGAGTTCAATCGCCAGTGGCCTGCGGACAGCGGCGGGCTCGACCCTCGGCTTGCTAGCGCCGATGACTACCTCGCGAAGCTCGAGCGGCTCGAGACCGACGGTTTGCCTCGGTTCGAGGAGAGGTTCTTGAAGCTCCTCCGCGAGCAAAGCGATCAAAACCTAACGCTTCTTCGCACACGTCTCGACATCGAGCGGACCGCGATCCGCGACCGACTTCAGCTCGTGAACGAAAGCCTGCTCACCGCACCGTTCAATCCCGGCACCCATCTGGTAATCGAGTCGACTGACCGCGCCCTCGAGGAAGTGCGTCAGTTCAAGCAGAGCCTGACGGCAGCCCTGGCCCGATCCTTTAGTGCGGATACGGAGCGCGAGGCGGCCGAGCAGCGTTTCTCCGTACTCAGCCAGCTAGTGAAACGGCTCGGAAGCCAGGAGACTATCGATAGGAATTGGCGATCGCTAGTCCTTGATGTTCGACAGCACGTTGAATTCGTCGCGCGCGAGATCGACCAGAACGAGCAGGAGGTAGAGGTATACCGAAGCGGTGCGGGTAAGTCTGGCGGGCAACGGCAGAAGCTCGCCGCTACCTGTCTAGCTGCGGCCCTGCGCTACCAACTGGGCGGACAAGATCGCGCGCTTCCATCCTTTGCGACGGTCGTGTTGGACGAGGCCTTCGACAAAGCGGACTCCGAGTTCACCCGAATGGCTATGAACATTTTTACGACGTTTGGCTTCCAAATGATCGTGGCCACGCCGCTGAAGTCCGTCATGACACTCGAGCCGTTCATCGGCGGAGCGTGCTTCGTCCACATCAAAGACCGAAAGCACTCGGCGATGCTTGTCATCGAGTATGACGAGCAGGCGAAACGTCTCAAGCTTCCAGAAAAGGCGCGCGATGGCGAAGAAACTGCTTTTTCCTAGCGAAGCGCACGACGAGCTCAAGCGCCGCTATGAGCGAAACCATCGGAAGTGGCTGCGGTCCGGCGGCGAATGGCCTCTCGCCATCATCCTTGGCGAACCGACCGAACGCGACGTGGCCGGTCACGTCGAACACCTTCGTCAGTGGGTCAGTGCATGGTCAACGTGGACCGGTGGCGTGGTGCGATGGAAAGACGTTCAGTGGCCAAGGCTGGGGGTGCAGAAGCTCCCCTTCCGGCTCGAACTAGAATCGCTTGAGGCGGTAGCAACGCTCGTTGGGGAAGGCTCCCGCCTTGCGCGCGCGCGCGAACGTCAAAGCGAGTTGATGGGGCAGTGGCCGATGCTCGCAGGTGCAGCGGTAGTCGAGCGCCATTTTGATGTGTTGGCGGACTATCCGGACGTCGAGTTCCGACGGCTTGTCGGACTCCTCGCGTGGTTGCTCGCGCATCCCGCATCGAACCTCGCCTTGCGGGAGCTGCCCGTCGAGGGAATCGACACCAAATGGATTGAGAAGTCCCGACGTTCTCTCGTACTAGACTTCCTACATGCGATCACGGGCGGAGAGGCCGGCGGCGACTTTTGGGCGGTCTGCGGCTTGCGGCGACCGCAGCATCGCGTTCGCATGGTGGTCCTATGCCCGCAGCTGCGCACGACCCTGGGTGGCCTTCGCGATCTAGAAGCTCCGCTGCCAGATCTGCTCCAATTGTCATTGGCGCCCTCGCGGGTGCTCGTCGTTGAGAACCAGGAGTCGGGGCTGGCGCTGCCCGACATCGTCGGCACAGTGGCGTTCATCAAGCTCGGCGCGTCTGTAGGAGCGCTGGGGACCATTCCATGGCTTCGAGGGATCGACTGCGTGTACTGGGGCGACATCGACACGCACGGCTTCGCCATCCTCAATCAGGCAAGAGCCGCGCTCGGCAACATCAAAGCGATCCTCATGGATGAGCCAACCCTGCTGGAGCACCGCGCGCTTTGGGGCAACGAACCGCAACAGGCTGCGGGCGTGGAACTCCCCAACCTCACTCCTCCCGAGCTTGCGCTCCTTCGAGATCTTCGCTCGCATCGTTGGGGGCTGAGTATCCGTCTCGAGCAAGAGCGCATCCCCTGGCACCGTGCCGTCGAGGTTGTAAGGAGTGCGTGCGGATAATGAGCCCCGCGCAGGAACATGCACTACACGAACGACCTTAGTTACACGGTGTGAACGCGCAACAAGGTAGCAGAAGGTCGAGCGCTGGCTGAAGATCCGCAGTTCGGAAAAAATGGTTCAACGCCATCATGTACTCCTGCTTGGGCACTTCAACGAGTACCGGTGGCAGTCCCAAACGAACGAGAACAATATTGAGGAGCATGCGGGAGGTTCGACCATTGCCGTCCTCGAATGGGTGGATCTGGACAACCTTGGCATGTAGCCAGACGGCGACATAGAACGCACCGCGTTCGTAGTTAGCGTCATGCGGATGCTCTTCGCACGAACGAACGCTGCGGGTGGCCTCATCGAAAACAGCCGCTAGTTCCGTTGCAACCTTGCTTCGGTGCGATGAACGATTGGGCCCGAATTCCAAATATTCCGTGGTCCCACTTGCACCACGACACAACCCCGCGTGAAACCGGATTGCCTCGAACAATCTCCGATGCAGATCGCAGAGTAGCTCGACGTTGAGCTCCCGCGCACTGAAGGTGCCCTCGTGAACGTCGGTGTCGATTGCGACAAGACGTTCGGTCAGTGCCTGCTTCTCCGCGTCGGAGTAGGTTCGGTGATCAGCCCCCAAGCGCGAAGGTCCTAGGCGAGCTTGGCTTCAATCCACGGACGGGCATCGATATCTTCAATGCGTTGACTGGCGATGGCGTCCCGCACGACGGCGGATGATGTCGCGTTGGGCTTGCCGCCACGTTGCAACCTGTCCTCTCGAAGCCTAGCAAAAAGCGTCGCCCGGCCTTCGCTAGTCAGCGAGAAATGTTCGATTGGACGCGCATAGCCATATTCTTCGAGCAGAGCGACGGTATCTGGGATGGTGAGCTCGATAACGTGCGCGACGTCCTCAAGTGAGATTTGTCCGCTCGCGTAGGCTGGTCCGGCGATGTTTAGCCGCTGATCCATCAGCGGATCGTTTCGCTTGATGAACCGCGTGAGGGCATCATGCGCGACCTGGCACCTAGCGCTCAGTTCTTGAAGACCCACATGCGTACCAAGCTCAACCAACTCTTTGATGGGGAACGCGCCGACGAAGCTGCCGACGGCCTGGACGAGCTTGTCGAGCTCAGGCAACGCATCGGTCTTCGGAGGAGAGCCAGTCTGCAACCATGGGTTGGCGTTAAGAACGTCTGAAGGGCGCAGGCTTGTGAGGGCGTGAACATGGCGATCGATGTCGCAGTGATCGCGCACCGCATCAGCAAGCGTCTGGCAACCCTTCCGTCGTGAGACCTCCACGAACACTGCTGCGAGATGAAGTAGCTCGACGAAGCCCGTCATTGACCGAAGGAACGTGCGCGCGAGTTCTTGTGGTGCGCGCGGGATGTTGCGGTAGTCGATCCTTAGCCGGGTCTCTGTCTCAATCAGGGCGTTCAGATCCGGGGGAACGAAGACTGCCAAGGGGGGAGGCGTGTTGTCGCCGTCGGTCCGCATGTCTGCAGAGATCTTACCTCTACGGAGCCCCACACGCGCCAACGAAAAGGTCTCAGGCGCATCAGCGGGCGGGTTTTCTGGGTCACCCCAGCGATTTGCTAAGTGACTGAAATGATTTGCCTTCCGGAATACTAACTCCGCGCTGAGTAGCGGCACCTGGCCACCGCTGGCTCAGCGGCGCAGAGCGGGCCCTAGCGCCGCTCACTGTGCAGCCACGCCGCCAAGGCTCACGTTCCCGTCCGCTTCATCGCCGATTCCCTGGGCGGGTAGGTCGAGATCAAGAGCTCGTACACCACGCCGCGGTGCTGACCTTTAACCGCGATCTGGCGCCGTACGGGGACCTTCTGAATGCGAAAGCCGTTGCCGCGATAGAGGTCACGCACTGCGGGTGCGTCAGAGTTGCTGATGAGTACGAACACGCCTCGACCGTGGAGCTCGAGTGCGAGGTCACGGAGTTTGACGTGCTGCGTGCCAGTGAAACCGTCTGCGGTGTAGCCGACGAACGAGCTTGTCTTTAGTTTTACATAGGGCGGGTCGCAATAGACGAGGTCGCCTTCGCGCGCGCGCAACATGGTGGTCTCGAACGACGTGCACTCGATGGACGCAGCCCGCAAGGCGGCCGAGCACGAACGTATCTTGTCGGCGTCGCAGAAGCGTGGCGCTTTGCGCTTGCCGAACGGCACGTTGTACCCGTTCGTGCTGTTAACGCGATAGAGGCCGCCGTGTGATGTCTTGCTCAGGTAAATCAGCCAGGCGGCCACTTCGACGTCGCTTGCGGCGTCGATTTCCGTCGAGCGCCGTCGCGTGTCGTCGAAGCAGGCCTTGTCGTTGCGAAATTGGCTGAGTAGAGCGATGACCTCTTCGGGCTTGTCGCGGACTGCGACGTGGGTGCGCACCAATCGCTCATTCGCGTCAGTCAGCAGCGCGCAGCTGGGTCGCATCTCAAAAAAGGCCGAACCTCCGCCGACGAACGGCTCCATGTAGTTTTCATAGCTCAGCGGTAGCTGAGCTCGTATCGCTCCGCTGAGCTTGGTCTTGTCGCCCACCCACTTGAGAAAAGAAGCGTTGGCCATGCAGAGATCATCTCCCGCGTCTCCTCGATATAGGAAGGCCCGTGCCGTCAGTCGTCGCAGCCACGCGCTGTCGCAGGAGACGTTGCGCGCGCTGGGATGCGGCGTCGGCTTCAATCAGCAAATGCTCCAGCACACTGGCTAGGACGTCGGAGTCGACTGCATCTCCATCGCGGCTAACGGCCAGGTAGCGGCTCACCAACTGCCGACGGGCGTGACTGTAGAGCAAGGCGCGCTGGCGTTCGCGTCGTACCTGCTCAAGTACATCAGCGACATGACGCGGCATGAGTGACTTTGCCTATTCTGTTGGCGACGTCACCGACGTTGGCCGTGGGCTTCCCTGTGGTTTTTCGGCGCCGAGGTGCCTCACTCTTGTGTGACTCGTCTTGTGGTTCCCACTGTTCGCGCGGCACGGGGTCGCACACGTGGTAGGTGCGCGTTACCGACTCGAGCGGCTGTTTCAGGATTTCGCAAATCTCCTTCCGCAACGGCTTGGCAACATTCGCAACGAGTTCTGCAGCTGCATCCATGGCCGCCTCCGAGACAGCGACGTGGGAGCCATCAAAGCGTTGGATTTGGGCTGGCCAGTGCAACGTGTCTCCAAAACCTGCGAAGAAGATTCGTCCCAACGCGGTGCCAAGTAGAGCTTCGACTTGTCGCAGGTGTTCGAGTCTGTCTTGGGCGGCTTGGAGACCTAGTGTTTGCGCAGAGCCGAGGCCTTTGGGTCTGGTATCGGCGCGGTGGGGACCGCGTCCTCGTCGACTCATTGGTCTGCACCTCCGTGACCTGCCGCACGGGCGCGGTGCGTCGGTCTTACGGGGCCGCGCACGATGCCGGTCATCCAGTGTTCGAAACTTGCGACGTCGAGACGGTCTACGCACAGGTAAGTCACCTTCGTCGCCAACCTGAAGTCGGCGAAGGTGTTCCGTGCGGGCACCTCTACGACCATTGTTGCTGTTCCGTCGCTGTCCTCGATGGACCAACGCCCCCTCGCTTCCTTACGACGCTGTGCTTGGCCCGAAAGCACCGCGCGCTCACAAGCTCTAAGCAAGCCAGCGACGAAGGTGACCTCCATCCGTCGCGCTCGCCGCCAGCCATCCGAGTTGGCCATTCTTCTGAGCTGCATAGCGGCCCGTCGGAATGTGCGCACCCGAGTCCAAGGATCTGATACGCGCGCGTGCGCACGTACACGCGCGTGCGTGGGGAGCGGGGTCGGAGCCATACTCGGGGCCACGTGGCTGTTGGGTTTGCCCATGTAATGAGGATCTCACGCAGGGGGTGTGAAAGCGAAGAGGTGGGCGATGCAGGGGGCCCCGACGGAGCCAGGCACCTGAACCTTGCTCTTACCGAATGCCTGCTACACGCCGTACGATTTGCTGGCCAACCAATTCCTTGGCTAGCTTCATCGAGCGCACGGCGTCAGGAAGGCTTGCCACGATCGGGAGCGACTTGGGGCGCGCCAATTTCTGGGAGCGCGATGAGATGGCGCAGGCGAGTTCATCCTGCTCGTCTACAATGGTTGCAGATGTGACTGGAGACCGCGCAATACGCTGGCCACCAATTGCGTCGAACGCCACGACAGCGGTTGGGGACGGTGCCGGCCAGCGCAGCTCCCCATAGAAGCTACCGTGGCGTGGCAACACGCCGTACGAACCGACGCGAGGTATGTCCGAGCGCTCGCCCCGTGGATCGAAGACGAAGCCGGCTCGGTGGGTGAACTTCGGCAAGTACAAGAGCACCGCCGCCACGAGCGCCTCCGCCTGCACGTTCGGCAAGAGCTTGTGGTCCGGCAAGTAGACGGCGCGGCGCGGATTGCGGCCTGTAAAGCGCGCACCGCCGAGCGTCGCTTCCACGAAGGTGCGCATCAGGCCTTCATGCTTTGAAACGCAAATACGGAACTCGATCTGTTCGCCCAAAAGACTGAGCTCGTGGGGCGGCTCATGTTCCGTTGGGTAGATGCGCCGGCAGTGGCAGCCCTCGCCGCTTGGCAGTGAAACCTCCTTCAGGGGAACAACGATCGTCGTGGGGATCACGAAGGAATCATCAGGAGCGCCGAGGACGTCACGCACGAGGAGGTGGTCCGCAGTCGGATCGAAACAGGCTGTGCGGTGCCGGCGTGCCACGTGCCAAGCACCGTCCCCGTACCAGGCGATAGCATTCTTGTCGGAGGAGACGAGACTGCTCTCGTCGTGAGGATGGATGCGCCAACGAGCAACTCGAAGAGCTGCCAGTCCGTCGATTTGGTCAACGGGGAAGCTCATCACGCTTGAGTACGTCCGGACGAAGATCGGCGCGCCTGCGGCGCACATCGCTGACACCTGAGGGTTCGTGTTCATGGGCGATACAAAGGATGTCTCGGGAGTATGGAGAATGGGAAGGGGCGCGGCGAAACCGCGATCGCGGCTGAGACTGGTGCGGGCGGCCTATTCCCTTAACCAATTCCCCCTCGGTAACCTTGATCCCATGAACAATGTTTTCACGGCACGCGAGGTGAGAGGCAGAACGGGCCTGACTTACAGGCAGATCGACGATTTGGCGCGAAAAGGCCTGCTCGGACCCAGCATCGCCGCCGCTGCAGGCAAGGGAACGAGGCGGCTATACAGCGAACGCGACGTGGTTCTTCTACGTGCCGTTGCATTCCTGCGCAAGGCCGGGGTTGGCCGCATCACGTTCTCCGCAGCGATGAAGTTCCTGCAAACCGGTGCGATCACCCGCAGCACGCGCGGGCGCTTCTTGGTCATCGCGCGTGGCCGTGCGCAAGTGATGGATAGCGCCAAGCTGGCCGGCTTTCTTAAGGAGCCCTTGTGCCTATCCGTCGTCCTGCCGCTGCAACTCCTTGAAGCGACGGGCACTTGAGCCGCCTGCGCCTGCCAGTCCAGCTTGTCGAGCGCCAGCGCCTACTGGCCCAACAGGCTACGCTCCAGAGCTCCTTGCGCCTGGACGGTGTGCTCCATCAAGCCGCCGATCTGAACGTGCTTAGGGTTGCGCGGCAACTGGTTGCTTCACGCCGGGGTAGTACAACCCGAGGACCAGACGGTGTTGATCCACGCCGTTTGAGCGACGATGTACTGGCGGAGCTTGGTGCCGACTTACGGCTGGGTCTTCACCGTCACGCGGAGCCGCACTTTGTAGATGTTCCAAAGGTAAACGGAGGATACCGCCGAATCGCAATTCCTCCCGCCATCGACCGCGTCGCGGACACCGCCGTTGCGCTCGCCATACGACCGGTCATCGACGCTGATCTACCAGCTTGCTCGTTTGGCTACCGTCAAGGGTTCGGGACGTACCAGGCTCTCTGCGCTGCGGGGCGCCTCATCGCCGACTGCCAGCCCGGCGAGGTGCTGCTACGGCTTGATGTGGCGGACTGCTTTCCGAGCATTACTTGGTCCAAGCTTCGGCCGTCGCTCGAGCGGCGGTTCATCGACCCCGACCTGTTCGCCTTTATCCAGGACCTGCTCGCTGGTAAGGGCGTTCCCCAGGGCTCGCCGTTGGCTCCGGCATTGGTGGATTGCCACCTAACGCCGCTGCTCCAAGACGTGGCCAACCATGGTCGCGGAATCATGTTTGGCGACGACTTGGCGGTGGTCTGCAAGAACGCAGATGAAGCGGCTGGGCTCATGAACCGGCTGGCACGTACCGCGCACGGGTTGGGTCTCGAGTTTGCCGCTGCCAAGACGCGCGTTGTGCCTGTGGAGCACGGGGTTTCATTCCTCGGCTACGACCTCGCGCTCAAGGACGAGAAGCTCGTAGCTAAAGCTTCGTCCGGGGTAGCTCAAGCGCTCGAAGCCCGGCTCATGCTCCTCGTGAAGCGGGCCCGTGGCACCAACGCGGGGAAGTTCATCCGCCGCGTCAACGAGGTGCTCCGCGGTTGGGGTGAGTACTACCGCCACGACCGCGACGCCCTGAGCGAAGGCTTCAACGTCGCCCACGGCGTTGTACTTGCCTGGCTCTATCAGCGCTTCCCCCGCCGGCTAGTTCATCGCCACTACCTGCGTCATGGCTCGGTTGTCCACGAGGGTCAGGCCCTCCTCGACCCAACCGGCCTGTACCAAGACTTCCCCGTTGCCGCTGGTAGCGGGAGATCGGCCCCCACCCCAGAGCGTCAAGCAACCGGGTGCGGACTAATACCTGTAACTGAAAGAACAAGAACGGGGACAGGTGCTGGTTCCGGGGACCGCGGACACCGAGTTGCCTTCGGGGGGCGCTGTGCTCGCGAGAGTGCAGCGCCCCTCGGGGGCGGCGCAAAGCCAATAGAGGACACCATCATGACTAAGCAAGCGAGCAGCCGGTTCATTCGAGATGAGGTTCCCGTACAGCTCCCTGAGGACCTTCTTTCGATGCCAGCGGAGACGTACGCCGACGAGTTCAACAAGGCGGTGGCCGTTCGAGCCCGCCTTGCAGAGCAGATTGTGGAAACACAAGGAGCCGTGGCAGAAGCCGAGCACGCCAAGCGGGTTCATGAGGCGAAGGTTCGGAACGACGCCAGGCTTGCCCAGCTCCAGGTGACGAAGCAGCAACTCAAAGACGAGCTGCTGCTCGACAAAGCATATGGCCGTCTCTGCAAGCTAGAACGCGACTTGCTCGACCGGCAACGTCGGCTTCGCGCTCAGCACGAAGCTGTCGACGTCATGCTTCGGGGATGGTCGCGAACGGTCGAAGTTCGTCGGCAAGAGATGACCTTGATGAACCCGCCTTCGGTTAGCCGGAGGCGGAAGTGAGCGACAACGACTGGCCCGCCGATTTACTTGATGAGGCAATGGCCGAACACAATCGTCAGCTGGCTCTGGAACTCTGGGAAGGGGATTTCGAGCCACTTAGCGAGGAGCAGGTTCGGCATCGCAGGAAGGTGGAGCGGCGAGCTCTTCGTACCTGGCTCAGGGCGCCTAAGCCCCGCTGTAAGGAAGTCCTCGTTCGCCCTGCCCTCGGCTTCCGGCGTCGCCTAGTCCGTCGAGCCCGCACATCTCGTCGTCGACGTTCGGTCAGTCGTTGTGGGGCACAGCGCCGTTCACGAGGTGATCCCGCCGACGGTGACGCTCCAGATCCAGGCGCACGTCGGGCAAGGGGGCAAGCTCAGTTCTGGATCGGGCATAAGGAACTGGAGTGCGGTGTGTCGTGGTGCGCTGGCGTCTCCCATTTGGGAGGTAGGCCATGAGCGCGGCGCTGTTGCCGTCGCTCGTCACGATGCCCGAGCTGGCGAGGTTGCTCGCTATTCATCCGAGGACGGTTCGTCGCCTGGTCAAACGCGGCGAGATTCCTGTCGTCCGGATTGGTCAACGAAACGTTCGCGTCGACGCTGAAGTCGTGACGCGACTGCTTGCGACTCGAGGCAGAGTTGCAGAAAGCGTCGCACACGTGAAAGCTGATCCGAATGCTACATCTCTCGATTCTGAGGAAGGAGGAGAGGCGCGGTTCAAAGTGAATCGTGAGCCAGGCCGTGGTTTCGTTATTCGCTACTACGCTGCCGATGGGAAACGTAAAGCGCACCGCATCTCAACGGATCGCATACCGGATGATTCACCCATCGAGATTGCTGAAGCATACGCAGCGGAGTGGGTGCGGCAGAACGTAACGCCGACTCCCAAGAAGGCACCGCGTCGGGCTTTTCATTCAGGGCCAACGTTCAAACAGCACGCCACGGAATGGTTCGACGGCTCATTGAGCAAGCGCTATCCCGACCACGTCAAGCGCAAGGTCTCGGCGAGGGACGACGCCGCCCGCTTGAAGCGGTACGTGTTCCCGATCATCGGGGATGAACCGATGGCTGCCTTCGAAGGAACCAACGGCGTGGATTTGATCGAACGAGTCGTGGCAGCGCTGCCAGATGATCTAACCCCGGGCTCCCGGCGTCAGGTCATTCAAGCAATGCACCGCGTGGTCGCTCTCGCCGTGTATCCATGCCGCTTGCTCGTTGCGAATCCCTTGCCTCCGGGATTCGTCCCCAACCGCTCTGCGACGCGTGCGAAGTCGTACCTACGACCGCGCGAGGAAGCGAAGCTGTTGGCGTGCGAGACGATCCCGATGCAGCTGCGGTTCTTCTTCGGTGTCCTGAGTAGAGAGGGGCTTCGCGTTTCCGAAGCCCTGAATCTTGAATGGCGCCACTTGGACCTGGACATCGGCGTCATACGGCTCGATCGGAACAAGACCGACGAACCCAGGGTCTGGGCCTTGGCGCCCGATGTTGCCGAGGGCTTCCGTCGCTGGAAGAAGCTCCTGGGCCCCAAGGCAACACCCGGTCGTGGCGTGCTGGTCGACGCAGCTGGGAACAAGATCGACCGCTACGAGGCTGCTCGTGAGCTTCGGGCACGCCTGCGCGAAGCAGGTGTCGACCGCGAAGAGCTCTTCGAGCAGACCAGGGAGCGGATCGCTTTTCGAGCCCACGACCTGCGCGGGACCTTCGTCACCATCAAGCTCGCGCTTGGCA
>JBEHXA010000104.1:0-15777 GCA_048498935.1 Myxococcota bacterium
GCGCCTTCTTCTGGCGATCGTCGCTCGGGACCAGATCGGGTTCCCGACGGCGGCGTCCGCCGCGATCATCCGGCTCCGAGCTGGCTTCCGCGTCTGCCTTGGGCAGCGGGGCGTCGTTCGGATCCTTTTCCTCCCACGCATCGTCGTTGAGCTCAGTGCTTTCGCTCATCTGCTTCATGCCTTTCCGTCGCCGAGCTGGGGCCGGTCCTCCTCACGGACCTTGCCCTTCGGCGTAAGTTTGCTCTTGGAGGCGTCGCTGACGACCTCCACATTGATGGCGCCCTTGCCCTTACCCAGGCTGCGCCGCGCGTGCCACTCCACGCCTTGCTGCTGCAGGATGCCCAGCACGCCGTTCGTGAACATGTAGACGCCCAAGCCCGCGGGCAAGAACAACATGAACACCGTGAACATGGCCGGCATGAAGTACAGCATCATCTTCTGCTGGGCCGGGTCGCCCTGGGGCGGCATCAGCTTCTGCTGCAAGAACGAGGTCCCGCCGATGATGAACGGCAGGATGTAGAGCGGATCCGCCGACGACAGGTCGGGGAACCACAAGAACGGGATGTTGTAGAGCTCGACCGCGGTCTGCAGCGTGCGGTACAGCGCGAACCAGACCGGCATCGACGCGAGCTGCGGCAAACAACCCTTCAGCGGATTCACGTTGTGCTTCCGCCAGAGCTCCATCTGCGCCAGGCCCTTGGCTTGCGCGTCGTCCTTGAAGCGCTCGTTCAAGGCGTCGATCTCGGGCTTGAGCTCGCGCATCTTGATCATGCCCTTGATCGAGGGCAGCGCGAGCGGGAACAGCAGGGTTCGCGCGGTGATCGTGAGGAGCATGATCGCGATGCCCCAGTTGCCGATGATGGCGTGTACCTTGAGCAGAAACGCGACCAGCACCTTGGCGATAGCGGAGAAAAAGCCCAGGTCGATCAGCTGATCGAGGCCGTGCGAGCCGCCTGCGGCGTCGGCGAGGAGCGAGCGCTCCAGCGGACCGGCGTAGCTGCTCAGCGAGTAGCTGGCGCTCTGTCCGGGCTCGAGCGTGAGCTCCGGGTAGGCCAACCTAACGCGGTAGAGCGAGCCGCCGTTGGGATCCTTGGCTTGCTGTCCGTAGCGGGGATCGAAGCGCTCTTCGATTAGCGCCTGACACACCGGTTGAGCGGTGGAGGCCTTGAGCGGGATCAGCGTGTGCGTGAAGTACGCGTTCGAGACCGCAGCCACCGCCGCGGGCCCTGGAGCCTCGTACCAATCGCCCGCGTTGCGCGAGTTGGTGGGAAAGTGCTCTTTATCGGCGAAA
Source organism: Myxococcota bacterium (assembly GCA_048498935.1). Taxonomy (GTDB): domain Bacteria; phylum Myxococcota_A; class Polyangia; order Polyangiales; family Polyangiaceae; genus PMG-095. The sequence goes on from JBEHXA010000104.1 coordinate 1,292, forward strand.
TCGTCGGGCTCGAAATCGGCGTGGGTGAGGCGCTTGGCGTGGCCGTCGACGCCGACGCACTCAACCTGGGTGACGAGCGGGCTCACCCGGAACATACCGGCAGTCACTTCGTGGTGCGTGCGCCAGGCATCACTGTGCACCGTGACCTCCTGCTTGAGGGCACGGCTGGCGCGGTTCGTCACCGTCGCGGTCACGTCGAGCTCGTAAGGGCGCGGGCCCAGCTTGATCGTCTTGTTGAGCTCGACCAGCTCGTCTCGGTAGACGAACTCGCACGCTTTGCCGTCGGCCTTGGTGAGCGTCCAATCCATCAGGTCCGGGCTGACCTGTCGGGTGTCGCCTTGCGGCAGGCGATTCGAGAAGTTGAAGCGCAGCTGCTGGTACAGCTCCTGATCGGGGGTGGTGGTGACCTCGATCTGCTTGCCGTCCTTGCGGTACTTGGACGTGGTCAGCTTGTAGTGCTTGAGCGATGCGCCTCGGGTCGTGAGCTGGGCGTGAAAGCGCTCTCCCCATAGGTCGCACAGCTGCTCGGGCGCGCGGCTTGCCGGCTGCGCCACCACCGGCTGCTCTACAGCCACGGGCTGGTGCGTCGTCTTGTGACCACCGCCAAACAGGTTTTTGCCGACCGAGATCAGCAGGAAGATACCGACGCCGAGGAGCAACCAGCGCAGGAGATTGCCGCGTTCCATGAGTTACGTTTTTTTCGGGGATGCCCGCCGCGACTGACCTGCGCGGGCGCGAGATTGGATGGGCCGGTCTAGCACGGGGGGGTGGTCGGTCACATCCCCGAAGCGATTTTGGGCGGGGGAGGGTCGTAGCCGCCCGGGTTGAAGGGGTGACAGCGCAAAATGCGCCGCACCGTGAGGTACAGGCCGCGGGCCGCGCCGTGCACGCGGAGGCACTCGTACCCGTAGTGCGAACAGGTCGGGTGAAAGCGACAGCTTGGGCCGAGCAGCGGGGAAAGGTACCGCTGGTAGACGCGGATCAGGGCCATCAGCAGCCGCGCGACCATGCTCCACCATAGCTCAAGGCCTGGCGCAGCGACGGATCCGGGGCAAGGCTCGCTGCCACTCAGCCAGGACATCGGCGAGCTTCCGTTCCCCGAGTGGGCGCCGCACGATGACGACGATGTCGAGGCCTGCCGGTAGCTCCGCGAAAACTGCGCGAAAAGCCTCGCGAATGAGGCGACGCGCGCGATTGCGGTGCACCGCGTTGCCGATGCGGCGCGATGCCGTGATGCCCAATCGAAGCGGCCCTGCGGGGCGCGACTGGACGATGAACACGAGGCAATCACCGTTGACCCGCGCGCCCTCGGACTGAATCGCCAGGTACTCTGCGCGTTTTCTAACGCGGTTGTCCCGGCCTGGCGCCAGGCACTGCTCGGGCCGAGCGGCGCCGACCACTACTTCTGGTAGGTCGAAACCGTCAGGCGCCAGCGGCCCTTACGGCGACGGTTCTTCAGCACGTTTTGGCCGCCCTTGGTGCTGATGCGCTTGCGGAAGCCATGAGTGCGGATGCGGCTGACATTGTGGGGCTGATACGTGCGCTTCATGGGACTTCCTGCCTAACGGGGGCGGAACAAAGCCACGCGGAGGGGGCTTCGTCAAGCCCCAGGGCAAAAATTCGGCAAATGGGGGAGGGTAGGCGCTTGCCTGGGCCTGGGGAGCGTGATAGTTGCCGCCTCCCATGCGAGAGAACATTCGCCTCGTTTCGTCGGCCGGTACCGGCTTCGCCTACTACACGACGAAGAACAAGCGCACCCAGACCAACAAGCTCGAGATCAAGAAGTACGATCCGATCAAGCGCGAGCACGTGGTTTTCAAGGAGGCGAAGATGCCTCCGCACAGCAAGTAAGCGGCTTCGCCGTTAGTTTTGCGGGCTCGCTACGGGGCCACCCCGTCGCCCGCCGAGAGCGAATGGTCAGAGCGCGGAACCTTTACGGGTCTCCGCGCTCTCGTGCATTTCGAGCCCAGAGCACGCCACGCCTCCGCGATCACGCCGGCAATCCGCCGCTCGGCAGAGGGCCTGCGGCTGCCGGTTCATGTCGCAAGTGCGACATGAATTCCCAAGTGATTTCGAGAGCTGTTCGTCGAGGTGACGCCAAGTAGCAGATGCGACATCCCGTTCGCATCCTCGCGGAGCTGAGACCCGGTAGCCGTGGCGGCGGCCGTAAGCTCGGTGGTGGCCTTCGCCCAATCAGCCTTCATCCCCGCGGGTTCAAACCGCCGTACCGCCCGTGCGCGAAGGTGGGCAGCTGCTTGGCGACGCAAGCCGGGAAGCGCGGACGGGCCACGGAGCGCGGCACAGCCCCGCGGTTGTCGCATGTGCGACTTGGCGTCAGGAGCCGAATCTGCGCTCGAAATCGTTCAGGAATTCTTGTCGCATTTGCGACACCGAATTCAACGCGATGAGGGGCGGGAGGAAACGTCGGCCGCTTTGGTCGGGGGCGGGCTTCGAAAGCCCACGGTCGATCCAAGGCGAGGAGCGGTGGAGCAGATGGACCCGGTGGAACGGGTGGAGCGGGTGGAGCGGGCCTTAGGCGCTAAGGCCGGCGAGGGGCTCGTTCGAAGCGAGCGCATCCTTGCCGAAGGTCGGCACATCGACGCCCATCGCGTTCGCGATGGAGACCAGCACCTTCGTGGGGTTCGTCTTCGGGAGCTGTAGGAAGCGGCCCATTTGGAAGTAGCCGCCGGCTCCGCCGAGCAGCACGTTCGGCAAGGCGAAGTTCGAATGGGCGTCGCCGTCGCCGTGTCGATTGAACCAATAGATCAGGGTCTGATCGAGGAGCGATTGGCCGCTCGCGTCAGTGACTGCGGCGAGGCGGTCCATCAAGCCGGCGATCTGTCCCGCGATCCAGGTGTGCATCTGCGTGTATTTGTCGAGCGTCGCGGGGTTATTGCCGTGATGCGAGACCGCGTGTAGCGGGTCGCTGAAGCCCAGCCACGGCATGCGCAGTCCCCCAGCGTCGCCGCCTCCAGGGTAGCCGAAGGAGACGGACGCGACGCGCGTGAGATCGCATGCGAACGCCGAGGCAATGATGTTCATGAAGAACGGACAGAGCTTCTCGGTGTCGGCACCGGTGCGGATGGAGGTGTCGTCGGTCGGGACCGGGTCGCGCATTGGTGTGGCGCACGTCGTTTGCGTGCGGCGGGCGAGCTGCTCCTCGTAACTGCGGAGCGATGTGAGGTGCGCGTCCAGCACGCCGCGATCGTGCGCGCTCAACGTGGGCGTTAGCGCTGCGAAGCGTCCGTGCAGGAAGTTGCTGATGGCCGCGTTGCGGTGCTCGGCGGCCACGTTTGCCATCGGCTGCCCCGCGGGCATGCCGAATACGCGGCCATATGCTTCGTCGGCGCTCGCCATTCGCTTGAGTGGCGAGCCGTCCTCGGCGAAGTTGATGTCCGAGGGGGTATCGCCGCCGATTGGGTGCAGCCCGAAGTTGAGCGACGAAAACAGCGTGTCTTTCCCGACTCCTTTGGCGATCAGCTGGTCGATGGACGGCCCGTCGATGCGGTTGACCGCAGTGGCTTGGTCCCGATAGGGCAGGCCGCCGACGCGCGCCGAAAGGCACACTGGGGCCTGGTGCTGTAGCGTGTCTGCTGCGTATGCCAAGCCGCTGCCGCCTTGCACGCTACCGCCAGCGAGCTGCGGGCCCAAGATGAGCATCTTTTCACGGTGAGGCTCGAAGGGCGCCAAGATGCTGCCGAGCTTGAAGTCACTTTCACCGCCGCTCGGCCAGAACGTTTTCTGGTTGACGCCGTCCGGCGTGTAACAGAACACGACGAACTTCGCCTTCTTGCTCGCCGCTTGAGCCTGCACGCTGCGCCCGAACAGCTCGAGGCAAGGTAACGCGAACGCAGCGCTGCCCAGCAGTCGGAACAGGTCGCGGCGTTGCACGTTGCGACCGAGGTACTTCATGGCGTGGCTCCGTCTTCAGTGGCGCGCAGGCGGAACGAATCACTGGTGGCGACGAGCTGAACCAGCTGCTTCAGGTCCCCGCTCTGTCCAAACTGGGTAGCGACTTGCGAAACCGAGCAGTCGTCGTCGGTCGCGACCTCGCGAGCGATGGCGTACGCCAAGTAATGCTTGGCAAAGCAGGCTTTGACCAGGTTGCTGGTCGCGATGCGGCCGAGGAGCTCCTCGCCGCTCGCGAAGGCTCCGTCGAGCTCGCTAACACCCGAGATTGCGCCGGACGTGTCGACCGGCACCCCGGCGTCGACGGTGCGGTGGCGGCCGACCGCATCGTAGTTTTCGAGCGCGAAACCGGGCGGATCGATCATGTCGTGACACGCCGCGCACAGCGGCGTGGCCGTGTGCCGCTCGAGCCGTGCTCGCGTCGAAAGGCCGTCCATGGCCGGCGGCAGCGGTGGAATGACGACGCCGGCTGGTGGCGGTGGGATGTCGTTGCAGAGCAGCGTGCGCTGCACGAAGAGGCCGCGAGCGATCGGGTTGCTCTCCTTGGGGCGGGCGAGCAGGGCCATCAGGGCCGGGTGCGTCAGGATGCCGTGGCGCCCTTGATTGGGCAGCTGCGAGCGCGTGAACTCGGCCGAGCTCGCCGGCAAACCGTAAAAGTTTCGCAGGGCGTCGTTCAAGAAGTACCCGTCACCGGAGAGCAGCTCCGAGATGTTCGGCGTGGCGGCGCGGTAGAGCTCGGTCGCGCTCATGAGGAGCGACTGACGAAGCGCCGCGTTCACCTCGCTGGTCAGGCCCGGATCGTCGCGCGCTACTTCCTGAAAGCCGTCGAGGCCCAGCCACTCGCTGTAAAATCCCTCGATGCCGCGACCGAAGCGCGGATCGGCCAGTAGCCGAACGAGCTCTTCCCCGAGGCCTTGCGGGTCCGAAAGCTTGCCGCTTTGGGCTGCGTCTTGCAGTGCGGGATCGGGCAGCGAATCCCAAACGAACAGCGCGAGGCGGCTGGCCAGCTCGTAGCCGCTGAGCGGCACGACTTGCCCGGCTTGCTCACCTGCAGCGGGTTTCACGAGCTGGTACAGAAAATCAGGAGCTTGGAAGAGCCCCGCCAGGAACCACTCGACGCCGGTCGCAAAATCCTTCTCCTTCATGCCGGCGTCGAACAGCGTCTTGAGCGCGTCGCGTTCGTCGTTCGAGAGCGGGTGACGGAACGCTGCGCTCCCCAGCGTGTCGATCAGCTGCGCTTGGCAAGGCGCCGGATCTGCGGCGGGCGTGCACGGCGCCCACGACGCGAGTGACTTGGCGGCCTCGCTCGCGATCGCATTGGCTGCGTTGGCGCGCCGCTCGACCTCCACTTCATCGAGTTGGGCAGCGACACCTCGGCCAAACTCCTTGGCGGGGTGGTTCGTGACCTTCACCAGGTCTTTGGCTGCGTGCTCGTATTGGCTGGGCGAGAGCAGCTGGGCGTGGAGAGCTGGAGCTCGGGGTGCTGCGCAGTCCTGCGCCGTCGTTCCCGCTGAACTTTGAGCACCGGCGGTATCGGGAACGCCGCTGCCGGCAGAGCTGCCACCACCACCCGCCGGGACCGGCGTGCTGCCACCCGACCCGCCGTCGCCACCTTCGATGACCGAGGTACAGCCGGAGGCTGCCAGCGCGAACCCGAGCAGCCATCCGAGGTGTCTGTGTTCCGGCATCCTTCCTCGCGCGCACACGCAGGCCGTGCGGGCGGCCCACATCCGGTGTGTGGAGACTCCGCGCGGATCGCATCACCTTCTTTTGCAGTGACGCGATGATCGCGTAAGGCGGGAATTGTTGCGCGAGGCGCGATTGTGGGAGCTCGACTCGCAGCCGTAGGCTGTCAGTCGGCGCCGCTCAGGATCTTGAACTCCACGCGGCGGTTCTTTGAGCGACCCTCGTCGGTGTCGTTTGGAGCTACCGGCTTGGTTTGACCGAAGCCTTCGGACTCGAGCCGGCTTGCCGCGACGCCCTTCCCCTCGAGGTACTTACGCACCGCAGCTGCGCGGTCCTTGCTGAGCTTGAGGTTGTTGGGCGGCGTGCCCTTGCTGTCGGTGTGACCGTAGATGCCGATGCGCATCGACGCGCGGCTCTTGAGCAGCGCGAGCACGTCGTCGAGGATCGGGAAGCTGACCGGCTTGATGGTGGCTCGGCCGGTCTCGAACTCGATCGGCTTGAGCAGTTGCACGGAGCCGTCGGTGCCCACCGCGATCAGGCTGGGGCAGCCGAACTTTTCGGCGATCGGCGAGCGTTGGCCCGGCTCGGTCGGGCACTTGTCCTGCACGTCCGGGATCGAGTCGTTGTCCGCGTCGTCCTCGGGGCAGCCGTCTTCGTCTTGGATCTTGTCCTTGTCCTCGGCCTTGTCCGGGCACTGATCGTCGACATCCGGAATGCCGTCGCCATCGCGATCCGAATTGCCGGGGCAGCCGTCGGTCTTGGCCGGCGGCTTGCCGTCTTCCTTCTCGGTCGGGCAAGCATCGACGGAGTCGGGGTAGCCATCGCCGTCCGTGTCGCGATCGTAGTCGTCGACATCGGGCTTGATCTGCATCTTCTTGGGCGGCGACTTGCCTTTCATGTCGGTGAAATTCGTGTACCAGCCGATGGAGGCCAGCATGCGAAAGTCAGCCGCGCCGTAGCCCGTGCTGAGACGCGTGCCCACGCCGGCCTGCGCATAGAGGCGCTGCCGCTCGTCGAGCGTGAAGCGGCCCTGGGCGAGCCACTCGAAAGTCGTGTTCTTGCCCGCGAAAAAGGAGCTCTCGTCGTTGGGGCCGACGCCGCCCATGCCGGTCGTGCCCCAGAGCTCGCCGCCGAGCCGGATGCGATTCTCGCGCAGCGGCAGGTACGCACCGAAGGCCCAACGCAGGTCGGAGGCCAAGTACAGGTCGCCCTGGGCGCCGCCGATACTGCCCTCGGGACGGAAGTGCGGGCCGATGTTGCCGCTCAAGAAAAACTTGCCGAAGTCGATTTCGCTGGCGACGTAAAGGTAACCGGTGGTCGCGCCGTCGCTGGCGAAGGCGTTTTGGTTGCCGGTGGGTACGAACAAGGCCGCGCCGAGGCCGAACTTGAGCTTGTCGTCGTCCGTCTCCCAGGTCTTGTAGCGTGCGTCGAGGCGCAAGTCGCTGATCGCTACCGGCGTGTCGCCGATGCCGCCCGCGCCGACCTGCTCCTGCTGCGGATCGTCTCCGTAGAGGGTGAGCAAGTTGATCGGCAAGGTCATGCCCAGCGTGAGGCGCTTGAGCATCTGCACGCCGCCGGACAGGTAAGTGATGAACTGACCTTGAACCGGGTTGTCGATGTGATTCTGCGTCGACGGGTTGTCCGTGACGGTGCCCGAGCGCAGCGTGTTGTGCGCGTAGCCGAGCGCGCCGTTCAGGTAGACGCGATTCTCTGCCGACCCGACCGGGCGCCAGACCATGAAGCCGTCCTCCGGAGCACCGGAGATTTGGGCGCGGTCGAGGTAGAAGTAGTTCGCCTGCGCCTTGGCCTCGCCCGCACCGAGGACCAGCGCGGTCCAAGCCAGGGCGAGCGCCAGCAGGGTGCGCGCCCCGCGCATGCTGGCAGAATGACCAAGAGCGCGCTGAGCCTGTTCCCGATAAGACAGCACGACGACGGAAAGTACTCTGCCGCTGTCGCCAATTGAAGCGCGTTTTCGCTTATTTGGCTGCAGAACGTCGGTTCGGGGCCGGGGCCTCCTTCGGCCGCTCGGTCAGTCTGGCTCGGCCCAGGCGGGCGCGTCCGGCGAATCCGCGAACACCTCGCATACCCAGAGCGAGCCGTCGGGGTCCACCGCGACGCCGATGCCGACGCGATCGAAGCGGGCCTGCAGCAGGTTTTCGCGGTGAGAGGGACTCGCCCAGAGCGCGCGGTGCGCTCTCCGGAGATCGAGCGCGTGCGCCACGTTCTCGCCGAATGCTAGCACGTCGACGCCAGCCGCCTCGACGCGGGCGGGCGGCAGTCCATCGCCAGCGTCGTGGGCGATCCGCTTGAGCTTGCGCATGGCTTCGGCGTGGCGCTGTGCGACGTCGTCGAGCGCGCGGTCACGTACCAGCGGTGGACTGTGCTCGGTGCGTCGTGCGGCATTGACCATCGCGAGCAAGCTGTCACCCAGGTCGGCGTAACCGGCGCCGTTCGCTTCGCCGGGCGCCGCGTCACCGAAGAAGGTGGTCGGGGGGCGCACGTCGGCATACACGCTCGCTTCGAGCACCGGACGCGGGCCGCCGTCCACGTTGGCGAGCAGCTGCACCAGGAAAGTTCCAGGGCGATCGGCGCGAAAGCGCGCGCGCGCGGAGCGGCCGTCGAATGCGGTCGGCACGCTGTGCGGGCCTCCGCTCGGACCGAGCACGATCACTTTGGCCTCGCTGGTCGGCACGAGCACGCGAGCGTTCACCTCCACCCAGCTGCCGCTCGGCACTCGGACCGGCAACGGGTCGAGATCCGCAAGCGCGTCGACTGCCACGGCCGCGAGCACGTCGCGTCCGGAGCTTTCGACCAGCGCGATGCCGCAGCGCCGCTCGCCACCGTCGCTCCAGCTGTCGAGCCAATCGTGCATGCGCTGCTGCGCCATCACCGTCGTCAGCTCACCGCCTTCGAGCGTCCAGGCGCGAGGCCACACGTAGGGTGAGCCCTCGGCGCGCAGCGCGAAGCTGATCTCGGACACGTCGAGTGGCGCTTGCCCTTCACTCTGCCGTCGCGCAAAGCGCTCGGCGACTCGCGACAGCGCGGCGTCGCCGAGTCGGCAGTGGGTGAGAAACGGCGCGAGCTCGTCGGGCACTTCGTGCTGGCGGAGCGGGGAGGCGAAGGGTTCCGGAGAGCTGAACACGTCGCCGTCGTTGCCAGCGGCGGTCGGCGTCGCGAGCGTGGTTGCTGCATTCGGCCTCGGGGACGCGGCGCCACAACCGACCGCGAACGCGAGCAGCGTGCCGAGGATCGCCTCGCGAGCGGCTTCTCGCGCGACCCGAGCTCGGCCCATGGACCTTTTGTAGCACGTTTCGGTCCTCGGGCCGTTGCTCCGCAAGGACATGGCGTCTACGCTCGCGGGGGTTTCGCTTTTCGTCTCGTTGTCCTTAGGTAGCCTCGGGCTCCAGCAGTCGAACATCGCCGTATGGCAGGTCGCATCACCAATGCCGCAAAGGTCGGCGCTTTTGCCGTCGTGTTGGTGGTCGCTGCCGTCTACATGTACCGCTACGTCAACAAGTCGGGCGACAGCGGGGACGGCTACAAGGTTTACACCCGCATGCGGGATGCGAGCGGCATCGCCAAGCTGTCGCAAGTGCGCATCGCCGGCATCCCAGTCGGTCGCGTCACCAGCGTGCGGCTCGACCGCGACATGGCGCGCATCGACATCGCGATGAACAAGGGCGTGCCGCTGTACGAGGACGCGGCGGCGGCCAAAGTAGCTTCCAGCCTGCTCGGCGAATTCCAGCTCAAGATCTCGCCGGGGAGCGAAGGCCGGCGGCAGCTGCAGGACGGTGACGAGATCCGCGTGGTGACCGAGGCGCAAACGCCCGACGACCTGATGCGGCAGATGTCGGACATCGCCAAGGACGTGAAGACCGTGTCGCAGGCGCTGGCGGCTTCGGTCGGCAGCGAGCAGGGTAAAGCGGACATCCAGAAAACTCTGGCCAACCTGGCTCAGGTGACTGAAGCGCTCAACGAAACCGTGCGCGAGAACCGCCAGGCGATTCACGAGATCGTCAACAACACGCGCGAGATCTCGGCCAAGAGCGCGCCCGAAATCGCGGTCATCCTCGAGAACGTGCGCGAGACCACGCGCGAGGTTCGCGAGCTGATGAGCAAGGACGGCGGAGCCAAGGCCGGTGAGCCGGGCGAGGTGCGCAAGATCGTCGAGCGCGTGGACCACGCCAGCCAGAACCTGGAGAGCGCGCTCAAGAACATCGACGAGGTCACGGGGCGCCTCGAGCGCGGCGAGGGTACGCTGGGCCGGCTGAGCAAGGACGAGAAGCTCATCAACGAGGTCGAGGGCGCGGTCGAAAACGTCGGAGACTTCATCGGCGGCGTATCGCGGCTGCAGACGATCGTGACGCTGCGCACGGACTATCAGTTCCTCGCCAGTAGCGTGAAAAACTACGTGGAAGTGCGGCTCCAGCCGCGCGAGGACAAGTACTACCTGATCGAGGTCGTCAACGATCCCAAGGGCCTCACGCGCTTCGAGCAGATCGACGTCGACAGCACCAACCCGAACGACCCACCGCACTACCGCGAGGTGCGTACGGTGACCAACAACTCGCTGCGCTTCTCGCTGATGTTCGCGCAGAGCTTCGGCCCGTTCACGGGGCGGTTCGGCATCAAGGAGTCGACCGGCGGCGTCGGCCTCGACGTCCTGCTCTTCGAAGATCGCTTCGAGCTGCGCCAAGATCTCTACGGCTTCGGCGAAGTCGTGCTCCCGCGCTGGCGCATCTCGCTCGGCTACGAGTTCATCAACCGGCTCTGGCTGCTCGGCGGCGTCGAAGACCTGCTCAGTAACTCCCGTCGCGACTACTTCGTCGGTGGCCAGCTCCGCTTCAACGACGAAGACCTGAAGACGATCCTGCCGTTCGCGCGAGTGCCTTAGCGCCTCACGCCCAGGATGCCCAGCCGAGTAGCTCGGCCACCAGCAACGCCGCCGCCGCTTCTTTTTGGCTGACGGCGCGCGCTTCGCGGCCCGGGCGATACTCCGTGATGCGTTCCAATGCGCTGTCGACCGTTGGGCGCTCGGTCAAGAACGTCATCACGAATTGGAGCGAGGCCGGCGCGGCGCCGCGCTCGCGCGGCAGCTTGGCGGCCTCGAAGCGCGGACCGGGCACGACCAGCTTCTCGCCCGCAGGCAAGAGCGAGCGCGGCTCACCCTTCGAGCGCAAGATGGTGCCGGCCATCATCGGGCTCGAGAGGTCAAGATCGAGCGGAAACTCGACGCGCGTAGGCGCAGTGCCGCGGTAAAACGTCACCATCCCCTCTTCCCAGGTGATGAGCGCTGCGACGCGATCGCGGCCCTGATCGCGGATCGCCCGGAACACGTCGACCGCGTCCACCAGCCCCAAACCGATCAGCGTGTCGCCCAGGCGACCGCCGAAGCGCTGCAGCGAGCCCAACGCCGCGTCGAGCTGCTCGCGCGCGAGCCGGCCGCGCCGCACCAGATACTCGCCGAGCAGCTCTTCGCGATCGGAAGAGGCCACGTGCAGCAGGCGCCCGTTGTTGAGGTAAAGCTCCTTGCGTACCGAGGCGCCCATGCTGCGGGCGCGCTCGACGAACAGCGCGCCGGTCTCGCCCCGCTGTCGCATGTACGCGAGCACCTCGAGCATGGAGGTCTCGCGCAAGAGCGCCTGATAATCGGGCACGCCGGGCTCGAAAATGCGGCTGGTCGTAGCAGTGGTCGACGGCAAGAGGTGGCGCGCCAGCTCGTTGATCTCGCGAATGGGCCGGAAGTCCGCTCCGCCCATCAGCGCGACCTCGTCGTCCGCACCCAAGTCGCCGGTCGCGATCATCTCGATCAGCTTCGCGAACGACACCTGCTCGAGCACGGTGCCGTCGGTGCGACGTACGGTCGAGCCCGACTCCGCGACGACGCTGATCTCCGAGCGCTTTACCGCGACGGAGCCTGGCGTCACCGTGACGGCTTGCATCGAGCCGCTGCTGCGCGTCCGTACCGCCTGCATGCGCTGCACCGAGTCGCGAATTTGCCCTTCGATGCGCTTGACCAGCTCGCTCGAGTCCTTGGCCCACAGCACCCACTCGGACAGGGTTTGCTTCAGCTCTTCGCGCGACGGCTTCTCGAAGGTTGCGAAAGCCCGAGCCAGCTGGGCGGCGTCTGCGTAGCGATCGTCCGGGTCGCGCGCCAAGCCGCGCTCGCACACGGCCAGCACGCCCGGCGGCAGCGTCGCGCTCGCCCGCCGCAAAGGCTCGATGTTCACGTCGCGGATCGCCAACAATACGGCGAGCTGACCGCTGCCCGGGAATACCCGCTCGCCGATCAGCATCTCGCCGAACACGGCCGTGAGCGCGAACAAGTCGGCGCGGTGATCCGACGGCTCGCCCGCGACTTGCTCGGGCGACAGGTAACCGAACTTGCCCTTCAGCCCACCGCCACTGTGTTGGGTCGGTTTGAGCCGATGCTCGAAGCGTGCGATGCCGAAATCACCGAGCTTCACCGAGCCGTCGGTGGAGAGCAGGATGTTCGAGGGTGTCACGTCGCGGTGCACGATGTGCAGCCCGTTACCTTCGTTGTCGCGTGCGCCGTGCACGGCCGTGAGCGCCTCGGCGACTTCGCGAGCAATGTGGGCGGCCAGTGCCGCTGGGAAGCGCCGCTGCTCGGATTCGGCGCGACGCAGCAGTCGATACAGGTCTACGCCGTCCACGTATTCGAGCGCGAGGTACGGCTCTTCGCCGACCATGCCCGCCCCGTACACATCCACGACGTTCGGATGTGTGACCGCGCGGTGCAGCTCGGCTTCACGTTCGAGCGCGTCGAACTCTCCGCCCTCGCGCACCGAACGCAGCAGTCGTTTGACGACCAGATGTGCCGCGGGCTGCGTGCCAATCTTGGGGCGCGCCAGAAACACCTCGGCGCTACCTCCCACGGCGATACGCTTCTCGAGCACGAACGGCCCAAAAGGCTGGGGCGCTTTGGCCTTGCTGTCCTCCGGCACGACAGCCTCATTATGCCGGCTAAAAGTAGGGGGAGTAGCGGCGAAATGCGCACGCTTCAGTAAGCGCCGGTTTGCCGCAGAAAAACCGGCTGAGCCGAGCTATAAATCCCCAGTGTTTCGCGCATCCACCCTGGCTCTCGTGACGGGTCTCGCGGTTTCGGCCAGCTGCGCGGCAGCCGGCTGCAAGTGCGGCTCGGAGCCCAGCAGCGCGGGCCCCGGGGCTCCCTCGCTGCGGCTCTACGTGATGTCGAGCGTCGCCGGAGCGATCGAACCGTGCGGCTGCGTGAAAGACATGCTGGGCGGCGCCGACCACGCTGCTGCCTACATCGGTGCGCAGGCGAGCGCGGCGCCCAGCTCGCTGGTGCTCGGCGCCGGGCCGATGCTGTTCATGAACGCCCGCCCCGATCCTGCTCGCGACGCGCAAGCCGGCTTCAAGGCAGACGCGCTCGCCGACTCCTTCAAGACGCTGCGTCTCAGCGCGTGGGCACCGGGAGCCAACGACTGGTTGCTCGGCACCCCCACACTGCAGCAGCTCGCGACGCGCTCCGGAGCTGCGCTGCTCGCGGCGAACGTGACCGGCGCACCCGTGCAAGCTACCAAGCTGGTCGAGCTTTCGGGCATCAAGGTGGGGCTCGTCGGGCTGTCGATGCCGCTGGTAAACGGCAAAACTCCCGGTGAAGTGCAGAGCTCCGACGCCGCACAGGCGGCAAGAACAGCGCTCGCCTCGCTCAGGCAGCAAGGCGCACAGCTCGACATCTTGCTCGCGGCGATGCCTCGCGGCGAAGCGCTGCGGCTCCTCGAGACAGAGCCGGGTTTCGAGGTCGCGATCTTGGGCAAGCCCTTCGACGAGGGCGAGGCAAACGACCCGCCGCAATCGCCGACGTTGATCGGCAAGACGCTCGTCGTCGAAACACCGAACCACTTGCAAGCGCTCGGGGTGGTCGATCTGTACGTGCGCGGTCAGTCGTTCGACTTCGCCGACGGGAGTGGGCTCGAGACCACCGAGCGCAAGCTCGAGATCGGGCGCCGCTTGCGCGAGATCACCACCCGGCTCGAGCAGGGCGGGTCACCGGCGGATCTCGACGCGCTCCGTGCCGACAAGAGCGGGCTCGAGGCCGAGCTCGCCAAGCTGCCCGAAGCCAAGCCGCCCGCACAGGGCAGCTACTTTCGCTTTCAATCGGTTGAAGTGAAGGAAAAGCTGGGCTCCGACGCCGCTGTCTCGGGGCACATTGCCTCGTATTACCGGCGCGTAAACGAGCACAACAAAGAGGCGTTCAAGGATCTCGCGCCCGCCGAGCCGGCGCCCGGCGCAGCCGCCTACGTGGGCATCGACAAGTGCACCAGCTGCCACGACTCGCAGCGCAAGTTCTGGAACCAAACCGCGCACGCCGGCGCCTACGCCACGCTCTCGAGCCAGCACAAAGAGTTCAACCTCGACTGCGTCGGCTGCCACGTCACCGGCTACGGCAAGGCCGGCGGCTCCACCGTCACGCACGTCGAGAAGCTGACCGACGTGCAGTGCGAGGTCTGCCACGGCCCCGGCTCCAAACACGTCGCGGACCCAACCAACAAAGCTTTCGTCAGCAAGCCCTCGCCCAGCTTCTGCGCCACCGAGTGTCACCACCCGCCGCACGTGCACCCGGGATGGAGCGCGATTGCGGCATGGCCCAAGATCATCGGCCCGGGTCACGGCGCACCGGCCAAGTAGCGTACCCGTAAAACGTGCTCGTGCCGCCGTGGGACGTCCGCGTGCCACCTCGACCCTAGCCCCTTCTCTCGTTTCGGACGAGCTCTCCCAAATCTGTACAGGGGGTGGCCTAGTTTTGGGACAGGTGGACCAGATTTGGGAGATGCGGCGGCCTTCGCGAAGGCGAAGGCGCAGCCGAGCTCAATCCCCCGTTTCGAAGAACGGCGCGGCGCGCCACC
>JBEHXA010000105.1:0-15697 GCA_048498935.1 Myxococcota bacterium
GCACGACTGCACGATGGCTTCGTGCAGGTGCACCTTGCGGTGCACGCCGGTACACCTGAAGAAGCGCTTGCCGTACTCGTAGCCGCCGCGGCAATCCACCTCGGTGTCCGGGTCGAGCACGCGATCGGACAGCGCCGCGAGCGCGCTGAACGGCTTGTAAGTGGAGCCGGGCGGATAGGCGGCGGAGATGGACTTGTCGAGGCTGGGCTTGAGCGGATCGGCGTTCAGGCGCCGGAACGTTTCGGCTACGGCTTTCACGCCGCTACCGCCCGAGACCACGTTGGCGTCGAAGCTGGGCTTCGAAACCGCGGCCAGCAGGCGCCCGGTGCGCACGTCGACCACCACGACCGCGCCGGCCAATTGCCCGCGCATGGCCTTCTCGATCGACGCGACCAGATCGATATCGAGGGTGAGCGAGATGTCACGGCCCGGTACCGGCTCGACGCGCCGTGGCTCTTCGAGATAACGCGCTTCGACCTCCTGCACGTCGTCGCGGCGCGACACGCCGCGCACAATCTTGCGGAAGCCGCGCTGACCGCGCAGGTAGCTCTCCCAACGACGTTCGACGCCGACCGCGCCCAGGCGATCGCCCGCGCGATAGCCGCGCTCCTCGAGCTTGACCAGATCTTCGGCGCCCACCTCGCGCATGTAGCCGACCGAGTGCGCACCGAGCTCGCCGTACGGGTAGTAACGCACCGGTGAAGGCGTCACCTCGATGCCCTTCAGCTCGCGCGCGTGAGTCTCCAAGTAGGCGACGGCATCGCGATCGACGTCCACCCTGAGCAGCACCTGCTGCCCGCGCCGCTTCTCCTCTTTGGGTGGCAGCGCTTGGATCTCTTTGATCTTCTTTTCGAGCTCGCTCTTGTCCGGGTCTTCGATGCCCAGGAGCTTTACTACCGTCGGCCAGGTCTCGCTCAGGTCGACCTCGGCCGGCGTCATGTGCACGTTGTAGCTAGGGCGATTCGCGGCCAGCACGCGGCCCTGGTTGTCGCGGATCACACCGCGCGTGGTGGCCAGGCTCCGCTCGCGGACGATATTCTTGCGGGCCTGAGCTCGGTGCACGTCGCCCTGTACGAGCTGCAGCTGTGCCAAGCGCCCGACCAGGATCAGGAACGTGACGATGGCGGCCAGCACCAGCCAGCGGTAGCGGCGGCGGAACTCGCCTACGTCCGAACGCTGGCTGAGCAGCGCCATGGCTCAGGTCGCGCCTTCCGTCGGCGCGCGCGAGATGCCGCCCTGGCGCAAGCGCTGCGCGAGCAAAAACAGCATCGGTGACACCAAACCGGTCGTGACCGCGTTGGCCACCACGACCGTGGCCATGCTGACGGGCCTGCGGTTGTCGGTGCCGAACACGGTCAGCACGATCAGCACGATCGCGCTCTGCACCAGCGCGAACGCGAACCCGAGCGAAGCGCGCGCGAGCCAGGTCTGCGCGGTGAGCCGCACGCCAGCCACCCGCGAGAGCCACCAGATCGCGACGTGCACGAAAGCGAACAGGCCGATCGGCGCCGTGGCGAGGATGTCCTCCGCGTAGCCCATCGCGCAGGCCAAGCTGGCGCCCTTGGCCATGCTGGGCTCGTAAACGCCCAAAAACACCACCATCGGCAGCAGCAGGCTGGGCGTCGCGCCGTGCGTGAACCGATCACCGATCAAGTGCCCGAGCGGCCCCAGCACGCGAAACAGGTTCGACTGCACCAGGAGCAGCAGCACCGCGACACCGAGGTAAGCCGCGCTGCGCATGCTCAGCCGCCGCCCTGCTTCTTGCTGCGCCGGCCGCCACTGCCGGTGTCGCAGTCCTTGGCGTCGGTCAGGATGATCAGCACCTCTTCGAGGCGTGAAAAGTCGACGGTGGGCTCGGCCACCAGCGTCTGGTAGACGCCGAACTTCTTCTTCTCGACCGATTTGACGCGCGCGACCGGGATGCCCTTGGGGAAGCGACAGCCGACGCCGCTCGTGACCAGCACGTCACCCACGTCGACCTCGTCGCGCCGCTCGGCCCATTCGACGCGCACCAGGTAGCGCGAGCGATCGCCCTCGCCTCGCACGAAGCCGCGCGCGCCGGTGCGCTCCACCACCACGTCGACACCGAAGCCGCTGTCGATGGTGAGCTGCACGTCGACCTTCTCGCCGGCTACGCGCTGCACGGTACCGACCGCACCGTCGAGCGCGATCACCGGCATATCCGGGCGAATGCTGGCGTGCGGGCTATCGAGCGTGACGTGCGCCACACGGAAAAACTCGGTCGTGTCCTTGCCCACGACCAGCGCGCTCACCATCTCGTAAGGGATGGTGTCACGCAGGCCCAGCAAGCGGCGCAGGCGTCGGTTGTCTGCTTGCGCCTGCTCCAGCTCGCGCACGCGCGCGCTGAGGCGCGCATTTTCGTACGCCAGCCGGTTGTTGTCTTGCTTCACGTCGACTAGGTAGACGTAGCGCCCGACGTGGTCCGACAACAGCCGCGCAGTGCCGGCCGCGACGTACTCGACCGGGGCGCCGATGCGCGCGAGCGCAGACACCACGGGATTCATGTCTTGCGGGCTGCGGATGCTCGCTCTCAAAAAGAAGAACGGCACCGACAGCAGCAGCACGACGATGATGGTGTCACGGAGGCGTTTGAAAGAGCCCACGGCTAGGGCCTCAGCCGATCGTTACTTCCTTCAGAAGCTCGATGTGATCCAGGGTCTTGCCGCTACCGAGCACGACCGCGCTGATGGGATCATCGCTGACCATCACCGGCAGGCCGGTCTCTTCACGCAAGAGCACGTCGATGTTCTTGAGCAACGCGCCACCGCCGGTGAGCACGACGCCCTTATCCACGATATCGGCCGCCAGCTCCGGCGGCGTACGCTCGAGCGCCAGCAGCACGGCCTCGACGATGGCGTTGAGCGGCTCGGCCAGCGCCTCGCGAATCTCGTCGGAGTTCACGGTCACGGTCTTGGGCACGCCCGCCACCATGTCGCGACCCTTCACTTCCATCGTCATCTGCTGCTCGAGCTGATAGGCGTTGCCGATGGTGATCTTGATGCGCTCGGCCGTCTGCTCGCCGATCGCCAAGTTGTACTTGCGCTTCATGTAGGCGACGATCGCGTCGTCCATCTTGTCGCCGCCGACGCGCACGCTCTGCGAGTAGACGATGCCGGCGAGCGAAATGACCGCCACTTCGGTGGTGCCTCCGCCGATATCCACGACCATGTTGCCGCTCGGCTCCGTAATCGGCAGGCCGGCTCCGATGGCCGCAGCCATCGGCTCTTCGATCAGGTACACCTCGCGAGCACCGGCGCTCTCGGCGCTCTCTTTCACGGCGCGCTTTTCGACCTCGGTGATGCCGAAGGGCACGCAGATGATGATGCGCGGCTTGACCAGCGTCTTGCGGTTGTTGGCGCGCTGGATGAAGTAGCGCAGCATCGCCTCGGTGATTTCGAAGTCGGCGATGACGCCGTCCCGAAGCGGCCTGATGGCCTGGATGTTTCCAGGGGTGCGGCCGAGCATCTCTTTTGCCTCGCGCCCCACCGCGAGGACGCGCTGCTCGCCGCGGGCATCGCGCTGCACCGCCACGACTGACGGCTCACAGCTCACGATCCCCTTTCCCTTCAAATAGATGAGGGTCGTGGCCGTACCGAGGTCGATGGCCAGGTCGCTCGAGAACAGGCCGTATAGCCAGTCGAAGATCATCGATTCGCAGGGGGGTGGGAGAGGCCAGCCGAGGTCATGTCCGGACCCGGCTTCACCCGTCCGACACAGAGAGGGCCGGTCGTAGCACGTGCTTCGCCGCGGGCGCAATGCGTCAAGGCGGGCCACGTGGGCCCACGGGCCGACTCAGACACGCCGCCCGGGCGATACGCTCCTATTCGTCGTCGGGATCGGAGCCCCAGCGCTGCCCGCCGCCACCGCGCTCACGACGGCCTCCGGCAGCCCCGCCGCCACCTTCGCCGCCTTTGCGGCCCTTCTTCTTCTTCTTGTCCGCCCAGTCGCCACCGCTACCACCAGGCGGAGCGGGCGGGCCGAAGTTGCGAGCACGACGCGGATCAACGGGGCGCCCCGCGTCTGGCGGCGGGCTGCCTCCTTCGCTCGGGAAGCGCGGCTCGGTCGGTCCCGCACCAAAGCCTCCGTCGCTGCGTGGCGGGCGAGACGCGCCGACACCTGCGGGACGTTCACCGCGCGGGTGCGCAATGTTCACCATCAAGCGCCGACCGCGCACGTCCAGGTTACGGAGCACGCCAAGCGCTTGGTTCGCTGCTTCGGCGCTCGCGCACGTGACGAACCCGAAGCCGCGCAGGCGACCATCGGGGCCAATCGGTAGATGCGTGCGCACCGGCGCCGACAACGCATTGTCGGTGAACAGCGCGCTAACCTCTTGCTGGCTCACGTCGTACGGCAAATTGCCGACATACAGCGTGCGATCTTCTTGGCCGGCGCCGGCACCACCACCACCGCCGCCGAAGCCAGGGCCGCCGCCGCCACCTTCACTGCGCTCACGCGGCATGCCGGCTTCGCGACGCGGTGGCTCCGATGAGAAGGGACGAACCGAGATCGGTCGCCCCGCTTGGAGCGAGCCGTCGAGCGAGTCACGCGCTGCGGATGCCTCTTCGGATGAAGAGAACGTGACGAAGCCGAAGCCACGCACACGACCCGTCGCGCGATCACGCGGCAGACTCAGATCAGTAACACTTCCACCTGTCGCTTCGAATATCTCCCGAAGAGCGTCTTCGGTGATCGACTCGGGCAAGCCCGCGACAAAGAGCTTGCGTGCGTCCTCAGTCGGCATCTGTTTCCTATCGGTACCTGAACGTAAGGGCTGGCATTCCGTGGGCTAGGCCCAAGGCAATCGGAAAGAGCCCGCGAGTTACGATAACTTTCGCTCATTCCGCGTTCAAGTGGCGCAGGAGGATAGGCTAAACGCCGGCCAGCGGGCCGCCTTTGTTGGCATTTCGCGCTGGTGATGTTTACGCCGCCCCCAACGCGTCTTGGCTCCGGGCCTTTCAGCTCAAACGTCGAGGAACCTGGAAGAGATGCGGGGGTTCGTGGATAGATGGGACCGTGCATTTGCGCGTCATCCTCAATCCAACCGCCGCGAGCGGCGCTGCAGCCAAGAAGCGAAGCGCTATCGTCCGGGCGCTCACCGTGGGCGGGGCTTCGCCTGAAGTGGTTCAGACCGAGGGGCCCGGCGACGCGGGCCGGCTGATTCGCGAGGCGCGGCGCGACGGCGTCGAGTGCGTGGTCATGGTCGGCGGGGACGGCACGCTCAACGACGCAGCCCAGGGCTTTTTGGAGCCCGATGGCAGCGTGGCGCGGGGCCCCGACCTCGCCCTGATCCCCTCCGGCACCGGCGGCGACTTTCGACGTACCTTCGGCCTCTCTGATTCGATCGAGGAGGCGGCCGCGCGCTTGCTCGCGGCAACCCCACGCCCCATCGACCTTGGCTTGCTCTCCGTGACCAGCCACGAGGGCGAGATCGTGCGCCGCGCTTTCATCAACATCACGAGCTTCGGCATCGGCGGGCTCACCGATCGCATCGTGAACTCGAGCCCCAAATGGATGGGCGGCAAAGCGGCGTTTCTGCTCGGCACGCTGCGCGCGATGCTGGTCTACAACAACGCGCCGGTGCGCGTCGTCGTGGACGGAAAGCCCTGCCTCGAAGCACCCATTTTCAATGTGGCGTTGGCCAACGCGCGCTATTTCGGCGGCGGCATGCTGATCGCCCCGGACGCGGACCCGAGCGACGGCTTGCTCGACGTGATCGCCCTGCACGATCTGTCCCGCGTGCAAGGAATCGCCCTCGCGCAGCACATCTACAAGGGCTCGCACCTCGGTCAACCCGGAGTGCTGGTCGCGCGCGGCAAGGTGGTCGAAGCCGAGCCCCTCGCGCGCGGCAGCGAGGTGCTGGTCGACATGGACGGCGAGACGCCGGTGCGCCTGCCGCTCCGCGCCGAGCTCGCCCCGGGCGCGCTACGTCTTCGAGTGTGAAGGCACGACCGCGCTGCCGCCGAACTTGTCGGGGACCAGCGCCTTGTCGAAGCCGCCGCCGCGCGCCCGAGCCACGAGCACGTGCCTGGCCAGTACCAACCCGAGCGCGAGGAGCGCGAAGCACTCCCACTGGGCCGGTGTTAGGCCGAAGTATCGCGGATCGATAGCGCCGTGCAGGTCTCCTGGCACCGCCTCGTGCTCACGCAAGAAATCGAGCCCAAAGCGCACCGGGGCGTACGACACGCACGCCAGCGCCGAAAAGAAACCCCAAGGTCGCGGCTTTCGCGCCAGCCACAGGAACGTGAGCGCGAGCGGGATCGTGAGCAGCAGCTCGAGCAAGCCGAGATCGAAGCGCCCACCGCCCGGATACCGAACCGCGAGCCAAGCGTCGCTTCGGAGCCCGGGATGGTCGTGGGCGATCGAGCACCCAGCGCGTCCGAAAGCCCACCCGACCGGCAACATCGACACCACATTGTCGGCGTACGGCAGCACCGGCACGCGGTTTCGCGCACGCCAAATCAGCATGCCGATCACGGCGCCGGTGAAGCCGCCGAAGCTCGAGAGCCCGTCCCACAGGCGAAGCAGCGACCACGGATCGTCGAGCAAGCGCTGCGGGTAATAAAACAGCTCGTCGAATACGTGGCCGCCGACGAAGCCGACGCCCACCACCCAAGCGATGAACGACGACATCACCCGCTCGTCCAGCCCGAGCCGGCGCGCACGTCGCAACGTCAGGTAGGCGCCCAAGTAGACACCAGTCGCCACCAGCATGCCGAACGGCTTGAACGAGAGCTCCGAAGGCGGAAAACCTCCGAACGCTCCGGCCGGCAGCAGCACCAGCTCGGGCAGGGTCACGTATGGGATCTGCGGCGCGCTCAGCATGTGCGCGCCAGCATAGCTCACGGCAGCCGATCTGCCGGTTCGACCTCGATCGCGTCGTCCTGAGTCGCGCTTTCACCCGCCAACATGCGAACGTGCAGTCCCCGGCAGCGTCGCTCGAGCACGACGGGGGGCGCGCTCGGCACCTCGCACTCCCCTGCCGGCACGACCGGCTCGAACAGCGCGCGCGCCAGCTGAGCCGACCGTTTGACGGCATCTTGGCGCTGTTCGGGCGTGGGGTTCGGCAGCGGCGTGAGTGAGAGCGCCTCGGCCAGGCGCGTCCACAGCTCCGGACCTGCCAAGCGCGCCCGGCTCAGCAAGCCTCGCTCGAGCGTGAGCTCGATTTCCAGCACCGCGCCGCGCTCCACGAGCTGGCGCTCCCCCGGCACCTCGTAGCTCGGCTGCAAAAGCTTGCTGCAGCGCTCGCCCTGGCAGGTGCCGCGCGGCTCGCTCAGCCGAAACGCAAAGATGGTCTCGTCGTCGAGCTCGCTCGTGGGCTCGCCGAACGTTCGAATCCTGAGCAGCCGCGCCGTCCAGTCCTTGAACAGCGCGACGAATGCGCGACGATCCGTGTCAGCCTGCGCAAGTCGCTGCTGCGTGCTCGCGATGCGCGCGTCCTGCTCGCTCTCGTGCGCGCGCCGCCGGAGCTTCCGCCCTTCCAGCGCAGCGATGCGCGCTCGCACGTCGGCGATATGAGGACCGTTCGGGAGCGCTTGCTCGTAGGCGTACAGCCTGGGCAGCCGATCGAAGGCGTCGCGGTAGTAGCGATCTTCGGCTTCGTCGAACCAAGCGCGGAGCTGGCGCTCGTGCGGCCCTCGCGGCACTTCTTTCAGATACCGGTGAGCCGCGCGCAGTCGCTCTTCCTCGGTCGGAGCGATACGGGCTGCGCGAAAGAGGTGGTACTCCTCCGGACGCTCGGTCAGCGTCGGCATGCTGGCGCAGCCAACCAGCGCGAACAGCATGGCGGCGCCGAGCAGAGCGCGCCTCAAGGCGTCCCTCCGGCGGGACAGAAGTCGCACTCGGTCGGAATCTCGGGCGCGACGTCGCTCATGAAATTGCGAAAGTCTTCGCAGCTGCCGTCGTCGAGCGCGCGCAAGCAAACCTCGCCGTCGTGCACGAGCGGTACACAGTCCTTCGGGAAGGTCTGCTGCACGAGCTCGTCCTGGCATGCGCGCGAGCAGGCGCCGGTCTCTAGACCACAATCGCGGCAGTGCTCACACTCGATGTATTGCTTGCTCGAAAAGAAGGTCTGCGGGTCGAGCTCCTGCGGCTCCTGACCGCAGCCGCCGACGTCGCCGGGCACGGGCGCCGCCAGGAACGCCAGCATCGCGAACCCGAGAGCGGTCTTGCCCAGCACCAATGCAGCGCGCTTCACGGTAGTCGCTCCAGGTCGAAGATTACGCCCAGCGCGAGCGACGCCACGGGGATCACGGTGACGGGCTTTTCTACCGTCGCCGCGCCGTAGAAGACGCTGAAGTCGAGCTCGCAGCCAAGGCCGAAATTGGCGCTAAAAAAGTAGGCTCCGCCCAGACCCGCTTCCAGGCCCACGGCCGCGTCCGGCTCGAGCACGATCGGGATGCCGGCGCGCCCATACGTCAAGACGCGCGGGCTCAGCCGCTTGACGATCAGGTACGACGGCGTGAGCACCTCCTGGCGGATGCCGTCGATAGCCACCGAAAGGTGCGCGGCGATGCCATGCTCGAAGAGTCCGTTGGGATCGCCGAAGGTGCGCCCGAGGTGCAGATCGAGATACGTGGCCGTGAGCGAGAGCGATTCGGGATCGTCCCCCAGCACCTTGCGCAATCGGTACGGGTTGTTGAAGCGCAGACCACGCCCCAGGTAGAGGCCACCGAGCCAGTGCGCATAGCCACGGACCTCGCGCGGTGTGCGGGCCGGCGCGGGCGGTGGCGGCGGCGCCTGATCGAGCGCCGGCTGCGGCTCGGGCTCACTGAATGGATCCTCGGCGTCGCTCGCTCGCGCCGCGCTCGGTAGGAGCGAAAGCAGCGCGAGCAAGGCGCTCCCGATCAGCTCAGCTCTGACAGGCGCGTTCGACCGCATCCACCGTTCTCGGAATGTGCGCCGTCAGCACTTCATTGCCCGAGTCGGTGACGAGCACGTCGTCTTCGATTCGAACCCCGATTCCTCGATAGCGTTCGGCAGGCCCCGTCGCGTGCTCCGAAATGTAGATCCCCGGTTCGACGGTCAGCACCATGCCCGGCGCGAGCGGCCGAGCCTTGCCGGCCTGGTAGTAGGCGCCGACGTCGTGCACGTCCATGCCCAGCCAGTGGCTGCATTTGTGCATGTAATAGGTCTTGTAGCGCTGCTCGGCCATCGCCTGGTCGAGCGGCCCCTCGATGAGACCGAGGTCGACCAGGCCTTGGCTTATCACCTCGGCCGACGCGACGTGCACCTCGTCGAGAGTGGCGCCCCGCTTGGCCTTGTCGATGGCTCGCTCCTGCGCGGCGAGCACGATGTCGTAGATGGCGCGCTGCTCGGGCGAGAAGCGACCGTTCACCGGGAAGGTCCGAGTCACGTCCGAAGCGTAGTAATCGAGCTCACAGCCGGCATCGATGAGCAGCAGCTCGCCGTCCTGCATGACGCGGTTGTTGCGCCGATAGTGCAGAATGGTCGCGTTCGGCCCGGAGCCGACGATCGGCTCGTAGGCTGGGCGTTCGCAGCCGCTGCGCCGAAAGATGCCGCGAAATAGCGCGTCGATTTCGCACTCGTTCACGCCGGGCTTGGCCGCCTTCATCGCAGCGACGTGCGCCTCGCCGCTGATGCGCGCGGCCCGGCGCATGATGTCGAGCTCGGCCGGCTCCTTGAACAAGCGCAGCTCGTGCAAGCGCACCTCGGCGTCCACGATGCGCGTCGGGTACACGGCGCCGCGGCGTCCGCGGCGCCGCGCGCCGTCGAGCGCGGCGAGTAGCACGTCGTCCTGTTCACGGTGGCGGCCGATCGAATAGTTGAGCTCGGTCACGCCCAACAGAAGCTCCGGCAACCTCCGC
Source organism: Myxococcota bacterium (assembly GCA_048498935.1). Taxonomy (GTDB): domain Bacteria; phylum Myxococcota_A; class Polyangia; order Polyangiales; family Polyangiaceae; genus PMG-095. Next base: position 9,846 of record JBEHXA010000105.1, read on the forward strand.
GCCAGCTCCTCGATGGGGTACGCGGCGTCGGCGCCGAAGTCCTTCGTCGCGCCGTCCACACCCGCGCGGCGGCCGTCCCAGGTCTCACGCTCCGGATCGCGCGGGCGCACGAACAGGACGAACTTGTCCTTCTCGGCGACGCTCGAAAGCACCGCCACGCTGTCGGGCTCGTCGAACCCGGTTAGGTAGAAAAAGTCGGAGCTTTGGCGGTACTCATGCTCGACGTCGTTGTTGCGGATGGCGGTCGGTGTGGAAAACAGCACCAGAACGCCCGGGTGCATCGCGGAGAGGAGGCGGGCGCGGCGCTCGCTGAAGGGCTGCGGCATCTGTCGTGATATTAGTTTGAATTGACTGACGCGGTGCGGCAAGCTACCAAACCGGAGTCTCCGTGCCGACCGAGCCCCCGCCGCCACCGCCGGACCGCGACGAGCCAGAGCGCGAAGAAAAGCGTCTGGAGCGCGCGCTACGCGAAATCGTGCGCAAGGTGATCGAAGCCGGCTACGAGCGCATCAGCGAAGGCCCCGAAAACGTGCGCCATCTGATGTCCGAGCTGAAGCTCCCGAAAGAGACGTTCGGCGCCCTGTTCGGTACGCTCGATGAGACGAAGAACGGCCTTTATCGCGTGGTTGCGCGCGAGGTCCGCGATTTCCTCGAGCACTCGAACCTGGCCGAGGACATCGTGCGCGGCTTGACGGCACTGTCGTTCGAAATCAAAACCGAGGTGCGCTTCATCCCCAACGACGCCCGCCCCAACCGTCCGACGCCCGACGTGCGGTCCAAGGTGAGCGTGAAACGCGCCTCGGTTCCGCCGTCTGCGCCACCGGCTCAAGACGGGACTTCCCAATCGACCGAGTCTGAGAAAGATTCGGGCCCCTCCCGCGACGGCTGACCGTCGCGCCCCCACCCCGCAAGGATACTCGAAACGTGAAGGCACTCTCCGCAGGCAGTGAAGTTGACGCGTATTGCACCCGCTGCCGTATGGACCTCGGTCACCGCATCGTCGCCATGGTTGGCGGCGCCCCCAAGCGCGTCATCTGTCAGACCTGCAACTCGGAGCACAACTACCGAGCGCCGAAAACCACGACCAGCCCCTCGGTGTTCATCCGCAACAAGAAGGCGGAGCCCAAGGCGACGGCCGCGCAACGCGTGACGCAGAAAGCGCGCGCGGAGCAGGAGCGTCAAGATACCTGGGCCACGCGCACGCTCGGCAAAGCGGTCGATGCCTTCACCAAGTACGGGATGGATCGCCGCTTTCAAGAAGGCGAGCTGGTGCTGCACTCCAAGTTCGGCGAAGGCTACGTGGACGCCGTTCTCGACGGCAGCAAAGTCAGCGTGATGTTCCGTGACGGAGCAAAGACGCTGGCGCACAAGGCGACGTAGGTTCTTGTCGCCTCCGCGCTTCGCTTAACGCGTCCGGCGACTCTTTCCACCTGAACCGCGCTCGGCCTCGCCGAGTTTGTTTTTGGCCTGGCGATTTTCTTATTCGCCTCCGCCCTTCGCTTAGCGCCTCCGGCGACTCTTTCCACCTGAACCGCGATCGGCGCTCGGCCTCGCCGAGTCTGTTTTTGGCCTGGCCTCGATCGCGGATCGTGATCTGGTCTTCCAAGGTCGGTTGACCTCGTTTGGGCGCGCGCTCTGCGCGCGCTCGCCTTGGGACGGTTCTCGTCGACTCGAGAAGGCGCGCTGTTGAGTGCGCGGCGACTCTGACCGGCTCGAGGCGCCGGCACGTGGCGGGCGCGGCGATTCTTGGCGGCTGGAGAAGCTGCCGCGTTGCGGGCGCTCGCCTCGGGACGGCTCGTTGCGGTTCGAGAAGGTGCCGCGTTGCGGGCGCTCGCCGCCGCGCGGGACGCGCTCGGTGGGCTCGTGCTCGAAGGGGATCTTGCGGTGGGCGGGGGCTGCCTTCGATTTGTTCGCGCGGGTGGTGCGGGGCTCCCAGGCGGGGGCGCGCTCGCGTTTCTTCGCCGCCACCGGATCGTACTCGGGCGCGCGCACCTTCTTGGGCACGCCGTAGTCCTTCTTTAGGTCGGTGAGCTCGTCGACATTGAGCGGTCGCCACTGACCCGGCCGCAAATCTTCGCTGCTCACGCCGGCGTGCGAGATGCGCGCCAAGCGCATCACCGGAAAGCCCGTCGCCTCTCCCAAGCGGCGCACCTGGCGGTTACGTCCTTCACGCAGCGTGATCTCGAGCCACGTCTTGTCGCCCTCGTAGCGCAGCAGCTTGACTTGAGCTGGCTCGGTCGGTCTGCCGTCGAGCACGATGCTCTTGCGCAAACCTTCGAGCGCGTCGTCGTCGACCGTGCCCTTCACTTTGGCCACATAGACCTTCGGCACCTCGCGCTTGGGATGCGCGAGCCCTTGAGCAAACTCGCCGTCGTTCGTACAGATCAGCGCGCCGCTAGTGTGAAAATCGAGGCGCCCGACCGGTACCAGTCGACCGCCCGCTTCCTTGATCAGCTCGCGGATGGTGGGTCGCCCTTCCGGGTCGCTCATGGTGCAGACCACGCCGCGCGGCTTGTGGAGCACGATGTACACGAGCTTCTCGGCGACGATCTTGGTGCCGTCGACTTCGACCCGGCTCCGCCGATCGACCTGGGTTCCCAGCTCGCGCACGATGCGTCCATCGACGCGCACGCGACCGGCCAAGATGATCTGCTCGGCGGCGCGGCGCGAAGCAATGCCTGCGCGGGCCAGCACCTTCTGTAAGCGTTCCATGACTTGGCCGCTCCTTAGCACGCCCGCCGCTCGCCGGACGCGTCACGGGCCCAGCGCTACCGGTGCCCTCTTTTCGAGATCCCTGATTTTACAGGGAGGCGGCTCATCATTGGTCTCATTTCAGCTGATGACCACGCCCGCTGATCCTGGCTTCTGGCTTCGTTTTCGCTGCGGTCCGATGCTCACGTACCCACGTACGCTCCGCTTCGGTCTCGCGAAAGCCTCGCCAGAAACCAGGCTGAGTGGGCGGGCAGCTGGGAAATGAGACCAATGGTCAGAGGGAGGCGGGGAGACGGGGAGGTCTGCGAGGCGAGAATTTTGGGGTTCGAGTGTTACCGCTCAGGGTTAATGTCAGTTTGTGGCGGGGTTGGTGTCAGTGCGCCGGGATACCGAAGATTTGTGGAGGAGAGCCGCGGAATATCGTGGCTAGCGCTTGAGTTACGTGGCTCGCGCAGGTCGCGCGCCGGCCCAAAATCGACGCTGCTGAGCGCGCGGCGTGACCCCAAAAACCTCGCAAAGTCGTGTTCCACTTCGGTTCTGAGGCTGAATTGCTGGCCCAGAAAGCGGAACACGGTCTTCTGGCGGGTCGGCGCATTCGCCAAGTTCGCGTTGCAAGTGCGTGAAATCACGTGGGTGAGTAGCGGAAGTGGAACATGCCCGTTTTGGGCGCGCCGGCGATTCGCAAGTGCCTGATTGCACTTGCCAATTCTGACCATCGCCCTGCAAGTGGGCGCCTCAGAAAGTGGAACACGGTTCGTCGTCGTGCTTGCGTCCACGCTGTATCACCCGGCTACTCGGCGGGATCTGGTCGCTTCACGCCCGGAGCGATCGCTCGCCCTCGAGCCACGTCCGCCCCGCGCCGCGTGAGGGTCACGAGCCAGATCAATTTGGCGTCCACGCTGACGAGCCCCTGCTCAGCCAGCCACGCGGCCTCGGTGCGCACCACGTCACGCGCAACCTGATGGCCGAATGTCTCCAGGGCACCCTCGAGCATGCCCTCGTTCAAGCAGAAATTGGGTTGCTCGGCGAGAACTCGCAAGATGATCGAGCGCCGATCCTCGGAGAGCTTGGCGGTAAGTGTCATGGCTGCTCCGCGCTGTCCCTGGCGACCTCGACTGCTTCGCGAAGCTTCGCCTCGGCCTCCGTGTGCCTCTTGAACGAGCTGCCTAAGCGACGAACGATGTTCTCTCGCTGCTCCTTTGGCAACGCTCGGAGGGCCTCTCCCATGGCCGTTCTGATGGCGGTAAGCGTCATGGCTGCTGCTCGCTTTCGGGCTGCGGAGCAGGCCTGCTGAGCGACTCTTGCGAGATGCCCATGATCTGCTCCCTGATGAGGTTGGCGACCTCGGCTCCGTAGCCGAGCTTCTTGCAGGCGCCGCCGGCGACCTCGGCTGCTTTGCGTAGGATCCGATCGCGAACCTTCGCCTCGGTGTCCGTGTGCATCTTGAGCGCGCTGGCCAGGTCACGGGCGGTGCTGGCGAATCGAGCGAGCTGCTTTTCGTCCACGTCGTCCCCCGACCGAAGCTGCATCTGGGCCTTGAACAGCAACGTCTGAAGACTCTCTACGAGCATGCGCCCTGTGTCGTGGTCCGGTAGCGACTCCAGTTCGCGCCCGATGACGGCCGACATTTCGCGGGTGAGTCGAATGTCGCGAACAAGGTCGCGCATCTTCGCTTCGTAGCGGTAGACGGCGCTTTCGCTAACCTGCGCACCGAGCTTGCGCATGTGCTCGGCGACCTGCGCCTGTGTGAGCCGATCCTCGATTAGAAGCCGGTCGAGTTCCCTACGAAGCTCAGGCGTGAGACTCTTGATTGTCGACCGGCGACCCATTCAGGAACGCCCTCGCTTTCCTGGTTTCAGCGGGGAGGGGCGCGCGGGCTCACCAATCCTCCTCGCGTAGTCTCGCGACAGCCGCGACAGTGCATCCAGTCCCGCCGCCTTAGCGGCCTGACGATCTATCACCTTCCACCTGGTCGACTTCAGGTGGCGCGCAGCGATTTCCTGAACGGCAAAAACAACCGGCCGTATTTCGGGCGGCACGTGGGGATCGAGCGCCAGCTTTCTTGCCTCGAGCGCGACAGATCGGAGCCACGTGACTATGTATGCGATCCTCTCGGGACGTGCCTCCTTTGGCGCGGCCATAGCCAGATCGGAGAGGTCCGATGCGAGAGCCGCTGCATCGGACCCAGGCAAATCGATCCCCTCCGCCGAGAGCACGGTCAGAAACATCGCATGATTGACTACGGTTTCCGCGCGCTCGAGCTTTGCCTCGGCCTTCATGGCGACGGCAGCGGCTTCAGGGTCCGATACGGGTATGTGCCCCTCTTGAGCTAGACGGTCGGTCACCAGTGCCATGGCCGAGGGGGAGTTGCCGAACGCCAGCAGGAGGCTTTCGTTGTCGACCTTCACTCCCGACGGTAGCGGCTCGCCCCAACGCGCTTCCCCTGCCCCAGAGACCAACCATTCTAGATTGAAGCCAGCGGACACCGCCAGGCGACCAAGCACGTTTGGGGGCGGCTGAGCTTTGTTTGCGACGTACTTCTGCATCTGTCGAAGCGACACGCCTGCTCGCTTGGCGGCTTCGGCCTGAGTCCCGAGCGCCTTGGCTATGAGCCGAATCCGCTCCCCCAGCGTGGGCAGATTTTTCCGGGGTTTAGGGGTCAACGAGCCGTCCTAGTGTTCGCTTTGTTTGTGGCTTGAGAATACGTCCAGGTGGACGTACAATCAGGCAAAGCTCAAGACGGACCCTACCGCGTTGACTACGGCCCCTCCAACAACGAACAAGCCCTACTTTTTGGCCGAGAATAAGGCACCAGCGGGCGCTTTCTCGTCGGCGGAGCTGGCCGAATTGGCGTTGCCGGGTCTCCCTACGACCAAGCAAAACATCGCCAGGCGCGCGCGACAGGAGAACTGGCCGGTGGTTCGGCGTCAGGTTCGGGGCGGTTGTCAGCTGGTGTTCCCCGTCGCGGCTCTGCCGAAGGCCGCTCAAGAGGAGCTGGTTCGCCGCGCTGCCTCTTCGGGTGCCGTCATTGAGGGGCGCGCTCTCGGGTCGCCGGAGCGCGAAAGCTACATGGGTGCGACCGAGCGGCAGCGCGGCTCGGCGGCGCCCCGTGTGCGCGCGCTCGAGATGCTGAGGGTTGA
>JBEHXA010000106.1:0-15688 GCA_048498935.1 Myxococcota bacterium
GTGCGGAACGCTTCGAGCGACTGCGTGAGCTGCTGCTGGCGCTCTTCAGGCAAGGGGAGGGAGCCCAACTCGCTCAACATGCCGCTCAGCTGCATCGCGGCCTCGTCGAGGGCTGTCGGCAGCTCGCGCGCCTGTACGCGGCGAGCGCGCTTGGCGAGCCCGAGCGAGCGACTGCTGAAACCTTCGCCCTCGTTTTCGAGCTCCAGCTTCACCCTTCGGAAATACTCAGCCTTGCGGCCGCCGAGGATGATGCTCTCGATCACGTCGAAGGCGAGGCTCATCAAGTCGGGCAGCGGTCGCCCTTGTTCGTCGGTGCCCCGATCTTCACCGCGCCCCTCGGTCAAAAACGTGAGTGCGCGCACGATGGGCCCCACGTTGACGGCGCTCGACCCGTCCGGCAGCTGCACCACACCCGTTTCCGCCAGGAGCAAGGTCTTCGGCTCGTTCACGCACGCCAGCCTAGCAGAGCGGTTTTGCGCGCGGCACGCTCGCTGCGGCTCCCAACCGACATCCAGACCCGATGTCTGACACCAGCTTCTGTCGGCGAGCGAACCGCGATACGCGAGCCCCTCTACGCGAGCCAAAGCGCATCTCCCAAATTTGATCAGGGGGTGGCCTACTTTTGGGAGGGGGGTGACCACTTTTGGGAGACCGCGAAGGCGAGTGGCCGAGGCCCTTCGCCCGCCAAGCTGTGCGTCAGGCGCCCTGTTCGCCCCTTTCGGCGTCTTCGTTGTGTCGGGCCACGGCGCTACGCGCCCACTCGAGCAGGTATTGGTCGAAGTCGGGCTGGCTTCGCCGGGCGAAGAAGGCGTCCATGTTGAGGTGGATGTTGGTGTTCATGGTCAGGCTCTTGCGCCCATACGGAGCGGTGACCTCGACCTCGAAGCCACCTCCGCGAAGGACCGCCGCGCACTTTTCGGCGAAGTCGTCGTGCGCGGCCCGCATGGCGCTGAGCTCGGCCTGAGCTGCGGGCGTGCCGAGTTGCTCGAGGCGCCGCATGACGTGGTCCCAGACGTACTCGTTGCCGAGCTCGGCGGCTTCGCGGATTTCGGCGACGTCGTTCAGGAGGTCGGCGGCGAACATGAGCCGCGTGGCGGCCGCCATCTTGGTTGCTTTGCCATCCTTGATGGTTTGCAGGAGCTCTCGACCGATGCGCTGGTCGTCGTCGGTGCGCTCGGGCGCGGTGAAATCGCCTTTGAGCTCGTGGGTGTCGAGGTAGCCTTCGCTCGCCAGCTGCGCCACGGCCTCGCGGAAAAATCCGGCCACCGAGCGGTACAGCACCCGCGGCTCACCATCGTGCTCCCACTGCGTCACGTAGCCGAGCATCGGCCCACGACACACGATACAAATCGGATTCGAATCGTTGTTGTCCACGAACGGAAAGTGCCCGCGCTTTGCCAGCACCGTTTCGTTGAATAGGTTCATCACCTGTTCGAGGGCCAAGAGCGAGAGCTCCGTGCGCGGCGCGCTCGACGCGCCGCCATTCGCCGCTCCGTACCAGCTCCGAATCATTTCCGGGAGTGGCACGTTCATGGCCGTCTCCGCCTCCTTCAGCTGCTCTTCACGCGCGGGTGGCTTCCACTCAATCTGAAAGGCGTCCAAAAACGCTGCGTCGATTTCCCACCCGTTCGCTGCTCCACTCATGCCGCGACGCTAGCATGCCGGCCTGGCGCTGCAGGCGCGCCTAGCCGGGCGCGCCGCCTTGGGCCGCGGATGGCAGAAATAGCGCAACCGGTTGGCAGCTCCCCCCGACCAGAGCGTATGAGGTCAAAGCGTCGAATTTCGTCCCTGATATTGCTGGCAATCGCCGCACTCGCGGCTTGTAGTTGTACTCGTGCCGACGGTCCCAAGCTCAAAAGTGAGCCGAGGGCTTACAGCATGACGTGCGCACGGGTCTCGTGTTTCGGTGACGATTGCTCGGAACCACAGGTCTGTGAGCGGTGGGACGTCGTTTGGCGGATGCCTGTCCACGATCCAAACGTCTACGACGTTTGTCTCACGACGATGAACACCTGCATGCCTGACGACAACAACCCAGGCTATTGCAACGTGATGGCGCGCTGGCTCAAGCCGGAAGTCGCAGCGAAGCTGCAGTGCGAGCTCGAGCACGGCTGTTCAGATCACGAAGCTTGCCGCGTCGTGGAACCGGCGGTCGAGCATGTGGTCGCCAAGTACTGCGAGCGCGCTGCCGCCTGCAACGATCCTTGCCCAGTCGCCCCCTACATCAAGATGGAAGCGTGGTTCAGGCCCGAGCTCGAGCGCGGTCTTCGGCAGTGCTTGTCCGAGGATAGCTGCTCAAAATTCGAAGCCTGTAGCTTTGCATTCGCGCAAGCCGTGGTGGTTCTCGGCAGCGCCAAGAGCGCCCTGGTGCCAGACAGCTGCCAAGCGGACTAATTGCCGCTTGGCGGGGTCGGCGCGCTGGGCGCGGCTTCAGGGGAAGGGCTCACCGGGCTGGGTGGCGCTGCGCTCGGCGCTGTGCTCGGGATGGCGTCGAGGCGTGGACCAGGCGCTTCGGGTGGGGGAGGCGCTGCGCGCTTCAGCTCGACATCGTCGTTGTAGAGGTCTCACCGGTTCGATCGTCGTGCTTGGTGCCGGTGGCGACCAAGACGATGCCGCCCACTTCTCCCGCGAGCCCGAGCCCTCCGGTGATGAGGCCGTTGGTGAACAGGTTCGAAGCGTGCTCAGCTTTCTCGTGCGCCCGAGGATTGTCTTTCACGGCATCCGCGAGGCCACCGAAGGTGTTGGGGTAGGTGACTCCGTCCCGTACGTACCCATTGCTCGTCATCGCGACGCGCCCGCTTTTCATGGGCGTGTACTCGGTCGACGCGCATCCGCTCAAGAGCGACACCATCAATACGAAACCCCAGGCTCGTCGCATACCGGTTGTCTATCCCGCCCAAGTCTCCCCGTCATCACCTAGGGTGATCGGAGCCGCGGTGCGCGTGGATGCGGCGCTCGTGATGAGAGACGTGTACGCAGCGCTAGTCGTCGTTCGCTTCGCGTTGCCGTGAGGCTCCGCAAGTAGCATCTGCGACATGGCGTCCGCTCCGAAAATCGGGTGCGAAATCAATGAGGAATCCTTGTCAAAAACGCGACATGGATTTGCGGCCGTATCCCGACGTCCACGTCCCGAATCCCACGTCCCGATCCCACGTCCCGAATCCCACGTCCCACATCCCACGTGGACCCTCCCGCTTCTCGCCTTCGCGTGGCACGCTGAACGCTCGCCTCCTCCTTCGCGCAACGAAACCCAGCGCCGAACAGCAGCTTCTGCAATCGAGCCGCGTCGTGGCAGCCACAAAAAGCCGAACGGCGCCTCCCGTTTCCGGGAGAGCGCCGTTCGTCGACTTAGCGTCTAGCTACGTCTGAGACGAATCTCAGAAGTCGCCGCCGCCCATGCCGCCGTGCGAGTGACCGCCGCCAGCAGGAGCCTTCTCCTCCTTGGGCTTGTCGGCGATCAGGGCCTCGGTGGTGAGCATGAGGCTCGCGACCGACGCGGCGTTCTGCAGTGCGCTGCGAACCACCTTGACGGGGTCGATGACGCCGGCAGCAACGAGGTCCTCGTACTTCGAGGTGGCCGCGTTGAAGCCGAAGTTGCCCGTGCCTTCCTTCACCTTCTGCACGATGATGGAGCCCTCTTCGCCAGCGTTGGCGACGATCTGGCGGAGCGGCTCTTCCACCGAGCGGCGGATGATGCGGACGCCGAACTCTTGGTCCGGATCCACCTTGAGGCCGTCGAGCGCCTTCTGGGCGCGGAGCAGCGCGACGCCGCCGCCGGGGACGATGCCTTCCTCGACCGCCGCGCGGGTGGCGTGGAGGGCGTCTTCGACGCGGGCCTTCTTCTCCTTCATCTCGACCTCGGTCGCAGCGCCGACCTTGATCACCGCAACGCCGCCGACCAGCTTGGCGAGGCGCTCCTGGAGCTTCTCGCGGTCGTAGTCGCTGCTGGTGTTCTCGATCTGGGTGCGGATCTCGGCCTGACGGCCCTTGATCTTGTCCTTCACGCCAGCGCCATCGACGATGGTCGTGTTGTCCTTGTCGATCTTGATGCGCTTGGCTTGGCCGAGGTCACTGATGGTGACGTTCTCGAGCTTGAGGCCGAGCTCCTCCGCGATGACCTGACCGCCGGTCAGGATCGCGATGTCCTTCAGCATCTCCTTGCGGCGATCGCCGAAGCCCGGAGCCTTGACGGCGGCGCAGTTCAGCGTGCCGCGCAGCTTGTTGACGACGAGGGTCGCGAGGGCTTCGCCTTCGATGTCCTCGGCGATGATCAAGAGCGGCTTCTGCGAACGGGCAATCGCCTCGAGGACCGGGAGCAGGTCCTTCATGTTCGCGATCTTCTTCTCGCTGAGCAGGATGTAGGCGTCCTCGAGCGAGGCCTCCATGCGCTCGGGGTCCGTCACGAAGTACGGCGAGAGGTAGCCGCGGTCGAACTGCATACCTTCGACGACGTCGAGCGACGTCTCGGCGCTCTTCGCCTCTTCGACGGTGATGACGCCTTCCTTGCCGACCTTCTCCATGGCCTCGCTGAGCAGCTTGCCGATGGTGGTGTCGCCGTTGGCGCTCACCGTGCCGACCTGGGCGATCTCGTTCGGATCCTTGGTCGACTTGGCAATCTTCTTCAGCTCGTCCGTGATGGCGGCGACGGCCTTGTCGATACCGCGCTTGATCTCCATCGGGTTGTGGCCGGCGGAGACGAGCTTGCTGCCCTCACGGAAGATCGCCTGAGCGAGCACGGTCGCGGTGGTGGTGCCGTCGCCAGCGATGTCGCTGGTCTTCGACGCAACCTCACGCACCATCTGCGCGCCCATGTTCTCGAACTTGTTCTCGAGCTCGATCTCCTTGGCGACGGTCACGCCGTCCTTGGTGACGGTCGGGGCGCCGAAGGACTTCTCGATCACGACGTTGCGGCCCTTGGGACCGAGCGTGACCTTGACGGCGTTCGCGAGCGCGTTGACGCCGCTGAGGATGAGATTGCGTGCGGACTCTTCGTAAACGATTTCTTTAGCGGACATGGTTCTGTTTTCTCCTCAGATCACTTCTCGATAACGCCCAGGACGTCGTCCTCACGCAGGATCAGGTGCTCCTCACCGTCGAGCTTCACCTCGGTGCCCGAGTACTTGCCGAACAGGATGCGGTCGCCGGCTTTCACGTCGAGCTTGCGCACGGTGCCGTCTTCCTGAACCTTGCCGTTGCCGACGGCGATGACTTCACCCTCGACCGGCTTCTCCTTGGCGGAGTCCGGGATGATGATGCCACCCTTGGTCTTCTCTTCTTCTTTGACGCGCTTGACGATCAGGCGGTCCTGGAGCGGTCGAATCTTCGTTGCCATGTGTCTTTTCCCTCGAGAGGTTGTTCTTGGGTTTTTGCCGGCTGTTCCCCCGGCTGATAACCGGGCTAACCAGCGAGAACTTTTGGGATTCCCGGCCTTAGCACTCAACTCGCGCGAGTGCTAACAACTGGGCCACGCGGAGCCTAAGCATCCGCGGAAGGGTGTCAAGGGGCCGACGTTGTGGGGTCAAATAGCCGTGCAAAACCCATGGGGTATCACCCCTTGCTGAGGTGCTTCCGAAGGGTTTCGGGCTAGCAGCCGGCGCCCGCGAGTGCTGAAAATACGAACGGGGGCTGTACGGGTGTCTAGGCCAACGGGCCGCGACGCAGCTAGGCTTGAGGGGTCTGATTCGAGTCTCTCACCACGCGCTTCGGCGGGGTCGAGCCGCCGAACCCGGAGCCCCGCGCGCCCTGCGCCCCTCCGAAGAGGACGAGAGTCACTCTGCGCTCTGCCACGCACCGCGCCTGATGCGCACGCGCGCCTCGCGATTCACTACGCGCACGTATCCAATCGAGGGCTGCCATGGCGCAGCTCTCTTGCAGAAGCTCACGTGTCGGCACTCGGTCGCATTGCCGCGCACATCGCGCGTCGTCGAACGCCAAAGAACGTTGCCGAACGCGAGACAGCGCGGCCACCGCGCGGAAACGTCAGCTGATGGAAGGATGTTTGCATGAGTGAAGGGATGCGCTCTGGTTTGGACTTGTCGGCGAATCTCGAGACGTTCTTTCACGATGTAGTCGACGACGCGATGCGCAAGAAGCACGTCGCAGCGACCGAAGCAGCGGAGTACTACTTGGTGTCGCTGCTCACCGACTACGCGCGCCCCGATGCCCACGCTAGCGTTGCCTTCGAGCGGCCGCTCACGCTGCTGCTCGATGAAGCGATGCGCGCCCCCGGGCAGGATCGCTTCGAGCGGCTCCGCGTGCTGGGCGACGGCGTGCTTTACGTGAGTGGCTTTTTCGCGCCGCACCTGGAGACGCGCGGCGTGGAGGTTCGCTACGTGACGCAGCTCGGAGCGCGCGCTTACGACGGCGCGGGACGCATGCTGCGGCACGGCGCGAACGACGCCGCACCAGATCTGTTCTTCGAATTGGCCTCGAACTTCGAGCGCTTCGCCGAGCTCTTGAGCGCCGTTGCCGAAAAACTGTCGCTCGCCGCCGCGCCCTCCAGCCAGAGCTTGCTGAAGTTGTACGAGCGTTGGCTCAAGACCGGCTCGGACGAGCTCGGTAGCGAGTTGCTGGAGCGCGGCGTCTTACCGGTGCGGGGCGCAGGAGGCCTGCACTGACCGAGCGCCTCGATACGCTGCGCCGGCTGCAGCGGCGGCTGGAGCGCTTCTATCATTTGGAAGAGACGCCGGACGTGCGCGACTTCGTGCGCGAGAGCAGCGAGCCAGAGGGACGCGAAGCGCTGTTGTTGCGTGAGAGCGAAGGCAGCGTGGAGCTCGCCCTGGTGGTGCCGGGTAGCGCGGGCAGCGATCACGATGCCTGGCTGCAGCTGGCCGAAGGGGTGAGTCACTTCGTGTACGTTGCCAACCGCGCGCGGCAGGAGCTGCCGTCGACGCAGCTCGAATTGGAACTACAAGCCGAGGTCGACAAGTTCGTGCTGCTGGTATTGGAGCGCGTGCCTTACGATCGCGGTGAGGCGTTCGAGGTACATGCGCGGCTCTACGAAAACGTGCGCTACCTGCACGCCGCCGGCACGGAGCTGGGCGATCGCTACCGCACCGCCAACGACCTGGCGGCGCGCTTCATGCGGCGGCTGCTGAGTTTTGGCGCTGAAACGACGCATTCGGCGCTGCGGCGCTTCTATCGCGCCGGTCAGGCCGACAAGATCCGGCTCGTGGCCGCCTAGGGCTCGGGGTTGCCGGCTTCGATGAAGGCTTGTCCGGCTTCGCTCAAGAAGTCCGGGATGCCGTCGCTGCCACCCGCGAAGTAGAGCCGGCCGAACTCGGTCTCGATCGTGACGCCCGGGAGCGCGTCGCGCAGATCGGACAGGATGAGCGACATCGCGTCGGGATCGTTGGTCTGCACCTCCCAGAGCCACGCGGTAGCGCCGGATTCATCGGCGTAGACCCACAGGTGATCCGAAAAGACGCCGAGCCAGTAGGGATCGGGATGCGTGTCCACCCTTTCCGGTAGCACCAGCCGCGTATTCCAGAGTCCGAGCACGTCCTCGTCGAGCAGCGCGAACGACCCCGTCGGCGTCGGCGCCTCGTGCTCGAGCGGCTCGCGCTCGCTGTAGCTCGGATCGTCGGGGTAAAGCGCGAGGCGCATGACCTCGCGCGTCGTGGGCGGCACGTTTTCGAACAGCTCCGCCTCGAAGCCCTGCCCGCTCTCGGCGAAGGCGCGATTGGCCAGCTCGGCGCCGTAGCCATACGGGAAAGTCGCCGAGCTTGCGATGTAGGGCGAGGCATCCTTGCGGGCGGAGTCGCTCAGGTCGCGCCGCAAATTGCGGAACGTGCTCTCGAAGTCGATGTTCGACGAGTCGTAGCCGAGCATGGCTGCGCCGGCGCGCATTTGATAAAAGGTCGCTTCGCCTTCGGTGACCGAGCGCGCTGCCAGAACGGCGTCGCTGGTTTGGCCTTGCTTGGCGTGCCAGTCGTCGAGGCTGTAGTCGGCGTCTTGCAAGGCGTGGATATACTCGTGCAAGAGCAGCATGTCCGAGTCGACGCTGCTCTGCGAGGTGCCGCGATCGATGATCACGATGCCTTGCTCGGCGTCCAGGTACACGCCGACGAAGAGTCGAACGATGTCGTCGATGCGCGTTTCGTCCGAGAGCGCGCCGGGCTGGACCAGCTTCAGGTCGACGAGCGCGCGCTCCATCGCCGCTGTCGCTTGCTCATCGGTCGGCGTGCGCTCGGCGGCTTCTTCCGCCGCGCTCTCTTCGAGCACTGCGCGAAACTGCGCCTCGCTGACGACGTGCACCGGCACCTCCGGCGGATCGTCACTGCCGTACACGCACGCCGCGAGCGAGCGCAGCTGCGCCTGGCAGCTCTCTTCGCGAATGTCGCAAACGTCGTAGCCTTCACCGGGGCATTCGGGCAGCGGGACCGGCGTGAACGCGGGCTCGTCGTCGGAGCAGCCCGAGAGCACCAGCGCGCCACCCACCAAGAGCCAAGCAAGCTTCATCGTGACCGCCACCATGACTCAAGATGCGACACGCGCATGGCGGAGAGGTGGCGGAGCGCGGTGGATCGCGAAATTGTCGAATCGGGTCACGAGGTTATGAGCTCGCTAAAGAGACGTCAGGCTAGGCCGTTTGGATGGGCAGTGACGATTGATGAAGCCCTGACGCGCCTCGAGCTGGAAGGCGAGCACGGTTCGGACATTCCGACCGAACGCGCGCCCGAAAAGTCGGCCGAAGCCGCGCGCCTGGCTGCTGCCGCTCTCGGCAAGATCGCGGTGGTCGAGGAACCTTGGTTCGACAGCGAGGCACCGACGAACGTCGCGACCGAGCGTCCGTTATTTCCCCGTCCGCCGAGCGTGCCGCGAATCTAGTGCGACTCGAACCGAAGGCGCGGCGCAGCTGCGCTTCCGGTCGGGTCTCCTTGATGTAAGCTCCGCCTCCCCTCGAGGAAGGAGCTGACATGAACGTTCGAGTGTCGTTCGTCGCGCTTTGCGCGCTGGTTATCGCCTGCGAAAAGCCGGCACCCCCGCCGGAGGTTGCGCAGCCGGGGCCGCCCCCGTCCGTCGCGCCCGTGCAGGTCGAGACTTCTCCGGCCGCTAGCGCGGCGCCCTCCGCGTCCGCTGCGCCTGCTCTGCAAGAAGCGACCAAGCCGCCGCCCGCGCCCGTGCCGGCACCGGTGCTCACCTACAAGGGCGCGTTCGCGACGCCCGAGAGCGTTCTGTACGACGCCGCTGGCGATCGCTATTTGGTTTCGAACATCAACGGCAAGCCGGACGGCGTCGATGGCAACGGCTACATCTCCGAGCTGTCGCCGGACGGCACCATCAAGACGCCAAAGTGGATTGCGGGCGGCGAAAAGGGCGTGAAGCTCGATGCGCCCAAGGGTTCGGCGATCGTGCGCGGCGAGCTTTGGGTGGCGGACATCACGTTCGTGCGCAAATTCGACCTGAAGACGGGCGCCGCCAAGGGTGAGATCGCGCTGCCGGGCTTCAGCTTTGCGAACGACTTGGTGGCGGCGCCGGACGGGCGCGTGTTCGTCTCGGACTCGGCCATCAAGGCGACCGAGAAGGGCTTCGAGCCGACCGGTAGCGATCAGGTCGTCGCCATCGACAAGGCCGGCAAGGTCAAGGTGGTAGCCAAGTCCAAAGATCTCGGCGGCCCCAACGGCCTCGCGATAGGCCCCAAGGGCTTGTTGGTCAACACCTTCCAAAGCAACGAGGTGTTCCGCTTGACCGACGACGGCAAGAAGGAAGACGTGCAGAAGCTGCCGAACGGCGGCCTCGACGGTATGGCATACGTGGGCGACACGCTGTGGGCCAGCAGCTGGGGCGCGAGCGCGGTGTACAAGGGCAAGCTCGGTGGCCCGTACGCGGCAGCGATCGAGAACGTGAAGGGCGCGGCCGATTTCGGTGTCGATACGAAGCGCAGCCGCGTGCTCGTGCCGCGCTTCCTCGACGACGAAGTGCAGGTCTTCGAGGCGAAGTAACGGCTTCGTCGATGCGCTCAGATCTTACAGCGGGCGATCAAGTCGCCCGCTGTGGGCGCGCTGCTCAGGCCTTCGGTGAGCAGATCTGCCGGGCAGCGCGCTGATTCGAGTAGCGGCGCTAGAGGCTTGAGGAAACAGCGCTCGTCTTGGTTCTGCGCGTTGCGCTTGCCGCGCCGTGACAGGCCGGTGGCGGCGATGTCGAACAAGGCCTGGGCGAGCTCGACCGCGGGCTTGCCGCCGAGCGGAGCCGTGAGGCCCTGGCGCACCAGCGCGAGCCGATCGCGATTCACCTGGTCGAAGGTGAGCGCCGCCAGGAGCTCGGTTGCCTGATCGAGAGCGCGCGCGTCGTACAGGATGCCCGTGAACAGCGCCGGTACCGCCATGGCAAACGCAGCCGGGAGCGAGTCGCAGCCGCGCACCTCCAGCGTGTTTTTGAGGCGCGCTTCCGGAAAGAGCGTTTGCAGGTGCAGCTTGAAGTCCGCGACCGTGGCGCGGTGCCCTTGAAAGCCGTCGGTCATGAAGCTGCGGAAGGTTTGGCCGGTGTTGGCCACGACCTTGCCCTCCCGCTTGAACAAGAACATCCCCGAATCCAGCGCCCACTCGACGTAGTCGCGGTAACCCGGCTGGGCCTTGCTCCACAGGCTGGGGATCAGCCCCGAGCGCGTGGGATCCATGTTCAGCCACACTTCGCCGCGCACACTTTTGCTGCCCGCCAGCTTGCCTTCTTTGAAGGGCGAGTTGGCCAGCATGGCGTGGATGATGGGCGATAGCTTGAGCGACAGCACGAGCTTCTTCATCGCGTCGGCTTCGCTCGAAAAGTCGTAGTTGGCCTGCACCGTGGCGGTGCGGCGCATCATGTCGTGCGCGGCGTGGCCCTGCTTCGGCAGGTATTCGCGCATGATGGCGTAGCGCTGCTTGGGCACCCAGCCGAGGTCGGCTTGGCGCGCGAGCGGATGAAAACCGACGCCGAGCCAGGTGAGGCCGAGCTGCTTCGAAACCGGAGCGAGCTCGCGCAAGTGGTTTTGAAATTCGGCGTCGACCTGATGCAGGTCGGGCAGGGCAGCGCCCGAGAGCTCGAGCTGCGAGCCCGGCTCGAGCGTGATGCTGGCGGCGCCGCGCTTGAGCGCGATGGCGGGGCCGTCCGGCGCTTCACGCTCGGGCTCCCAGCCGAAATCGGCCAACGACTCGAAAATGCCGACCACGCCGCGCTCCCCCTCGTACTGAAGGGGCTCACCCTGCGAGGTGACCGCGAACTTTTCGGCCTCGGCGCCGATGCGAAACTGCTCGGCCGGCTTTTCAGCGGCGCGAAATAGCTCGACCAGCTGCTCCACGCTCTGTAGCGGACGGTCCTGGGGCGTGGGCTCGGGGATCGCGGTCATGCTCGACGGGGGTAATAGAGCCAGACGGGTTCAGTTACCAGTTGCCCGGCTCGCGATCGAGCTCGGTATCGGACCGGCGGTTCGGCAGCGAAGGGTGGAGCGAACCGAGGGCCAACGCCAGGGCGCGCGTGTGCGCCTCGGTAGTCCCGGCTCCGCCCCCGATGACGCGGGCGCCACCCAGGCTCAAGTCGATGGCCCGCTCGACCCAATGCTCGGGGTCGGAGAGGGCGTCGTCGAAGCCGCGCACGGCGCCTTCACTGGCGGCCAGGAGCACGCCGGGGAACATGCCGTGGGCCTCGAGCGCGGCGCGAAAGCGCTCGAGCTGCCTGAGGCCGACGTCGATGTGCGGCACCTCGAATAGCAGCGTGCTCGCTCCGGCTTCGGCGAGCGCGTCGATCAGCTCGTGCGGATTGCCCTCCACGGTGCTGTCCCCGGTAGGTCCGCATTCGATCACCGCCCACGTCGGCAAGTCGGTGCGCGAAGCCGCGACGACTGCTGCCATCAAGCCGAGCCGCGAGCCCTGACCGCGCGCAACCAGCAGCTCACAGCCTGCTGCGCCGAGACGTGCGGCGTGCTCCGTGAGCTCTTCGTGCAGGCGATCGGCCGCGACCGGGCTCACCATGTCCGAGCCGAGCACGCCCGCGACCGCGATGGGCTTCGGATTGTCGCTCACGGCGTCGAGCGCGAGCTCCACCGCGCGACCGGTGAGCTGCGCGGAGCGATGCTCCATGCCGACCTCGGCGAGCGCGCGCGGCGTGGTGTCGGCGGTGAGGGCCGAGAGCACGTCGACTCGGCTGGCGATCTCGGCCAGGTAGTGCGACTCGACCTCACTGGGGCGTTCGCGCAGCAACTGACCCAGCGCTCCGGGGGAGCTGAGCTGCACGCCCCGGGCCCGGAAAGAGGCGCCCGTGTCCGCATCGAGGACCAGGGGGCGACCTTCAACCAAGCGGGACCGCAGCGATTCGAAGCTCATACGAAACCCCTAAGCCTAGGGGCGCTCCGCCCTTTGCGCAACGTTTGGGGGCGCTTCTGTCTTCGCTTCGCTTCCCGCGCCCGCTCCGCTCGGGCTAGGCGCCGGAGAAGGCGCGGATGTGGGAGGCGCGGCGAGCAGCGCCGCCAGGCCTCGCTTTACGTCAGGCTGAGTCAGGGGATCCTCGGCGGAGCGCTCGAGCAGCAACTTACCGGCGGCACCGCCGACACGCGGCAGCGCACCGCCCACCGCCACCACGGCGCTCACCAGCGACGGCTCATCGGCCGTGGCGCGGTAGAGCGCGAAGAAGGTGCGGAGCTGCTCGTACTCTGCCGGCGTTGCCAGCTTACTGAGCGCGATGGCGGCGCGCTCGACGTCGGCCATCTCGTTGGCGGGGTCGTTCAGGTGCTTGGCGAGCAGCGGGGTGGCGCTCACCTCGTTCATGGCCGAGAGCGCGTCGGCGAGCGGCCCGAGCGGCGGCGGGAGCAGCACGTCGTTGATGTAGTCGTAGTGGCGCTCGAGCGCGGCGAGCATGTATTCCTTACCGGTGCGCCGAGTCGCGATCAGCGAGCGGGCGGTGCTGCGCAGGTCCGGAGGGATTTTGCTGCTGCTGCTCAGGTCGATGAGAATTTTCGTGACGATGGGGTCGTTGAGCTTCGCTAGCTCGTCGACCAGGAGCTTTTGCGCTACCGCCATCTCGGGCGTGAGGTAGCTCAGCGCCTCGCCGATCTGCTCGGCCAGCGCCGGGGGCGCCGCGGTTTGCGCGAAGCTTGCCCCGCTGACGTCCACGCTGCACGCGGTCAGGCGCGCGCCCAGGTCGGCGCTGCCGGCGTCGCCGCCTTGCTCGGACACGAGCGACACCTTGCCGCTCGCGTCGCAGATGGCGAAGCCGCGCTGCGCGGCGCTCACGCCGAGCGCGTCGGCGCGCAGCGACTTGACGAAGCGCACGGTGCCGTCCTTATCGGACAAGCCGAGCACCACGCGAAAGTAGCTAGCCAGGTAGGCGTGGTTGGTGAAATGCGCGCCGTCCGCCCCGACGCTCGGCACCGCTGCCAGGCGGATTTTGAGGCGCGCGGAGCTGCTCACCGGCCACAGCTGGTTGCCGCTGCCGAGCCACACGGGCTTACCCGGCAAGCTGCGCGCCGGCAGCGCGACGCGCGTCGCCTGGTTCGTCGTCGCCAGCCGAATCTTGTCGTCGAAGCGCACCAGCCCCTGCTCGCCGAACCAGAGCTGACCGCCGAAGTTCCGAGCCTGAGTGACGAGCTCACGCAGCAAGAGACGCGCGACTTCTTCGCCGCTCTTCACGTCGACCGCCGAGACGTACTGGTTGTTCCACGGCACGAACGCGATGCCGGCTTGAATCGCCGGGTAGCCGAGCTCGTCCTTCGAGTCGAGCTCGCGCAGCACCTTGCCCGAGCGATCCACGGCGACCAAACGCGACTTGACGGGCGCTTCACCGGCCACGACTGCGACGGTGATCGAGCCGTCGTCGGCCGCGCCGCGCAGCTTGCGTTGCTCGATCGGGATCGACCAGAGCGCTTGCCCGGTCTTGGCGTCGAGCCCGAGCAGCTTGCCGGCGTGGCTCGACACCACCACATTGCCGGCCACGATCGGCAGCGTGTCCGCGCCGCCCGCGTGCGACCAGACCTTGCCGCCCGGCAGCGTGACACCGAACAGCCCCGTCTCGTTCACGCCGACCGCGACCGGCGCGGCGGCGGGCGGCGGTGTGGCGCGCAAGCGCTGCTCCAGCTGGGCAATCGATTTGCCCTGATCGGCTTGCCACGTTTCCGAGAACGCGCCGGAACCGCCTTGAGCCCCGGAGCCGCCGCAAGCGCTGCTGGCGAGCAGCCCGGCCAGGCCACCGAAACGAGCCAAAACGCGCGTCGAAATCACTGCTCGTCCTCCGTCGCCGAAAACCCTTTGAGCGCTCGCTCGAGCCCGCGTTTGACCTTGGTGCTGCCGTCCGGCGGAAACTTCGCGAGCGCCGTTTGCAAGAGCGCGTTGGCCGGCTGCGTCGCCATGCGGCGCAGTCGCTCGATCAGCTTGAGCTTGAGCTCGTCGCTCACGTCGGCTTGCGGCCTGAGCAGCAGCGGTACAATCGCCGACTCCATCACGTCGAAGCGCAGCTTGCCGAGCAAGCCAATGAGCTTGTCGCAATCCTCGTCGACGCAAAGCTGCCCGAGGGCCTGCGCGGCTTCGGCTACGCCTTTGGGCAACACCGCGAACAGCTCTGGCACGGCGGAGCGTACATTCAGCTCACCCAGCCCGCGCGCGGCGATCGAACGCTGCGCGGGGTCGTCGCCGTGCAGCGCTCGGCGCAGCACGTCACCTGCCTCGGGAGCCTTGGTCGCGATCAGCGCGCGCAGCGCCGAGCGGCGCAGCTCGGGCGAGCGGTGCTGCGCGTAGGGAGCGAGCGCTCCGCCAGAGCTGGGCTGAGCCAGGATGCCCAGCGTGTCGATGGCGCGCGCCAGCACCTTCACGCTGGCGCCGCGCGACAAGAGCGCCTCGACCAGCGGAGCCCCCGCCGGGTTCCCCGCCTTTTGGATGGTGTCGAGCGCCTCGAGCACCTGAGCTTCGTCGCCCGACGCCAGGGCCTTTTCGAGGCCGGCGACGTCCAGCTTCGGCTTGGGGGCGGCCTTGGACGTGGCCTTGGCGGGCGCGCTTTTGGGCGGCGCGGCCGACGCTGACGCGGCCGTAACGAGCAGCCCGAGCGCTGCGCCGATGATCAGGGTGCGAGGATTTCTGCCGGGCATCGCGAGCTCCGTGCGAAAGTACGACTCCTCATTACCGGGCCAGCCCATGAAACTCAAGGCGCCGGGGCCGCCCCCGCTTCCCAATATTCGCCTGGAAATCATCGAAGACCTGTCGCCCAAGGGCGCGAGCGGCTTTTTGCGGCTGCGTCGGCGCCGCTTGCGCGCGCACTACCCCGACGGTTCGGCGAGTGAGCCCTTCGACTACGACGAGGTCGATCGCCGCGCGATCGACGCGGCCGTGATGCTCGCGCACTACCAAGACGCGCGCGGCGTGCACTACGTGTACCTGCGGAGCAGCGTACGGCCGCCGGTCGCGATGCGCGACAAGGCGCGCTCGCCCCTGCTCGAGGAGCACGATCACGGCGGGCTCTGGGAGCTGCCGGCAGGCTTGGTGGAGCCGGGCGAGCAAACGCCTGAAGGTGTGGTTGGCACCGCGCAGCGCGAGTTGCTGGAGGAGCTCGGCTTCGAGGTGGAGCGCGAGCAGCTGCTGCCGCTCGGGCCCAGCCTGTTTCCGACGGCGGGCATTTGCGCCGAGCGTCACTTCTTTTTTCACGTCGCGGTCGACCCGAATCAGCGCCGTGCGCCGGAGCTCGATGGTTCGCCGCTCGAGCGTTTCGGCGAAGTGATCGACGTCCCACTTTC
>JBEHXA010000107.1:0-15543 GCA_048498935.1 Myxococcota bacterium
AAGGCAAAGACTACGACGGGCACTTCAGCTATCCGGTGATCTACACGGGGACCTACAAGAACACCGGCGGACAGAACTGCACCTCGACGGGGCCGTCGCTCGATCAGGTGTATTCGGACGAGGTCGCGAAACAAGTCAACCTGAAGCAGCCGCTGCTCGTCATTTCGGTTCAGTGCCAGGGCACCAGCTTTCGCGCCGCCGGAGCGCGCAACACCGGTGAAGGCGACGCCAAGCGCCTCTTCGACACCTTGTTCTCGAGCGTTGCGATGCCGCCCGAAGACGTGGCCAAGCTCCGCCAAAGGCGGCAGAGCGTGCTCGATCTCGTGGCGACGCAGCTGCAGTCCTACCAAGCTCGCTTGGGCACCGAAGATCGAGCCAAGATCTCGGCGCACCTGGACTCTGTACGCCAGCTGGAAAAGCAGCTGAGCGCCGGAGGCGCCGCATGCGCCGAGCCGATGACGAATACGTCCAGCAATTCTTATCAGGACGTGGTGCCGGCCATGATGGACATCACCGCCATGGCCCTGCGCTGCGATCTGACGCGCTCGGTCAGCATTGCCTGGGCGGACGACGCCGGCGGTCGACCGGTCACATTGCCTTGGGTCGACATCAACAGCGACTTGCACGCCATCGCGCACCAAGGCCAGCCCGGCTATGGACAAAAGAAGCGCTCGGACATCTGGATGTACGAGCAAGTCGCGCGCTTGGCGAAGCAGCTCGACCAAGCGACCGAGGGCAACGAGACGGTGCTCGATCACAGCGCCATCGTCGTCGGCAACGACA
The DNA here is from genome assembly GCA_048498935.1 of Myxococcota bacterium. Lineage (GTDB taxonomy): Bacteria > Myxococcota_A > Polyangia > Polyangiales > Polyangiaceae > PMG-095. Next base: position 784 of record JBEHXA010000107.1, read on the forward strand.
TGAACGAAGGGTCGAATCACTTCGTGGGCGGGATGCCGTTCGTGATTGTGGGCAGCGCGGGCGGTTACTTCAAGACCGGCCGAACGGTGCGACTCGGCAGCTGGGCGGGTAAGAGCGGTGAGTACTGGCGCGGAGAGTCGGGCGTTCCCCACAACCAGCTGCTCGCGTCGCTCTCCAATGCCCTGGATATGCCGACGGATTCGTTCGGCGAGGGCTATGCGGGCACGCTCGACGCCCTCAAAGCGTAGCCGGGTCCCCCAGCTCCGCGCTCACGATCCGGGCGAAATCCCGGCGCGCCGCGCGGACTCGGGAATACGCGGTGCCGAGCGGGATACCGATCAGGTCGGCAATCTCTACCACCGTGATCCCCTCGAGCTCGAACATGACGAGCACCTCGGCCTTGTCCCGATCCATGCGCGAGAGCACGTCTTCCCAGATCCGGACGGCCTCGCGCCTCTTCAGCTGCTCGTGCGGCCCCTGCTCCGCGGGCGCCTCCAGCCCGTCGGTGTCGTCCACCACACTCGTCAGAGCCTGACCGGCACCCTTTCGCCGCAGGGTTCGCCAGTGGTTGCGAACGACTCGCACCACGATCGCGAACAGCCAGGTCTTGATCGTGCTGCGCTCCTCGAATTGCTCGAGCTTTTGATGCACCACGCAGAAGACGTCCTGCACCACGTCGTCCCGTGAGCTCTCGCGCACCCCCATCCTGCGCACGAGCCACGCCACGAGCTTCCGATGCTCGGCATAAACACGCTCGAAGCTGGGCACCGCTACCGCGGTCGTCGTCGCGTTCGAATGCTGGGCAAGCATGCCTGTGCACGGGGCAGTTGCACCACGCCTGCGCAGCTCGTCAAAAAAGCTCGGTTACACGAGCCGCCCCTCAGAAACTGCTGTGCGGCGTCGTCAGCGTATTGCGATCCGGCCCCGGCAGCGCCTGCACGGCCGCTGAGTAGCGCGAGAGCAGCTGTCCGCGGAGCTCTGCGAGAGCCAAGTCTGCCAGCACCAGGTCGACCTTGGCGCGCTGCGCGCGGAGCTGCGCTTGACGCAGCGAATCCTCGGCCTGTTGCACCAGGATCGCGATCGAGCCGCCGGCCTGAAAGCGAGCGCGCTCGGCGTCGGCCTGTGCCTGGGCTACGCGCTCGGTCTCGCGCGACAGCACGAGCTTCTCTCGCGCGCTCCTGCGGCGAGTGATCGCGGATGCGACGCTGCTGCGGACCTGCAGCTCGTTCTCTTCCAGCTGCTTTTCAGCGACGTGCGCCGAAAGCTGAGCCGACTGCACCTGAGCGTTCCGGCGCGTGTCGGTGAACGGGGTTTCGAAGGTGAGCCCGACGTGAGCGCTCACCGCTTCGAGCTTGCCGAACTGCTCGGCGGCTGCGGGGACGCTGCGATCTCCCAGCCCCTGAGCCTGCACGTAGGCGTCGAAGTCGAGCCGCGGCCGTAGCGGGTCACCCGAAATCTTCAGCTGATCTTTGGCGATGGCGAGCTGGGCTTGTAGCTGTTTGCGCGTGTAAGAGCTCTCGAGGGCCTCGGTCACGGCGCGCGACTCGACCGGATCGTCGGCGGTCTCGGGCTCGGGCTCGTCGGCCGCGACGAAGCTCGCGCCCACCCCGCGGGGCTCACCCAAGAGGTGCGCGAGATCCAGCTCGCGCTGGCGCAGGTCGGTGCGCGAGACCAGCACGGCTTCTTGCAGCTCGGCGACTTGTGTCGTGTAGGGCAGCGCCGAAGCGGGCGCCAGCGCGCCGCTCTGCACCTGCTGCTTGGCTTGCTCTTCCTGAATGCGCGCGAGGTCCCGCGACTGCTCGTAGATGCGCGCCACCTCGGCCGCGTACCACAACTCCCAGTATGCGCTCAGCACGGATGAGAGCAGACCGCTCGCCGACTCCTGCGCCGCTACCTCGTTGGCGCCCAGCGCCAGCTTGGCCTGCCGCAGCGACGCCTCGCCCACGTCGCTGCCCCTGCCGCGGAGCAGCGGCTGAGTGAGCGCCAGCTGGCCGACGAGCGCGTAGCTCGGTCCGCTGGAAGTGGTGAGCAGCGTGGCGGTGTTGTTGGACGTGAAGCGCGATGCGCGCTGGCCATTGAGCGAAGCCGACACGACCGTACCGAACGCGAACGGCTTGGTAACACCCGCGCCGACGTCGAACGTGGCGACGGTGCCGATGCGCGTGGCGCCGTCGGTCGTGAGCGTCGGTGTGCGCGAATGCAAAAAGCCGGCGTTCGCGTCAAAAACTGCCGTATAGAGAGCCTGTTCGGCCTTCACGGCATAGCGACTCTGACTGGCGCGCAAGAGCGCGACGGCGAGGCTCGGATTCTTGGCCACCGCGCTCGACACCGCGTCTTGCTCCGAAAGGCTTCGCGTCGCTGCCTGGGCCCAAGCCAGACTCGGCACGCTCACGACGAGCCCCAGCAGCAGCGCACACGACCAACGCTTACTCATGGCGCAGCGCCTCGATCGGATCCAGCTGGGCGGCCTTGCGAGCCGGCAGGTAGCCGAACACCACCCCCACCAGCGCCGAGAAAACGAACGCCAGCGCGACGATATCCGGCGCGAGCACGAACGGCAGCATCAGCGCATTGGCGGCGAAATAAGAGCCCACCAATCCGAGGCAAATGCCGATCACTCCGCCCATGGTCGACAGCACGATTGCTTCGAGCAAAAACTGCATCATGACCTCGCTTCCAAATGCTCCGATCGCCAAGCGAATGCCGATCTCTCGGGTGCGCTCCGTCACACTCACCAGCATGATGTTCATGATCCCAATCCCGCCCACCACCAAGCTCACGGCGGCGATGGCGCCCAGCAGCGCCGTCAGGGCAGTCGACGCGCCGGTCACGGTCTCGGCGATCTCGGCCATGTCGCGGATCGTGAAGTCGTCGTCGAGCCCGGGGCCGCGGTGCCGACGCTGGCGCAACAGCCCGCGCACGCGCTCAGCCACGACTCCAGTGCCCTCACCTTCACGCGCCGCCACGAAAATGCTCTGAATGTTGTCGTTACCGGTGATGCGGCGCTGCACCGCGCGCATCGGCATCACCACCAGGTCGTCTTGGTCTTGGCCCATGCCGGCCTGGCCCTTGCTGACCAAAAGCCCCACCACCTGACAGGCGATCGAGCCCACGCGAATCGTGGCTCCGATCGGGTCGCGCGCCTGGAACAAGTTCGTGCGCACGGTACTGCCAATCACGCAGGAGGCGCCGCCGCTCTGCAGCTCGGCACGGCTGAATAGCCGCCCCTTGTCGATGACATAGCCGCGCACCTCGAAGAACGCATTGTCCGAGCCGGTGATCGACGTGCGCTGGTTGGAGTTGCCGTACACCACCTGCGCGGAGCTGGCCGCCGCCGCCGCTACCGCCTCGACACCCAAGATCTCGCGCCGAATGGCGTTGGCGTCGTCGATACGCAGTGGGGGCGCGTTGATGCCGGCGCCGCCGCCGCCGCGCGAGAACGTACCGGCGCTCACGGTCAGCAAATTCTTGCCCAGCTTGCCGATGTCTTCGGTCACCTTGGCGGTCGCGCCGCGCCCGACCGATACCAGCGCGATCACGGCGCCCACGCCGATGACCACGCCCAGCATCGTGAGCAGCGAGCGCATGCCGTTGCGCCGAATTTCGCGCAGCGCCATCAAGATGGTCGCCAGCATCATGGCGCGTGCTTCTCCACCAAGGCGTCGGACAGAATGCGTCCGTCGCGAAAGACCAGGTTGCGCTTGGCGTAGGCGGCCACGTCGGGCTCGTGCGTCACCATCACGATGGTGATGCCGCGCTCGTGGTTGAGCTGAACCAAGAGCTCCATCACCTCAGTGGTGCGGGCCGAGTCGAGGTTGCCGGTGGGCTCGTCCGCCATCAGAATTTCGGGCTCGGTCACCAGCGCGCGCGCGATGGCGACGCGCTGCTGCTGACCACCCGACAGCTGGCTCGGGGCGTGATCGAGCCGATCCGCCAGGCCGACCAGCGACAGCGCATGCGCGGCGCGCTCACGCCGCTCGGCGCGCCGCACGCGCCGGTAAACCAGCGGCAGCTCGACATTCTCGAGCGCGCTGGTGCGCGCCAGCAGGTTGAAGCCTTGGAACACGAAGCCGATGTAATGCCGGCGCAGCAACGTGAGGCCGTCGCCGGGCAGATCGGTCACCGCCACATCCGCCAAGTGGTAGTCGCCTGCGGTGGGACGATCGAGGCAGCCCAGGATGTTCATGCACGTCGACTTGCCCGAGCCGCTCGCGCCCATGATGGCCACGAACTCGCCGCGTTCGATGCGCAGGTCGACGCCGTCGAGCGCTCGCACCTCGGATTCGCCGTCGCCATAGCGCTTGTGCACCTGGCTCAGCTGGATAAGCGACCTCTCGGCTGACATCTCGGCGGGCGCCTCAGCGAGCCTTCGGCAGCTCTTGATCGGTGATCACCAGAGAGCCCGGTTTCAGCGGGCCCGAAGTGATCTCGGTGAACTGGCCATCGCTGCCGCCAATCTCGACCACCTGCCGCTTGGGCGCGCCATTTTCGAGTAGATAGACCACGCCTTGAGCCGCGTTCATGGCCTCGCCCTTCGGCGCGTTCCCGGGCCGGCGAGCGCCCCCCATACGAGGCGGCGACATGGGCAAGAGCGGGCTGGCTGCCGGCTTGTCCTTGGCCGGCACGGGGGGCGCGTAGCGCAGCGCCGCGTCCGGTACGACGAGCACGTCACTGCGATCGTTCGTGACGATGCTCGCGGTCGCGGTCATCCCGGGACGTAGCATCATGTCCTTGTTGTCGACCGAGAGCACCGCTTGGTAGGTGACGACGGTCTGTCCGGCGGTCGGCAGGTTGTGCACGCTCACGACTTGCGAGACGAACTTGCGCGCCGGCCAAGCACCGACCGTGAACGTCGCCGACTGTCCCTCACGCAACTTGCCGATGTCGGCCTCGTCCACGTCGACGTAGAGCTGCAGCTGGGTGAGGTCGCGCGCTACGGTGAACAACACCGGTGACTGCAGCGAGGCTGCCACCGTCTGACCTGGCTCCACCAAACGTGCCAAGATCACGCCGTCCATGGGCGCCTTGATGGTGGTCCAAGACAGCGAGGTCTCGGCATCCTTGAGGGAGGCGCGCGACAAGATGGCCTGCGACTGCGAAGAAGCGACTTGCGCCTCGGCCCGCTCGGCGTCGGCCTCGGCCGCTTCGAGCTCCTTGCTCGAGATCAGCCCCTTTTCGGCCATCTCTTTGCTGCGCGCGTAGGCAGCTTTGGACTGCACGAGCGTGGCCTTGGCCAGGCGCACGGAAGAGTCGGCCGCGCTCACCTGCGCGCGCGATTGGTCGACGCGCGATTGCAGCTGCGCCGGATCGATCTCGGCCAGGGTCTGCCCTGCCTTGACCTGATCGTTGAAGTCGACCAGCACCTTCGCGATGCGCCCCGAGATCTGCGCACCCACGTCCACCGAGTCGAGACCCTTGAATTTGCCGGTTGCGGTCACGGTTTCGCGGAGTTGACCCAGCTTGGCTTCGGCGGTCACGTAGCGTGGCCCTGGGTCCTGCCCGCGCACGGCGCGCTGCCAGAGGAGCGCGCCGCCCGCGCCGAGCACCAGCACCAGCAGCACCAGCTTTTGTACGAGACCGCGCCGCCGGCGCCGGTTGGTCATGGCCAGAATCTGCGTTCCGGTCGGTTTTTCGTCGGGCACGTGAGAATCCTAATCCTGTCAGAACCGACGCACAGCCACGCCCCTTCCCTACGCTGCGTTCTGCCGCGTTCTTCGGCCACTCGGCGTGACCCAATGTTGCGGTTACCTTGCTCGGTGTTGTCGCTACGGGCCCCACCAGCCAAGGGGCCTGGCTCGGTTTGCAGCCAGATCGTCAACTCTGAAAGCGGCAGCTGGGCCCGAACCCGCGAAATTGCTCGCAAAAGAACGACCACCCCCAACTCGTTATACAATCGAGAACTTTCGAGATGGGGTCCGCTTACGACCATTTGTCGCGTGAGCAGCTGCTCGCGCTTTTGACGTCCCAGTCGGAGCCAGCGCCGGCACCGACTCCGACTCGGAGCGATGTAGCGCCCGTCGCTTCCGGCGATCGTTACCGCGAGATGGTCGAGGCCGCCGCCGACGGCATCTTCCTCGCCGACGCCGAGGGTGTGTACCTCGACGTGAACGAAGTCGGCGCGCGCATGCTCGGCATGACGCGCGAAGAAGTCATCGGCAAGCACGTGAGTCAGATGGTCGTCGAGAGCGACCTGCCGGCGTTGAGCAAGGCGTGGCCCAAGATCGGCAAAGAGGACTGGCAACTGCGCGAATGGACGTTCCGGCGCAAGGACGGCTCGCTGTTCACGGGTGAGGTCAGCTCCAAGCCGCTGCCCAACGGGGGCGTACAAGGCATCCTGCGCGACGTTACGCGCCGTCGCCAGCAAGAGGACGCGCTCAAGCAGAGTGAAGAGCGGTTTCGAGCGCTCACCGCGGCGACTTTCGAGGGTATCGGCATCAGCGAGCGCGGCATCGTGGTCGACGTCAACGACCAGCTGGCACGCATCCTGGGCTACGAGCGGAGCGAGCTCGTGGGCAAGCCGGTGAGCATGATCGTGGCTCCCGAGGCGACCGAGTTCGTGGCCGCCGCGATCAGCTCGGGGCGCGAAGCCCCGTATCGTCACCTGGCGCTGAAAAAAGACGGCAGCCGCATCGCAGTCGAAGCTCAGGGCAAGCTCGCCGAATGGGGCGGCCGCACCGTGCGCGTGACCGCCATTCGCGACGTGACCGAGCAGCTACGCCTCGAGGAGCGGCTCAATCGCGTGCAGAAGCTCGAGGCGCTCGGGCGCCTCGCCGGCGGCATTGCTCACGATTTCAACAACATCTTGGTCGCCATTTTTTCGTATGCCGACCTCGCCGACCTGGACGCCGAAGAGCCGGAGCAGGTGCGCTCCCACATGGAAGGGCTGCGCGCCGCTGCGCGTCGAGCGCGCGACCTGGTGCTGCAGATCTTGACCTTCAGCCGGCAGAAGGGCGACGACCGCACCCCCACCCCAGTGCAACCGGTGGTCGAGGAAGCGCTCAAGTTCCTGCGCTCGAGCCTGCCCAGCACCATCGAAGTGATTACCGAGATCGATCAGAAGACCCCGATCGTGCTGGGCGCGCCGATCCAGCTGCACCAAGTGGTCATGAATCTGTGCGTGAACGCCGCGCACGCCATGCACGGCAGCGGTCGACTCACGGTGCGGCTCGGTCGCGCACTGGTGACTCCGGAGCTGCGCCAGCGCGTGCCGGAGCTTTCGACCGCGAAAGGGTACGCGGTGCTGACCGTGGAGGACACCGGCGGCGGCATGGATCAGGAGACGCTGAGTCGCATTTTCGAGCCGTTTTTCACCACCAAAACGAGCGGCGAGGGCTCGGGGTTGGGCTTGGCGGTGGTGCACGGCATCGTCAAAGGACACGACGGAGTGATCGCCGTGGAGAGCACGGTCGGTCGCGGCACGCGCTTCCAAGTGTACCTGCCCGCCCTCGAAGCGCCGTCCTCACATCCACCCAGCACGTAGCGCGGCGGGCGTGACGACACGCTTCACTTGAACGCGATGACGGCGCACAGCACGGTGAGCAGCGTCAACACGAGCATCGCCGTGCTCAGCTTCACCAGTCTGCCCATCAGTGGCCCGCCACCGGCTTCACGCACCTTCTTGCCTACCACCTGCATGTAGCCGAACACGCCGCACAGGATGACCACGAGCGTGAGCTTGGCGTGCAAGGCCGGACCGCCCCACGCCATCACCAGGGCGGGCCCGCGCACGAAGAACATGGCCAGGCCGCTGAGCAGCAGCAGCGCCAATCCAAAGCTGCCGTTCTTGCGGAGCTCCGAGGCGCGCAGCATGAACTTGGCGCGCTCGTCCGGCGGCAGATCCTTCGCCACCATGCCCAGCCTCAGGCTGGCAAAGCCAGTGCCGAGCCCTAGAGCGAGACCGACGAAATGGAGAAACAGCAGGCTGAGGTAGAGCGTGGCCATGGTTCCCGGACTCGCTGTGTATCCCGAGCCGCCGAAAGGAGCCAGCCGATTGCGCCGCATTGACCAGCCGGCGGCCGACAAACACGCTATTTCACGATTCATGCGGCGATCTCGCCGTCAGCGCGGCTCGCTCGAACGACCACCGCTCCCGGTAGCGCCGCTCAATTGAGGTAGTCTCGCTCGGCGATGCAGGCCGACGAGCACGACATGGACGAGTGGCTCGAGCCAGACGGGCTCGGCGGCTTCGCCAGTGGCACGCGCGGCGGGCTCCGCACCCGGCGTTACCACGGCCTCTTGCTCTGTTCGCTCAAGCCACCGCAAGATCGGCGGCTGCTCGTGCAGGGCTTCGTGGCCTGGATCGAGACCGCGGGCGGCCGCGCCGAGCTTTGGCCTCAAGCTTATGCCGGTGGCTTCGTGCGCAAGGCCGATGCCCAGCTCGAAAGCTTCAGCGTCGAGCCATGGCCCAGCTGGCGCTTGCGCACGGCGCTCGGCCCCTGCCTCGATATCGAGCTATTCGTCCCGCACGGTAGGCCCGCTGTCGCGCTGCGCTTCAGGCTGGCCGAGCCGTTCGCGGGCGCGGTTCGGCTCTCGGTGCGGCCGCTCATGTCCGGGCGCGACTTTCACGAGCTACAGCGTGAAAATCCGGCCTTCTGCTTCACGGCGCAGCGCCAGGGCGAGCTCGTGCGCTTCACCCCCTACCCGGGCGCGCCGGCCGTGCAGAGCCTGAGCAACGGGCGCTTCGAGTCGGCGCCCGACTGGTACCGAAACTTCGACTACGCCGAAGAAGCAGCACGCGGCCTCGACCACGTCGAAGATCTGGCGACGCCCGGCCTGCTGCAGCTCGAGCTCGAGCACGAGCAGCGCGAGCTGTGGTGGCTCTTGCAAGGCGAGGTGACGGGCGCGCTCGCGGTACCGATGGAAGGCGCCGCGACCTTCGTCCAGCTCCTGCGCCGCGGTGAGCTCGAGCGTCGCCAGGCGACATCCGACCCACTCGAGCGCGCGGCGGGTGCGTACCTGGTGCGACGCGGCGAGGGCAAAACGGTGATCGCCGGCTACCCCTGGTTCGGCGACTGGGGGCGCGACACCTTCATCGCGCTCCGCGGCTTGTGCTTGGCGCGCGGCGACTTCGAGACCGCGCGAGCCATCTTGTGCGAGTGGGCAGGCGCGGTTTCGCAAGGCATGCTGCCCAATCGCTTCTCGGACCACGCGGCAGAGCCCCCAGAATACAACTCGGTAGACGCAGCGCTCTGGTTCATCGTGACCGCGCACGAGCTGATGGGTCAGCACACGCTCGCAGCCAAGGACCGGCAGACGCTCGAGGCTGCGACGCTCGCCATCGTTCGCGGGTACCTCGGCGGCACGCGCTTCGGCATCGGCGCAGACGCGGATGGATTGCTTGCGGCTGGCGCGCCGGGCGTTCAGCTCACGTGGATGGACGCCAAGGTGGGCGACTGGGTCGTGACGCCGCGCCGCGGAAAACCGGTTGAAATCCAGGCTCTCTGGCTCACGGCCTTGAGCTACGCCTCGCAGCTGGAGCCGTCGCTCCGCGTCACGCTCGAACGCGCGAGCGCGCGCTTCGCCGAGCGCTTCTGGAACCCCGAGCGACAGATGCTGTTCGACGTGATCGACGTCGAGCACCAGTCTGGCGCTGTCGATGCTCGGTGTCGACCGAATCAAATCTTTGCGGCTGGTGGGCTACCGTTCACGTGGCTACCGCAAAAGCAAGCCCTGGCGGTCGTGAGCGCCGTCGAGCGCGAGCTATGGACGCCACTCGGCCTGCGCTCACTCGAGCCCGGCGATCCCGACTACCACCCGCGCTACCAGGGCGGCGTGCTCGAACGCGACGGCTCCTACCACCAAGGCACGGTCTGGCCCTGGCCGCTCGGCGCGTTCGTAGAAGCGTGGGTCAAGGTGCGCGGCAATACCGACGACGCCAAGCGCGAGGCCCGACGTCGCTTCGTCGGCCCACTCCGAGCTCACTTGACGAGCGCTGGCCTCGGACACGTGAGCGAGATCGCCGACGCCACGCCGCCCCACACGCCACGGGGCTGCCCGTTCCAGGCCTGGTCGGTGGGCGAGCTCTTGCGCATCGAACGACTGCTACGTAGCGTTGGCGCGTGACTCAAGCCGGTATCGCGCTCGGTGATCGCAGCCTCTACCCGGACCTCCAAGCCAAAGCCTACCTGGCCTACGCCGCCACCGCGCCCGTATCGGCGCCGGTCAAGGCCGTGGTCTCGCGCTTCCTCGATTCGTACGCCCAGCAAGGCAACGTCGGGTTCTTCGAGTGGCTCCCCCAGCGCGAGCGCTTGCGGCAAAAGCTCGCGCAGCTGGTGAGCGCCAAAGCCGACGACATCGCGCTCATCGCCAGCACCACACGCGGCATCAGCGACATCGCGCTCAGCCTCGAGTGGCGACCGGGCGAGCGCGTGATCTTGTTCGAGGGCGAATTCCCAGCCAACGTCACGCCCTGGCAGCGCGCAGCCGAGCTGTTCGGGCTCGAGCTAGCGTTCGTTCCCATGGCAAACGCCGTGGAAGACGAAGACTCCTTCATGGCACCACTGGCGCGCCTACTCGAGCGTGGCGCACGCCTGGTGGCAGTGAGTGCGGTGCAGTTTCAAACCGGGCTCCGTATGCCGCTCGCGCGCATCGCCGAGCTATGCCGGCAGCATGGCGCCGAGCTGTGCGTCGATGCCATCCAAGCGTGCGGCGTTTCGCCGATCGACGTCCAAGCCCTGGGACTCGACTACCTGGTGTGCGGCTCACACAAATGGCTGTTGGGGCTCGAAGGCGTCGCCTTCGCGTACGCGCGGCCCGAACGCGCCAGGGCGCTTGCACCACGCACCGCCGGCTGGCTCAGCCATGAAGACGCCACTCGCTTTCTGTTCAGCGGCCCAGGCGACCTGCGCTACGACCGGCCCTTCAAGAAAAGCATTCAGGCGCTGGAAGGGGGCTCTTCCAGCGGCGTTGGGTTCGCGGCTCTCGAGGCAGCCATCGACCCGCTGCTCGCGCTGGGCGTCGAAACCATCGCCCAGCACGTCGCTCGTTACCTCGATTTGCTCGAGCCTCAGCTCGCTTTGCGCGGGTTCGTCAGCCGCCGCGCCCAGGATTCCGCACGGCGCTCCGGCATCCTGTCGCTCCGGCCGCCCGAGGGACTGAACGCAGCTGAGCTGGTACTCGAGCTCCGCGGCAGGGGCGTCTTTGCCAGCATGCCAGACGGCCTATTGCGTTTTGCGCCGCATTTTCCCAACGCAATGTCCGAAATCGAGACGGTGATCCAGGCTGTGGACGAAAGCGCTGCCGCGCTCCGCAAACGCTGAAGGATGTTTCGGCCGTGTGGCGTGACGACCGCCGCCGGCCGCGCTAAGCACGCGCGGTCAACCATGGACAGCGAGATCGCTCAAGGTACCGAGCGCCTCATCGGTGGACAGCGCCGCGTCTTCTACGACGGCTACTGGATCCGCGCTTACGAAGTGCCCGCCGATCGCTGGCGCGCGAAGAAGAGCCTGATTGAAGCCATGACCCGGCGGCTCTTCAAGCACGTCGAGCACGGCATCAACATCCCCGGCTCACGCTTGGAAGAAGCGCGTGCCGCGTACGACGCCGAGACCGACGCAGCCAAGCAGCGCGTCAAGGGCGCCATGCTCGCTGGCGCCCTCTTCAATCGCGCGGCGGACATCTTCACCAAGCTCGTCGAGCTCGAAGGCGCCGGCATCCGCATTCAGTCCGACAACCCGCTGATGCGCCAGTGCGGCGAGCACCTGCAAGAGGCGCTCCGGCTCGGCAAATCGGTGCGCCACCGCAGCGGTGAAGAGGGCATCGACGAGCTGTGGGGCGAGCCCTTCAAAGCCTTCGCCTACCCGATCGAGAAGTTCTACGAGAGCCGCTACATCAAGATCGCGCTCACCATGCGCGGCATCGACGAGATCGCCGAAGCGCTCTACACGACCCTCAAAGGTCAGCCGCTTTACATGGGCATCGAGCCCATCATCTTCAGCTACGCCAAAGCCGCCAAAATCAACTGCGAAACCCTGCGCGACGACCCAGACATCTTCGAAGTGTGGTCCGACTTCGTGGTCGCCGGCGAACGGCTGTGCAGCTATGGCCCCGACCGCGCAAGAAACGAAGCTGAACGCCTGCTGCTCGAACGCGGCCAACGCCTGCTCGTCAACGCGCGGGAGCTGGTCTTCGCCATCACGCGCGCCCGCGTCCCCATGCCCAAAAGCGCGCGCCAATTCATCGACCGCTGCCACCACTTCCACGAAGCCCTCGGCGGTGCCGAGCTCGAACCCCAACCCGAATCCCTCCGCGTCGGCCCCGTCGGCCTCAATCTCCCCAGTTGAGTCGAGGGGCTGCCAATTCGCAGCCCTCCTTGCAGAAGCCGCCGTAAGGCACTCGGTCGCATCGCGCGCAGGTCTCGGGCTGCTTCCGTCCGGATAGCAGATCGCGAGGACCTGCGAGATTCACAGGGAGGCGGGGAGGCGGGGAGATCCGCGAGGTCGGGAATTTTGGGGGTTCGAGCCCGTGCGTGGATGTGAGTCGACCGCGCAGCTGCGTACGTCACCGAACGGCTCGAGCCATAAAATCCTCGCGGGGTCCCCGCCTCCTCGCCTCCCTGTATTTCCGGGAGCCGGACAGAGCCGCACACCGACGTAACTAGAAGTTCAGTTTGCGGAAGATGAAGGAGGGGATGCTGCGGACGATGAGGGCGACGAGGGCCCAGCGGGAGGGGACGAAGGCGGAGGCGCTGCTGCCGCGGCGCGCGAGGGCGAGCGACAGTTGTGCGGCTTTTTCGGCCGAAATGAGCCAAAACAAGCCCTTCAGGCCGCGCGTCATCGCGGTGTCGACGAAGCCGGGTTTGATGGTGACGACGTTGACGCCGTAGCGCGAGCAGCGATTGCGCAGAGACTCGAGGTAGGTCGAGAGCGCCGCCTTGCTCGTGCAGTAGCCGGGGTTACCGCGACGTCCGCGCTCGCCCGCAATGCTGGAGATGCCGACGATAGTACCCGCTCGCGCTGTCTCGAAGCGAGCGGCCGCTTGGTTCATCCAGGCCATCGCGCCGAGCACGTTCACGGCGATCATCGCTCGATCTTTCTCGAAGCTGTACTCGCCCTCGTCGACCTTCGGCATCACGCCAGCCGCATAGACCAGCCCGTCGATTCCACCGAGATCGCGCTCGATGCGCTCGAACAGCGCCGGCACCTCGGCCGCATTCTCGACGTCGTGCGCGTAGGCGTGCAGCTTGCCGGGATGCTCACCCGCCAGCCGCTCGAGCTCGCTCTGCCGGCGCGCCACCATCGCGACCTGGGCGCCCTCGGCAGCGAGCTGCCGTGCCATCGCCTCGCCGATGCCCGACGACGCACCGACCACCACGACCTTGGTCAGCTGCGCGCTCACGACGCGACTCCGCTGCTGACTCGACGAGAGGCCCACTCACGAAACTCTAACGAAATCACGGCCGCGCATACCACTTGCGGTCAGCCGCCGCTACCGCCCCGCGGCGAAATGCACGCAATTTTGCCGCGATGCGCGGTAGCACGCTCGCGCAGATTCGTGCTACTGAGGACGCAGGCCATGACCCTGCTCGCGATTCTGGCGCTGGGCTTCTTGCTCGGTGTGCGGCACGCCGCCGATTCGGACCACGTGGTCACGGTGACGACCATCATTGCGCGGGCCCGCTCGCCCTTCGCAGCGCTCGGCGTCGGTGCCCTGTGGGGCGTGGGGCACACAGCGACCATTCTGCTCGTGGGTGGAGCGATCGTGGTCTTCGGCTGGGTAATCCCGCCACGGCTCGGCCTATCGCTCGAGCTGTCTGCGGCAGTGATGCTCATCGTGCTGGGAACGACGAACCTCACGAACGCGATCACTCCCAGGCTCGAGCCTCATGAACACGCGAGCCAGTTCCGGCTGGCCACTCGCGGGTCGCTGCGCCCGCTGGCCGTCGGTATGGTGCACGGTCTGGCCGGTTCAGCGGCAATCGCACTGCTGGTCGTGGCCTCGATGACGAGCGCTCACATGGGGCTCGTCTACCTCGCGGTTTTCGGCGCCGGCACGGTGGCCGGCATGATGCTGCTCACGCTCGCGATGTCGCTTCCGATCCGCGCCTTGGCCAGCCGCTACGCAGATGCAGGCAACATGATGGCGCGCGCCACCGGCGTGCTGAGCATCGCGTTCGGCCTATTCCTCGCGTACCGCATCGGCATCGCAGACGGCTTGTTCTTCGGCACGCCGAGCTGGTCACCGCACTAGCTGGTTCTGACGGTCGCTTTGGCTGGCCAAATCTCCCCAAGGGTGATTGATTGCAAGGCTCGCCCACCATGCAGCGCCCGCGTTGTTCGGTCTTCATCGCCACCAGCCTCGACGGCTATATCGCTCGCGTCGACGGCACGTTCGACTTCTTGTCCATCGTGGAGCAGCCCGGCGAGGACTACGGCTTCGCGGAGTTCTTCGCGAGCGTCGACGCTTTGGTCATCGGCCGCAACACGTACGAGACCGCGCTGGCGTTTCCGGAATGGCCCTACGCGGGCAAGCGCTGCATCGTGCTCACCCACCGAGAGACCACGTCGCTCCACGGCGAGCAATTTTTCGCCGGTGAGGCCAGCGCGCTGGTCGAGCAGCTCGGGCTGGCCGGCGCACAGCGCTTGTACGTGGACGGCGGCGCCGTAATCCGCGACTTCTTGGCCAGCAACCTGATCGACGACATGACCATCTCGATCGTGCCGACGTTACTCGGCCAGGGCATCGCGCTGTTCGGTCCCGGGGTCCCCGAACAGCGCTTGAAGCTCGAAAGCAGCCTGGCCTACCCCTCGGGGCTCGTTCAGC
>JBEHXA010000108.1:0-15491 GCA_048498935.1 Myxococcota bacterium
GCTAGCCGTAGCGGCTCGGAGTTCACGTGCTGCAGCACGGCATCGCACAGAGGAGTGATCACGGGACCGGTGGCATCGACACGCGGCGTCCAGCCGAACGGCACGTCGCGTTGCTCGATGTGGGCGAGCGCGCCTTCCAGCGGTTGCTCGCGGAGGTGACGCAACGCTTGGGGACGCGCAGAGCTGGCAGCGAGGCTGTCCGGCGGGCGATCTTCGCGCAGGCTCCCCGCCTCGAGCGGCACCATCGAGCCCATCACCTGCGTCGTCCAGCGACTGCTGCGCTTGCGGGTGGGCTCGGGAGCGGGCGCGGGCTCCTCGACTTCGCTCGGGGGGTTCATGGTCTCGAAGCGAGCTGCCCAGCGCTCGGCGTCGGGGTCGAGCGCCGGAGGGCGACTCATGATCTGCGGAGCGGGGGCTTCTGCCGCCGCGGACGGTTCCGGCGTGTGTGCTGGGGCGGGTGAGGGCACTCGCTCGTGACCCGTGCCGCGCGTCGTGACCGGTGGTGGAGCTGAGGTTGAGGGCGGCGGATGGGCCGAGCCCAGGGGCGAGAGGCGTTCGATCGAGGTGCGCCCGCCACCGCCGTCGAAGGGCGGCGGATGCGAGGAAGAGACGGAGTAGCCGCCAGCACCCGGTGGAGGCCGCGAACCGAGCATCGCGGGCGGGGGCGTCGACACGTGCTTAGGCGCTACTGCCCACTGCGGCTTCGCCTCGTATGCCGCGATGGCGTCGGCGCCGGGCGCCGCCATCCCACCCGGATGGGTGATGGCACGCTTCACCTCGGGCGCTTTTACCTCAGGGGGCGGTGACGAAGAGAGCACCACCGGGCGCTGCGGCGCTACCGGGCCTGGCGGCGGTTCGCTGCGTCCGGGGGGCGGCGGGTCGCTGCGTCCGGGGGGCGGCGGGTCACTGCGTCCGGGGGGCGGCGGGTCACTGCGTCCGGGGGGCGGCGGGTCACTGCGTCCAGGGAGCAGTGCACGCGCAGGCATGTCGTCGACGCGCCGCGAGCTGGGTGGCGGCGGGTCGCTGCGGAGCGGACCGGGCGGGCCGCTTCGCTGTCGTCCCAAAGGTGCTTTGCGTGGCAGCACGTAGGCGACCATGGCCGCCGCCAGCGACAGCAGCATGGCCACCGCCGTTAGCATCAACCGATTCGGCGTAAGCGGGCTGGACGGAAGCTGAGCGCGCACCGTCACGCGCGCCGTGAGCGGCGGATGGGGCGGGCTCGCGTTGGCAGCGGCTTGGGCTTTGGACAGATCGCTGAGCAGCGTTCGCCATTCGGCAGTCAGCTCCGGCGAGGGCGCCGTAGAAGCAGCCGGACGGGGTTGGCGGAGCGCGGCCTCACGACGCGCGATGGTGGCTTTGATCTCGGCCAGCCGACGGTTCAGCTGGGCTGGGTCGTCCGCTGCGTCGGCGTAGGGGTTGTCGGCAGCGTTGGTGAGCAGACGCATCTCGATTTGGCGCTTTTCGGCGCGCAAAAGGTCGAGCGCACCGTCGCCACCGGGGCTGGCCGGCTTGTCGCTGACCTGCTCCACCGTCATCTCGGGGTGGGCGGTCAGGAACTCGGAGACGGCGCGACTGCGCGCCGCCAGCTCCTTCATGGGAGCGACGTCTTCTGCCGAAACGGTGAGCTTCGGGACGAGCGTGACCGCGCGCTCGGCCAAGTGATTGGCGATGCGCTGAACGCTCGGTGGGTCGCTGCCTCGAAACTCGACCTGAAAGCCGCCAGTCGTCGCGACCTGAACGCGAATGCCGGCGCGCAGGCGCCCGATGGGATCCGGCGCTCGCAGCTCGGGCGGCAGATCCATCGCGACCGTTGCGAGCTGTTCTCGTTCCAGCAAGGTCGCTTCGATGCGGCCCGCGAGCGCGATCGGATTCTCGACGCGGGGGTTACCGTCCAGAGCGATGGTGGCTTGGGTGCCGTACGTCCGAGGCCAGAGCACTACGGCGGTTACGCCGAGCAGCAGCACCGACCCACCAGCTGCCAGCGCCGTCATCAGCCGTCCGGCGTCGACGCCGCCTCTCGCCAGCGGAGGCCGAGAGCTTTGCGGGGACTTCGCGGAGCCTGGGGTCATGACGGAGACGGCACGTGTAAACCGGTACTTTGACCGAGGTTTTCGCACGCCGCTCCGGCGCCGGCAATGTTCTCGACTGTCACGAGCCTGTGCCGCCGAGTACCACCGGCACCGTGCAACCCAGGACGTAGATGTCCAGCCACGGGGACCAGCTCCTCACGTACTCCACGTCCATGTGGAGCCGGCGCTCGAAGGTCGACGCATTGCGCTCGGTGACCTGCCAAATGCCGGTGATGCCCGGCTTGACCCGCAGGATAATCGCCTCTTTTTGATCCATTTCCGGGATCTCGCGCTCGAGGTAGGGGCGCGGCCCGACGAGGCTCATGTCCCCAACCAGCACGTTCCAGAGCTGAGGGAGCTCGTCCAAGCTGTACTTGCGTAAGAACCGACCCACGCGCGTCACACGGGGATCCACCGTGAGCTTGTGAAACTCTTCGTACTCGCTGCGGAGCTTGGGATCGCTCTCCAGCACCGCGGCCAGGCGGTGCTCGCCGTCGCCGTGCATGGTACGAAATTTCAAAGCCGGAAAGCGCACGCCGTCCTGCCCCAGGCGCTTTTGCCGGTAAAAAATGCCGCCGCGCGAGTCGATCGCGATCGCCAGGGAAACGAGCGCCAAGATTGGGCTCGCGAGCAGCAGGGCAAGGCTGGTGATTCCGACGTCCATCAATCGCTTCGCCAGGCGCGGGCCGGTGAGCAGCAGCTGGCGCCGCACCTCTATTCCCAGGACGCCGCCCAGATCGCGGGTGGCTGCACCGAAATAGGCAAGGTCGAACAGGTCCGGGATCGCGAGCACGCTCTGAAACGACTCGGCGTGGCGCTCGATGATACCGAGCAGAGCAGCCGCGTCCGCCTCGGGCATCGCCACGACGGCAAAACGGATCTTCAAGCGCTGCGAGAGCACCGGCGCGAGCTCGAGGCCGCCCAGCACCGGAACCTCTTCGACTTGCGAGAAGTTCGCCCAGGCCGAGCGCGTCGAGGGGCTATCGGGCGTCGATTTCGGGGGCTCGCCGGTGCTCTCCGGCACGGCCTCGACCTCGATGTCGTCGTCGCCCCAGGTGGCCCGCAGCGTGCCGTGTTTTAGGGGGTCGTCGTCGAGCACGGCCACGGGCTTCAGACCCAGCTGCGGCCGCTGCTGCAGAGTGGCGACCACCGCGCGCCCGACCCGACCGGCGCCGAGGACGACCACGGGCTGTCCCCACCAACGCCGCCGCGACAGCTTGTAGCGCACGAGCGCCCGCGAAAGCGGCACGAGAAAAATGCCCACGAGCCAGGTGAGGATCCAGGCCAGGTGCTGCACGCCGTCCCAGCCGCCGCTTCGCACCAGGAACGAAACCAGCCACAAGCCGGCGCACACGAAGGTGATCCCGAGCGTCGTGCGACGGATCTCTTCCGGCGGACTAGGCGGAGTCGCGGCGTACAGCTGGATGTACAGGAACGCCACCAAGCACAGGGGCAGCGCCGCCAGGATGCCGTAGCGCTGGACGCGACCGGGCGCGTCGTGGGTGATCAGCAACCAGGCGAGCCCGGTGGCGATGCCGAGCGCCAGTAGGTCCGAGAACAGCACGACCAGGCGCGTGAGCCGCGGGCGACAATGGATCGCGAGGCCCATGAGGGACGGCGATGCTCGTGCTCGCTCTTCGGTGTCGCGACCCTTGCCCTTGCCGCGCGTCACGCGCACTTGCTCGAGCAGCGCCTCGGCGATGGCTCGACCGTCGCAGGCGCCCATGCGCTTCAAGATCGCGCCCAGGTGTCCGCCTTGCTCGGTCTGCAGCCGCAGCGCTTCGCGAAGCTGAGCGGGGGTGATCTGTCCGCGGCGGAGCAGCACCTGCCCGATCTCGTCGCCGCGCTTACGACGGCGCTTCCAGAACGCAGGGGCCGGCTGTTGGCTTGCGTCCTCGGCTTGTTCGGTCGGCTCTGTCGGCGCTACGTCCGTCAACGTGGTCTGCGGGTCATAACCCCATGCCGCTTCAGTGGGAAGAGTGACGCGCCGTCGGCCCGGAGATTGAGACCTTTGCGCCACATCCCGCGCGTACGGGTTGCTACTCGGCCAGGGCCTTGCGGAAGTACGCGATGGTCTCTTTCAGGCCGTCTTCCAGGGAAACTTTGGGCTCCCAGCCGCCGAGCTTGGACTTTGCCAGGTCGATGACGGGCTTTCGCTGCTTCGGATCGTCTTGCGGCAACGGGTGAAAAGTCAGCTTCGACTTGGACCCGGTGAGCGACAGCACCTTCTCGGCCAGCTCGAGCATGGTGAACTCCCCAGGGTTACCGAGGTTGATTGGACCGGTGAAGCCGCTCTCGGTCTCCATCATGCGCAGCATGCCCTCTACCAAGTCGTCGACGTAACAGAACGAGCGCGTCTGCGAGCCAGTGCCGTAGATCGAGATGTCTTGTCCGCGCAGCGCCTGCACGATGAAGTTCGACACGACGCGACCGTCGTTCGGGTGCATGCGCGGGCCGTACGTGTTGAAGATACGGATGACTTTGATGTCCGTCTTGTGCTGGCGGAAGTAGTCGAAAAATAGCGTCTCGGCGCAGCGCTTGCCTTCGTCGTAGCAGCTGCGAATGCCGATCGGATTCACCTTGCCCCAGTAGCTCTCGGGCTGGGGATGGATCTCCGGATCGCCGTAAACCTCCGAGGTCGACGCTTGCAGGATGCGCGCCTTCACGCGCTTGGCCAGGCCCAGCATGTTGATGGCGCCGTGCACGCTCGTCTTGGTGGTTTGCACCGGATCGAACTGGTAGTGCACCGGTGACGCCGGGCACGCCAAGTTGTAGATGCGGCTCACCTCCACGTAGAGCGGGAAGGTGACGTCGTGACGCATCAGCTCGAACAGCGGGTTCGAGAACAGGTGCTGGACGTTCTTCTTGGTGCCAGTGAAGTAGTTGTCCACGCACAGCACGTCGTCGCCTCGCGCCAGCAACCGCTCACACAAGTGGGAGCCGATGAACCCGGCGCCCCCCGTCACTAGAGTCTTCTTCATGGCAGCTCCCTCAATACTCCGGCTTGCCCGTGAGTGTCGAACAACGCCGCCACAGGAGTTAACGTCAGCTTTAGCGTCAGATGGCGCCCGAGTGTCAGGCCAGCAGGCCGAGCGACGGGACTACTGACACTGAGCCGCGCGAATACGACTCATGAAGGCGTGGGGCGGGAGCCACTCACCCTTGTAGTAATAATCGTAGTTCCGCTCGATACCGGTGCCTTCACCGAGATCGTTCCAAGTCGCGATCATGGCCAGCTGGGCCGTCGCCGAGGCCGTGAGGTAGCGCTCGAGCAGCTCGGGCCCCTTCACGATCAGGTCCGTTGCGCTGGCGATTTGACCAGCTCGATCTCGACCGAGCGAATCCCACTTGGACATGAAGCTCGCGAACGAGACGCCGCGCATTTCGTACAGACTCATCTCGTTGTTCGAGAAGGTGTTCCAACGAAACTGCGAGTCGGCGACGTCGGGCGTGTGCGGGTCCTGAAAGAACGCGCGGTCGACGGCCAGGAACGGCTCTTCACCGAACTCGGCCTGGAACAGCTGCTTCAAGCGCGCCAGCGTGGCCGAAGACTTGCTCTCGGGCTTGAGCGTGCCCGCGTTGTAAAAAGCGATCAGCGGCTTGCCTTGAAAGCGATACCAATGCTGCGTGGGCACGGTGCGGTAGAAGGTTTGCCACTTGCTGTAAATGAGCTGAGCGGCTGCTTCGCTGTCGTCGAAGCTCGGCAGTTGGTTCCAAGGATCGCCGCCCTTGCCCCAACCCCAAGTGTCGTCGAAGAGCGCGAGCTGAATGCCGCCGCCGATGTCGTTCAGCGCATCGACCGCCGCCGGTAGCGCACCGAGATCGGGACCGAACGTGTTGAGCAGAAAGAACTGCAGGCCAGACCAGCGCGCGTCGAGCAGTTCGCGCCTCCAAAAGCCCGGATTCGAAGGGTTGTAGTAGCCCTCGGGTTCGCTGCCGAAGGCGAGCAGCGCGTGCTCGCGATTCATGCCCGACGCATGGGTGTTGGCCCAGTCCATGCCGCAGTTGACGCCCGACGAGGGCCCGCAGGCGCTCCAGTACATCAGCACGGCGCCCAGATCTCGCGCGCCTTTGCGGCTACACGCGTCGGTGAGATCGACCTGGTCTTGCCACGGATCCGAGTAGGTCAGCGTGCAAGTCTTGCCGGCGCGTTGGCAGAGCGTGCGTACGACGTCCACGCGCCTGACGTGGCCTTGCGTGCGCAGCTGATCGGCGAGCTCGGTCACGCTGGCCGCGTCGGGCTCGGCGCCCGTGATCTGGCATTGAGCCGCGCGCACGAACGCTTCGGGCGCGTTACCGAGGTTGACGTCGACCGTGTTCCGCTGCTCGCACGGGCCGGTAAACTCGGCCCTCAAGGTGAAGGCGGTGTTTTGCGGCAGCGGCTTCACCACGTCGTTGCCAGTGCCGGGCTCAGCTTCGGGGTCGTCCGCGTCCTCGACGTAGGCGCCGCGCGAGCAAGCAGCAAGCAGGCCGAGCATCAGGCAAGCGAGCGGCGTGCGCATGGCGATCACTCCAAGAAGGCCACGTCGTCGAGCGTAAAATCCCAAGGCATTGCGTCTTTGGACGTGAAGTTGAGCGCCACGATGGTCTTCACGTCGAACTTGGTTTTGTCGCCCCAGCCGGTTTGCTTCAGCTGGTCCCAGGTGATTTCGTAGACCTTGGGCTCGTCGCTCAGGTCTTTGATCACCTTCATGTAATGGTCGTAACACTTCTTGCAGCGGCCGAACTCCGGCATCGTGGCGACGGTGCCGATCAGGAACTTCATCGGGGTCTTGCCCGATGCCTTGAATTTGATGCCGCGGTACTTGCTGGCGTCGACCGGCGTGAGCATCGGCGCGCCGATCAAGTTGGTGCCCACGCCGCCGCCCCACTCGGTGTAGCCGGTGCCGGTGGTGTGCAGCACGCCGTTCTCGATCGCGCTCGTAAACTCTTCGACGGACGGCGGCTTCTTCACGCCCTTGGCGCTCTTGTCGCTGTACACGAACCAGCTGCCGGGCGGGCTGAGGCTCTCGCCGATGTTCGAGATTCCTCCGCCGTCCCAAATCATCGTTCCGGTGGGCACCACGGCTTCGATCAGCGGCTCTTCGCCGG
Source organism: Myxococcota bacterium (assembly GCA_048498935.1). Lineage (GTDB taxonomy): Bacteria > Myxococcota_A > Polyangia > Polyangiales > Polyangiaceae > PMG-095. The sequence goes on from JBEHXA010000108.1 coordinate 7,161, forward strand.
CCGGAGCAGAGCTGCCACTGTCGGCGGCCGCCGCGGTCTCGGCACACGGTTGAGCGCCCTGCGGGCCGATGCAGCCCGCAGCCAGCGAGAGCACTAGTCCGCACAACGTGAGTCGCTTGTAGCTCATGATTTTTCCCAAAATGAGAGGCAAAATGTCTGGCCGGCGCCCGCACAGGGCTCGAGTGCGGTGCGCTCGCCGGCGCTGAAACGCCTTGTTTTTGTGCTGAAGCAGCGCATTCCAACGCGCAGCGCGTGAATCAGAACTATCACGTGCCCTATCGCTAGCAAGCGAAAACGTAGGCAAATATCGCTGTTTACCAGCTCGGAAAGAACAGCGGAAGTTTGCAGGCCAGACGCGAGATTGCGCGGTAAAACGCGCGAATTGACCACGATTTCCTTTGACCTGACCGCCTCCGTCGGTCAATTCATCAGTGCGAAACGTGATCTCGGAGAACGCACGCTTGCCCAGTCAGCAGCGACGCCAACTCCAATCGTCCTCGTAAACTGCGCTCGAGTCGCCGCCTGACGGCGTGCGGCTTCACGCCAAGCTTTTGCTTTGCGGCGGCACGGGCGCTCCTCGACGAACCATCATGGGTGAGAAAATGAAGCGGATTAGTACGGCGTCCCTACCTCTGGCAGCTTTCGGCGCGATGCTCGCCATCTCCACGGCCTGTTCTTCGGGCGGCGACGACCCCGGCACCGGCAAGGGCGGCTCGAGCAGCACCGGGACCAGTGGCACCAGCAACAACACCACTGCCGGCACCGGCAACAGCACCGCCGGCACCGGTAACAACACGGGCGGCACGGGCAACAGCACCGCCGGCACCGGCAATAGCACCGCCGGCACCGGCAACAGCACCGCCGGCACCGGCACGGGTGGCAGCGGCACGGGCGGCACCGGCAACCCCGGCGCCCCGAGCGTTTGCGACGAAGACCACTCCGGCACGATCGCGCTCGACCTGATGCAGGCCTACGTCGACAATTTCGAGACCACGACGCGGTGGGACGGATGGTACTCGTACGCGGCCGTGCCGACCGGCATGACGGCGGACAAGTTGGCGCACGACGCGACCGGTTACATGAGCGCCACGGCCGCTCAGATCACCAACACCGGTATCAATACCGGCACCGACAAGTTCGGCTCCGGCGTCGGCTTCAACATGCGTAGCGCGCCGCCCACGAAGGCGTGCGCCGACGTGTCGGCTTTCGACGGCGTATCGTTCTGGGCGAAGGGCACTTCGGGCGCCGCTGGCACCGTGCAGTTCCTGGCGGTGGTCGCGTCGCAGCAGAAGGAGCCCGATGGCGATTGCACTGCGGCGATGGAGACGGCGGGCAACTGCTACAAGCACCCGTCCAAGTCGTTCGTGCTCACCTCGGAGTGGAAGCAGTACACGATCAAGTGGAGCGAAGTAGAGCCGCAAGCGCTGTTCGCGAACCGCGTGCTCCTAGCGCTGCAGTGGATCTCCACCGGGCCCGACTTCGACTTCACGATCGACGAAGTCTCGCTTTACAAGGGCACGGCTCCGACGGGCCCCGTGTTCCCGCCGACCGAAGGTGGCACGGGCGGCACCGGCACGGGCGGTACCGGCGGCACTGCCGGTGGCTCGGGTGGCACTGGCGGCACGTGATCCAGTAGTTTCCGACGACCCCCATGAAAATCTCCGTCTCCGCCCTCGCCATTGGCCTGCTCGCGCTGTTGGCTGGGTGCTTCGACCGGCGAGAGGCTCCGGCAACTGGTCCGGACGCCGCGGAGACGGAGGACGCTTCTGATTTGGGGCCTTTCCAGCTCAAGCCGGAGTGGAAGGGCCCCTGTGAGCGCACCGAAAAGGTCGACGTCAACTTGGGTCACGCGCCCGAGGTGTTCGTTCGCGCGGCGCACTGTCAGGCGACCGGTAGCGAGCCGACCAAAGAAGCAGTGAGCCAGTGGTCGGCGCGCTTGCGCACGAAAGACCGCATCAGGCGCATGGATGTGGTGCTGAGCTTCTGCAAAGAGGCCGGCCGCAAATGCGAGCTGAGCTACTCGGACCCCTGGCAGCTGAGCCCCGACGAGCTCGGCGCCCCGCCGGTGAAGAAGGTGAAGCGCGACCTCGGCGCGGTCTTCATGTTCTTCTTCAGCTGTCCGAACGACACCAACTGCACGATGGACTGGGCGAACACGCACACGCCCGGCATGCTCGAAAAGAGTCCCTTGCTCGCGTTCGGCGAGACCAAGGAAGATTACTATTCACCGCTTCGCGCTGGCTTTTGGCGGCGCGAGCTGATGGATGCGAAGTACGCGGGCCTCGACTTCTTGCTGCCCAACACGTACGGCCCCGATATCGAAGACGGCAAGCTCAAGCCGCTGCAAGAGGCGCTCGATAGCCTGAAAGATCCGGTCAAGATCGGCTTCTTCGACGATACGTGGACCTGGGGTCAGCCCTACTTCTCGGAGTTTTGGAAGACCAAGCCCGACCTGAACGATCCCGAGAAAGCTGCCGAGCTCATCTACGAGCACAAGTGGAAGGCGTTCTTCTCGCAGATCGACAAGAAGTACTGGTACCGCTTCAAGGGTAAGCCCTTCATTTACTTCTACAACGCCGGTTCGCTCACCCCGCGCAGCAAGAGCGGCCCCGTCGTCAAGCTCTTGAAAGAGAAGTTCAAGGCCGACTTCGGCGAGGAGCCGTTCGTAGACGCAGACGGCGCCTACTTCGACGATCCGAGCATGGAGGAGATCGCCGACGCCAAGTACATGTGGTTCACGTTCAACGCGCCGGAGAAGCGCAGCCGCTCCACCATGAAGGGCCACATCGTGGACCACGCCATGGTCAAGTGGGACGCGACGGGCCGCGATCATGCAGGGGAGCCGCCGCGGCCCTCTGACTTGATCGTCAAAGACGATCGCTTCTTGCGCAAAGTGCTGAAAGAGTCGGAAGATGCCGAGGTTTTGGTGATCGCAACCTGGAACGATCTCGGCGAAGGCACCGGCTTCAATCGCAATTACGACTACTACTTTCGTGGGCAGTGGCAGCGCCCGGACTACTTCATGCGCGTGACGCGCAAGGCGCAGAGCGGAGCGCTGAAATGAAGCGGGTGCTCGGCGTGCTGGCGCTTGGCTGCCTGCTGCTGGGGTGCTCGGGTAAGGGCAACACGGGCCAGCCGGATCGTAACTTCAGCTGGGAGGCCAACGGGACCACCTACAAGCTGTGGGAACAGGTTCCCTGGGCCAACCACGGGCTGCCGCAGCTCGACGACATGCAGTACGTGATGATGGCAGACACGCCCATCTATCCGCCAATCGCGGACGGCATGGCGGACCCCGGCTCTCGTCCGGTGGATTGCGGCGCGCTCGCCGACATCGAGCTCTCGCCGTTTTACGTGGACAACTTCGAACCGCTGCTCGCCGGTGGCGTGGGCGTCGCGCCAGGTTGGTCGAGCTACGACGACGGTAGCGACGCCGCGTTTCGCGTGCCCGGAGATGCCAGCTGGTACGACGGCCTGGCGACTTTGAAGGGCAACGCCATCTTCGGGCTAGCTGCAGACGCGCTCGTCGGTGAGCGCCCGACCTGCGACGGTGCGCCGAACGACTGGGCGCTCCACTACCGCGGTGGTCGCTTCAATTGGTACGGTGGCGGTATGGCGCACCCGTTCGCGGCGGGGCGCTTCAAGCCGGGTCTGATGGAAGTGCAGGCTTGTCCGCCGGGCTCGGATCTCTGTCCGACGGTCACGCCCGAGGACGTGTTCGGTCCGGCCCGAAGCGGCAACGGCTACGCGAACGACCATTACTTTTGGGATGCGAGCCAATACGACGGCATCGTGTTTTGGGCACGCCGCGGCCCGGAGAGCGTGAGCGGCCTCTTGGTGGGGCTGCAAGATAAATACAACAGCGACGACCTGGCGCGCGAAAACGAGAAGTTTTGCAAGCGAGCGAAGCTGTGCGTGCCGAACTGCACGCTCGGCCGCACCTGCGAGCTCAAGGACGACATTTATCGCTGCATGCCGGAGCAGTTCCCGGACGATTGGAACGCCGGGAAGATCGTCAACGAGTCGCTCCGCGAGCTGCTCTTTCCACGCTGCAAGGGTCCGGACAAGGACAGCACCTGTGTGCCGTTCAGCTTTTACCCGGATCCGGACTTCAACAACACCGAGTGCAAGCCTCACTCCTTCACCGGCGTCGAGGAGAACTATTGGTGCAGCGGCGCCGAGCCTCCTGCGGCAGCGCCCGAGCGCTGTGGCGACAACTACGTCGCGCAGATCTCGGTGAGCACGGATTGGCAGCTGTTCAAGCTGCCGTTCGATTCCTTCAAGCAGGTCGGTTTCGGCAAGCGCTCGCCGAAGTTCGATTTGAAGACGCTGTACAGCATCGCTTTCCAGTTCACGGTCGGTAACACCGACTTCTACGTCGATAACCTGAGCTTGTATCGCAACAAGCAGCCATGAGCACGAGCGCCGACCGAAAGAGCCGGCTGCGACTAGACGTCAGGTGGCGTCGAGTGTGCGCAGTTGGCGGATCGAGGAACGAATGACGAGAAGCTGCTTGAAGCTCGCGGCGCTGGTGTGGGCGATGCCCAGCGCACTGATCGCCCGCTCGGCGCTGGCCGAGGAAGCAGCCAAAGAAGTGGCTACCAAGGACGAGCAGAAGGCCGCGCAGCCGGCGGACGAAGACGTGAAGGTCACGGTCCCGCCCAAGGGCTACATCCCGGGCTCTCGCCGTTCGCTCGCGCTCGGGCTCTCGCCGTTCGCGCCCCGAGCGCCGGCGATGCCGGGTGGCGTGACGCAACCGTGGAGTGCGCCCGATCAGGAGGACAACGGCTTTCAGTTCAACTTTAGCGGGTACTTGAGCGCTGCAGCGCGCCTGAGCTCGAACACGCGCGTCAACGCTTCGCCGGATCAATACAACTCCACGCTGCACGGCTTGCCGCAAACGGTCGACTCGTACGGCGCCGTGCAGGGCACCAACGCTCCGCCCGGCAGTTGGGTGGAGCTTCGCTTCGACTACGGCAACTCGATCGTCAAGTCGGTGGTGAAGCTCAGCACCTGGAAGCCGTCGCGAGGCCAGAGCTGGATCGAGACGAACAGCCAAAATTGGCTGAATGAAGCGTTCTTGGTCTACACGATGCCGCCCGCCGGCGACTTCAGCTTGAGCTGGACGGTGGGCGCGTTTCGCAACACGTACGGTGGGCTAGGGCAGTACGGCGTGGGCCAGTACAACGCTCCGATCGTGGGAGCTCCGTTCGGCGTCGGTGAGACGCTTACGCTGCAGTACGCGGTGAGCGACAGTCTGTCGCTGATCCTCGAGCACGGCATCATGGGGCGTACCGAGAAGTTCTCGCCCGGGCAGGCGCCCAACACCTGGGATCACGAACCCAGCGTCTCGGACCCGTCGGGGTTCGTCAATCACCTGCACCTGGGCTTCTCGCTCACCGGTGAAGTGCCCTTTCAGGGCGGCTTCCACTACATGACCAACTGGGCGCAAGACGAGCGCGATCAGTTCGACGACCCCAAGACTCCCTTCGTCGACGAGAGCCGGCGACCCGATCCGCGCATGGACGTGGTGGGCGCTGACTTCCGCATGATCAACAACTATCTGGGCAACGGCGCGATCGCGGTTTCGTACGCCGACGCGAAGAACGCAGCCCTGCTCGGCGGCATGAACTACTTCGGTTCCGATAGCGGCGAGTTGATGAGCAAGCGCCTGCTGGGTGGCGCCGGCACCGGTAAGATCCTCACCTTTGGTGCCGAGTACAACTTCAGCTGGGGCAAATTCCTGTGGAACCCCGAGGCGTTCTGGGGTGACGGGCCAGACCTGATCAACAGCGTCTTCGTCGACGTGGTCAAGATTCAGCACAGCGACTCGCCCGACTTCAACGGGCGGCTCATCTACAAGTTCGGCACCGAAGCGACGTACCGCATGCTGCCGTGGCTAGCCGTTTCGTGCCGCTACGACCACGTTCAGCCGAACTCGAAGGACCCGCTGGAAACGTTCGACGTGATCAGCCCGAAGATCGTCTTGCGCAGCAACTGGAACAGTCACGAGACGGTGATGCTGAGCTACACGCGGTGGCTGCTTGGTCCGCACACCCACGGTGAGGCGCCCAACGACTACAGGCAGCCCATCGATGGCCAGTACGTGGGAGCGAGCCGCGCGCTCGACGATCAGATGTTCGGTATCAACTTCGGGATGTGGTGGTGAAGAACATGAAGAACTACCCCGTTTTTTCACACCGCTCGCGCCGCCCCGTGTGGCCGCTGCTCGGGGCGCTGGCTGCGCTCTCGGCCGCCACGCCTGCGCGAGCACAAGAGGCGAAGAGCGCCGAGGTTGCCGAAGAAGGGCAGGACGTCGGGCTCGGCCTGGCACCGGGCTCGCCTCAGGTCGGCTCGATGCCCGGCGGTGTTCAGCCTTCTTACGGGCAGCGCTCCACGGACGAGCAAGACTACCGCTTCGACTACCACGGCATCCTGATCATGCCGCTCCGCGTCGGTATGAACAAGCGCACGGGTCCGATCACGACCGAGCAGAAGACGAGCGTCTTGCACGCGCCGCCCGTGGTGCCGGACTACCTCGAGTCGTTCAACTACACCGGCGTGGTGCCCCAGCCGTACGCGCAGCTGAATTTTTCGTACGGCAACTCGGTCGTCACCGGCACGGCTGCCATCGTGGCGCGCACCGCCAGCACGGCTTCGAGCTTTTTTCAGCCGCCGCTGCAGTCCGGCATCACCGACGCGTTCGTCACCTTCAACCTGCCCAATCTGGCCAAAAGCGCGCACATCGAGATCAACGTCGGCGCGTTCTCGAACGCCTACGGCGCGATGGGTGAGTACGATTTGGGTCGCTACGGTACGCCGCTGCTGGGCCGCACCAACGGCGTGGGCGAGAACATCGCCGCGCGCTTCGTGCTCGGTGACTGGACGCTCGGCATCGAGCAGGGCTTTCAAACCCAGTTCGACAAGGCTCCGATCGGCATTTCATCCGAAGGTTGGAACAGCTTCGCCGATCCGGCGGCGGGTACGAGCTTGGTGCACCACGAGCACCTGGCCATCGGCTACCGGCGCCAAGCCACGCTCGGCTTGCACTTCAGCCAAGCCTGGACTCAAGACGAACGCTCTGCGCAATTTCTCCAGCCGGACGGGCGCATCACCAGCCTGGGCGCCGATTTTCGCTTTTCGGCGAGCCACCTCGGTCACCTCTACGCCGGCGCTTCGTACACCACGGCCGACAACTCGGCGTCGGTGGGACGCGTGGTAGAGACCTTGAATGCCCAGGGTGGGCGAGGCCTGATTCAGAACTACTTCGGCCCGAACAGCAACAACGGCACCGGCTCGCTGCTCACCATCGGTGGGCAATACGACCTGAGCCTGGCGCATCTGCTCCTGTATCCGCACACGTTCGACGGCAAGTCGCACGATCTGGTGCTTTCCGTGTTCGGCATGTACTCGCGCACGCAGAGCGACGACAAGGCGCGCGACGTGAACGGCAATTGGCTCTACGACGGCATCAACCGCATGAAGTTCGGTGCCGAAGCGGCCTACACCGTGACCTCGTGGTTCGCGTTTGGCGGCCGGCTCGACCACGTGCGGCCACAGAGCGAGCTGCCCGAGCAAAGCTACAGCATCATCTCGCCCCGCATCATCTTTCGCAGCGACTGGCAGGCTCGCGATCAGGTCGTGCTGCAGTACTCGCACTTCTTCTACGGCGATACGCCGGCCATCAAGACCGGCTACCCGCTGCGCGACGACCCGACCGTGAACCCCGACGCCGACATGGTCTCGCTCTCCGCCAACATGTGGTGGTGAGCGCCCGGGCCAATCGGAGGCGTCTGCCTCAGAAAAGCAAAGAGCCAGCGCGGCATCGAAACGCTACGCTGGCTCTTTTGCGTTCAGCGCACGCCGACGTGCGGCGTGCGCGCTCTCGTTACTTGCATTCGCCTTGCGAGGCCACCGAAACGCCGGCCGAGTTCGCGGCGCAAGCGTTGCCGTAGTCCTTGCCGTCGCAGCCGCACACCGGCACGAGGCTCAGATCGCACGCCTGGGGGATCGGCTTGCAGGTACCGGTGCCGTCCGCGTTGCCGCACGCCATTTCGGCCGGGTAGTCGCAGAAAGAGCCCGCGTCGCACTGCGTGCCGAGGAAGCCACCGCAGGTCTTGCCCGCGCCAGCGCACTCGCCGTCGTAATCGATGGACATGCCCATGCCCGCGGCGTCGCAGCTGCTGGGATAGGTCTTGCCGTTGCAGCCGCAGACCGGCGCGTAGATGGCCGGACAGGCGCTGTTGGTGATCTCGGCGCAGGTGCCGCCGGCATCGCTTCGCCCACAATCGGCCCCTACCGGGAACCGGCAGTATTGTCCGGTCGGGCAGG
>JBEHXA010000109.1:0-15463 GCA_048498935.1 Myxococcota bacterium
GTCGCGGTGCTTCGGATCCATATTGGCCTGCACCTTGAAAACGACGGCCGTGACCTTGTCTTCGGTCGGCATGACCTGGCGCTCGCGCGCCTTTTGCGGTCGCGGCGCCGGCGCCAGCTCGGCAACGCCGCGCAGCAGCTCGCGGATGCCGAAGTTGTTGATCGCGCTGCCGAAAAAGACGGGCGTCATGTGCCCACCGCGGTACTCGTCCAAGTCGAACGTTGGGCACAAGCCGCGCGCCATCGTGACCTCTTCACGCAGCGTTTTGACCGCGCTCTCGGGCAGTAGCTGGTCGAGTTTGGGATCGTCGAGCCCGTTACAGACCTCGCCTTCGTCGCCCACGCGGTTCTTCACACGCTCCATCAGCGCCAGCCGGTCGCGCTTCAAGTCGTAGCAGCCGAGGAAGCGTTGTCCGCTTCCGATGGGCCAGCTGATGGGCGTTACTTGCAGCTGCAGGGCTTGCTCGACCTCATCCATCAGCTCGAAGGGCTCGCGGCTTTCGCGATCGAGTTTGTTGATGAAGGTGATGATGGGAATGTTGCGCAGCCGGCAGACTTCGAACAGCTTGCGCGTCTGCTCTTCGATGCCTTTGGCCCCGTCGAGCACCATGATGGCCGAGTCGACCGCGGTCAGCGAGCGGTAGGTGTCTTCGCTGAAGTCTTGGTGGCCGGGCGTATCGACCAAGTTGAACACGCAGCCGTCGTGCTCGAACGTCATGGCTGACGCCGAAACGGAGATGCCACGCTCACGCTCGACCTTCATCCAGTCCGAGCGGGCGCGTCGCGCGTCGCCGCGAGCCTTCACGGCACCGGCCAGCTGGATGGCGCCGCCGAACAAGAGCAGCTTTTCGGTCAGCGTCGTTTTGCCCGCGTCCGGGTGCGCAATGATGGCGAAGGTGCGCCGTCGGTTGACGGCCTGCTCGAGAGGCGTAGCCACGGCGGGGCGGTACCAGAGGGGCCGGCGTCCGGCAAGCACAGGCGGGCGGCTCCGCGCTATCGTGCGGGCGTGGCTCGCCGCCTTTTGCTCACGAGTGCCGCGGCGCTGCTCCTGGTAGCGGCGATTTCAGGCATGTTTTGGGCTTCCCGGCGCTGGCGCGCACCCGAGCCGGAGCTACCGCAATTGCCGCTCAGCGGCGGGGGCGTGACTGTGAGCTGGGCCCCGTCGCAGTCGGAGAAGACGGCGGCCGAGCAAGCCGCGCCCCGCGATTTCTTGCTGGAGTCGGACCGCTTGCGGCTGGTGATCGGGAACGACGGCAGCGGCGTCGAGCGCCACCAACGCTACGGCAACCTGATCGACTTCGGGTTGAGGCAGGGTGACGCTCCGGAGGAGCTGGTGGAGCTTGCGACCGTGATGTACGTCGCCGGCAGCCAGGTGCCGCTGCGCGTGCTCGGCGTGGACGTGAGCAAGGCCGGCGAACGACCCGTCGTGGCAGTAGAAGAAGCCTCGCGCGACGGTCGCTTCGAGCTGCGCACCGAGTATCGCCTGGCTCCTGGGGTGGATTACGTGGAGCTCGTGACGACGGTCACCAACCTCAGCGAAAAGAAGGTGAGCGGAGTGCAGCTCGGCGACCGCGGGCGCTGGCCAGGCACGCCCGCCTTCGCTCCGCGCCTGGGCTACGTGCACCTGGCCGCGCGCGCGGACGTGCCGTGGATCGGTCGACCGGGGCGCAAGCTCACTTACGGCTTCGTGTTTCCGGAGCGGCCAGCGCACGCCGCATTCCTGTTCGATGTCGTGGGCCCGGTAGGCGAGGTGACGCTCAGCGGCGCGGCGGATCTCGCGCCGCGCGCGTCATTCGAGCACCACCGCGAAGCGCTGGTCGTCGCGGCGGGTCTCGGTCGGGTGGCGCAGATCGCCTGGCAAAGACTCGGCCGTAAGCTCGGGTACGCGCGCGGCAAGCTGGTTCCGCCGCCAGCCTGGTCGACGGTCTCGGCCAAGCACCCCGACGGACGCACCGTGTTGAGCGTGTCGGCCGATCCCGACGGCGGCTTCGAGCTGCCGCTACCTTCGGGTGAGTACCGCTTCGTGCTGCAGTCGCCGGGCGGTGACGACGAAGAGGTAGGGAGCGTGGTCGAAGGCGGCGAGCTGCGGCTGCAACTGGTGCCGCCGCGACCCGGCACGCTCAGCTTCGCCATGACCGACGACGAGCAACGGCCGATGCCAGGGCGGCTCGTGGTGCGCGGCGTGCCGCCGACCAAAGATCCGGATTTGCAGCCCACGCCGGGCGAAGCGGGCTCCAAGAACATGCTCTATTCGCTGACCGGCTCGGGCTGGATGCAGCTGCCGGCCGGGCGCTACGACATCTTGGCGACGCACGGCCCCGAGTATTCACTGCCGCGCCAGGAGCTCGAGGTCAGCGCCGAGCAAGGCGCCAGCTTTCACGGCGAGTTTTCGCGCGTGGTGGACACGGCGGGCTACGTCGCTGCCGACTTCCACTTGCACGCCGCGCCCAGCAAAGACTCGAACGTTTCACTCTCCGATCGCGTGCTCACGCTGGCCGCCGAGGGCGTGGAGCTCGCGGTAGCGACCGATCACAACCACGTTACCGACTACACCGATCATCTGCGTGCTCAGCGGCTCGACCAGCGCCTCGGTGCCATGTCGGGTGTGGAAATCACCACGCCCGGCTGGGGGCACTTCAACGCTTACCCTTACTCACCGTCGCTGCAAGTGCCGCCCTTCGAAGACGCTTCGCCGCTCGAAATCTTCGCGGTGGTGCGGGCGCGCGCGCCGCTCGCGGTGTTACAGGTCAATCATCCGCGCATGCCCGGGGTCGGCTATTTCAATCGCGGCGAGCTCGATACCAAGACTGGCGTCGCAGAATCGCCCGAGTTCAGCTTCGCGTTCGACGCGCTCGAGGTGAGCAACGGCTTCGACCTGGAGGACCCGAAGGTGCTGGAGCGCAACCTGCGGGAGTGGTTCGAGCTGATGAATGTCGGGCATCGCTACACGGCGGTCGGCAATTCGGACTCGCATCGCGTGGTCTTTCAATGGGCGGGTTGGCCGCGGACGTACGTGCGCTTGCCGGATCAGGATCCGTCGCGCATCGCGCCTCAGGACGTGGCGCGCGCCATCACGGGCGGGCATGCCTCGGTTTCTTGCGGCATTTTCGTGCTGCCGACGGCCAACGGCAGCGCCGGGCCGGGCGACACCGTGCAAGGCTCGCGTGTGTCACTGGCCATCAGCTTGCGTGCGCCCGAATGGATCGACGTGTCGCACGTCGAGGTCTACGCCAACGGCGCGAAGCTCGAGGAGCGCACTCGCAACGCGCCGTTTCAAAAGTCGGTTTGGGATCTCGAAGTCGATCTCGACTTCAAGTCGGATACTTGGGTCGTGGTGGTCGCGCGTGGCGACAAGTTCATGAACGACGCGCTGCCCGGCAAATGGATCAAGCCGTTCGGCTTCTCCAACCCGATATTGGTCGACGCCGACTCCGACGGCGCGTTCACGCCTCCCGGCCAGTAACCGCCGGCTACGTGGCGCGGAGCGAGAGCAGCTTCGTTTCGGTGAGCTCTTCGATGGCGAAGCGCACGCCTTCGCGGCCGAAGCCGGAGTCGCGCGTGCCACCGTAAGGGATGTTGTCGACGCGGAACGTCGGGGCGTCGTTCACGAGCACGCCTGGAAAATTCAGCTCGTCGAAGGCCGCGAGGGCGCGCGAGAGATCGCGCGTGAACACGGCCGCCTGGATGCCGAAGCGTGAGGCATTGCAGGCAGCGAGCCCGGCTTCGAAGCTGTCGACGGATTCGATCACCGTGACGGGGCCGAAAATCTCGTCTTTGCAGACGCGCAGCTCCGGGCGGGTGCCGGTGAGCACAGTCGGGGTCAGCAGGTTGCCGTCGCTCGTGCCGCCACAGAGCAGGCGTGCGCCAGCGCCGGTTGCTTCGGCGATCCAGTCGAGCACGCGCTTCACGTGACGCGCTTCGATCATCGGACCGACTACGGTGCTTTCATCGAGGGGATCGCCCACCGCGAGCGCGCGCGTCGCTGCCACGAAGCGCTGCTCGAATTCTTCGAAGCGCGCACGGTGCACGAATATGCGCTGCGCCTTGATGCAGACCTGCCCGGCGTTGGCGAAGCTGGCATCGACCAAGCGCGGCAAGAGCGCGTCGAGGTCGGCGGTTTCGTCGATCAAGCATGGCGCATTGCCGCCGAGCTCGAGCAGCACGTGCTTGCGCCGCGCCACTGCCTCGAGGTGCCAGCCCACTTGATCGCTGCCGGTGAACGAAAGCACCGGCAAGCGCGGATCCGTAGCGAGCTGCTCGGCCACTTCCGGCACCAAATGCAAAACGTCGAAGGCGTGCGGGGGCGCACCGGCCTCGCTCGCCAGCTCTGCCAAGCGGTGCGCGGTGAGCGGCGCCTGAGGGGCCGGCTTGAGCACGAGGGGCGCGCCGATCGCGAGCGCCGGTGCCAGTTTGTGCGCCACGAGATTGAGCGGGAAGTTGAACGGCGCGATGCCGGCGATCGGTCCGCGCGGCACGCGCCGAAACAGCGTGAGCCGTCCCTCGGCTCCTGGGAGCTGATCGGAAGGGAGCACTTCACCACCGAGCTGGCGCGCTTCTGCCGCGCCCAAGCGAAACGTCGAGGCGGCGCGCGCTACTTCGCCCTTGGCGTAGCGAATCGGTTTGCCCGACTCGCGCGCGATCAGCTCAGCGAGGGCCGTTTGCTCAGCGTCGATCGCGATCGCGATGCGCTCGAGCACGAGTGCGCGTTGGTGCGTGGGGCTCTTCGACCAGCTTCGAAATGCGCCAGCAGCGCCAGCGATTGCGCGCTCCAAGTCGGCCTCGTTTCCGAGGCCTACCTCGCCTACCTGCGAACCGTCGAATGGGCTGCGGATCGCGGTGTAGGTCTGGGCGCCAGTGTTCTCGCCGCCGATGTAGGGGCCGCGCTTCGAGGCTGTCATGCTGCGCGCGGAGCTTATCGCGGCTCACTCGATCGGCGTGGCGAGGGGCGCAGGAAAAATTCGCCGATAGCGAATATCACACTGTAGGCATGTCATTTTCCCGTGACCATTCGCCACAGACTCCTACATGTCGCGCGTGAGACGTAAACGTCAGATCGAGCGGAAATAAAGCCGAAATTGCTGCTGGATGCAGCGCGCGCTGACCTCGATTGGGGGCCGGAGCCTCACGTCGATTCGGGTTTACAGTTGGAAATTCTGGCCGGTATAACCGAATGACTGATGCGGTTCCTGGCAGCGATCGCTCTCGGATACTTCCTGGTCGTCGGCAAGCTCGGCGGGCAGGGGACTCAGCAAGAGCTGGGTGCCGGCATGATGGAGCCCGCTCGCGCCGAGCTGGACCGCACGCTTAGCTCCTCGTTCGAGGAGCCGCGCGAGTTCGATGCTGCGCTCGACACGCCCAAGCGCCGCGTTGCTCCGGGCAGCCGAGTCATCTCGCTCACCGCTGGCTGCCGTACGGTGCAGAAGCCGTACGACCTGTTGATCCACTTCCACGGCGCTCCCCCCGTGCTCGAGGCAGCGTTCGAGAAGTCGGGTATCGACGGCGCGCTCGTCATCTACAACTGGGGTATCGGCTCCGGGAAGTATGAAGATTACTTTGGTGCGTCGGCGGCGTTCGGTCAGCTCACTGCTAGCATCAGCGCCGGCATCAGAGAGCTTTGCCCGACCGCGGCCGAGCCGAAGCGCATCGGCCTGAGCGCTTGGAGCGCCGGGTACGGCGCGGTGTGGCGCATCTTGGATCGCCAGGCAGACGCGGCTCGCATCGACGCGGTGCTGCTGTCGGATGGTCTGCACGCCGGGTTCGTCGGCAACGAGCGCGAGCGTCAGGTCAACCCCGCTCAGATGGCGGCGTTCACGCTGTTCGCCGATCAAGCTGTCACTGACAAGCGCCTGTTCGCGATCACGCACTCCACCATCAAGACGCCCTACGCCAGCACCACGGAGACCTCATCCTATCTGTTGGACGCAGAGGGCGTGGCACGCATTCAAGTGAGCGTGCCCGGTCCGCGCCCCGATATGGAGCTCACCTCGAAGGCCGATCGCGGCTCGCTGCACGTTAGGGGCTTCGCGGGTGAGGACAAGCAAGCGCACGCCAACCAGCTCTACGGCTTTGGCGACCTGCTCCTTCCCTACCTGCGCGAACGCTGGCGCTGAGCGCTCTTTAGCGCGGCCGCAACGGTCCGGTGCGGGTCGGATGTGACGTCGCGTTATTGGGTACGAGCACGTATCCAATAAGCGGTGCCCGTTACTTGCAGCCCAAGAAGGTGCTGCACTTCTTCTTGGTCTTCGCGGTGGCGCTCGCCTTGGTGGCAGGTGCGGCGGGCTTCGTCGTAGCGGCTGCGGCCGTCTTGGACGTGGTGGGAGCGGGCTTGGTCGCGGCCGCTACCGACTTGGAAGTCGCGGCCGCCGATTTGGCGGCTGCTGCGGGGGCAGCGGCTGGCTTGGCGGCAACCGCGACTTTGGGAGCGACGGGTGGTGCAGCCGCGGCCGGCGGCGTTGCCGGCGGTGCCGCGCTTTCGGCCGGGGCCGCAGTCGCGGGCTCCGCGGGGCCGGGCGCTTCGGCTGCGCTGGCGGGCGGGGCGGCGACCGCGAGGGATGGTGCGGGCGCTGCGGGCGCTGCAGCAGCGCTGGGCTCTGCCGCCGGACTCTCGCTGCCGTGGCGAAACGCTGCGTAGCCGGCGCCTGCGATGCCGACGAAGAGCAGCACACCGCCGCCGATCAAGAGCGGTAGCCTGGCGCCGCTCTTCTTCGGCAAACCGGCCGCGGTCGCGTCGTCACCGAAGCTGGCTCGCGCGGCTGCAGTGGCTGAAGGCACGGCTGGCGCAGCTGGTGCAGCTGGTGCAGCCGGTAGTGGAGCGGCGCTGCTTGCGAACGGCGACTGGGCGATGGGCACGGTGCCGCCCCGGCCGAGCGACGCCGGCGACGGCTCGGGCTGAAAGACCAGCGGCTGCGCGATCGCTGCCGCGATGCCAGGCATGGAGCGCGGACCACCGCCGCCGCGTGCGCTCAGCTGCTCGGCAATGACACCGAGCTCCCGCGCCATTTCGCCTGCCGTGCGGAACCGCTCAAGGGGGGCGAGAGCCAGGGCGCGCGCGAACCAAGCGTCGAAGGCCGGGTCCAGCGCCACACCAATCTCCTTGGCGCGCTCGCTCACCGGGTTGAGCGGTTGATTCAGCTCGGACCAATGCGCGTTGGGATCGAAGGCGGGATTTCTCAGTGAGCGGAACGGCGTGCCGCGCGTGAGCGCGAAGAAGGCGATCACGCCGAGTGCAAATGCGTCGGTGGCGGCCGTGGCGACCGATGCGGCGTCGACCGCTTCGGGTGGGGTGTAGCCGGAGGGGCCGCCCCAACCGAGCGCCTCTGGAGCGCCGCGGCGCACCGCGCTCACTCCGAAATCGGTGATGCGCACCCACTCCGGGTTGTCCGGCGAGATGAAGATGTTCTGTGGCTTGAGCTGGCGATGCACGATGCCGCCCGCGTGCGCCGCGTCGAGGGCGCGCGCCAGCACTGCCAGCGCGCGGTGGAGCTCAGTGGCGCCAAGCGGCCCCTGCGCCAAGACGCGCCGATCGAGCGAGGTCCAGGGCACCCGCTCGGCAGTGCTGAAGGCGACGCCGCTGTTGGCGTCGATCCCGAAATCGTAGGCGCGCGCGATGCCTTCGACGCCGAGGCCCGAGGCGTGTCGAGCTTGCGACTGGTATTCGGAGAGCGCGGCTGGCCGCGTCATCACGCTCGGGGCGAAGACCTTGAGCGCGACCGGCGCACCGCCGCGTTGGTCGCTAGCGGCGTAAACGGTGCTGAGGTCGCTCTCGCCCAGCACTTCGCCCAGCTGATACCGCCCGGACAGGATTGTGCCTGTGGCGAGCTGTCGAGTAGCCATCAGCGGGCTCCGCACAAGGCGGCGTTCACGGCTGACCTCGACGTAGCGTCTGAACCGACTGCATCATCTTCGGCGCTTCGGAGTCGGCGGCGCTCTCCACCACGAACGCGATGCCGATGAGGGTGTGGTCGGGCGCCGGGTGCGCGACCAGCACCAAGAGCGTCCCCGTGCCTTTGTCGTTCAGGCTGAGGGGCTGGCCCTGCTGGGCCTTGTCGACCTCCCAAAGGTCCACGGTCCCGCTCGCAGCCTGCAAAGACTGCTGCGGCTTCTTCAAGCGGCGCTTCAGCTTGTCGACCTTGAGCCCACTGATGCCGTGCTGGGTCGCCATGGCTTCGATCGCCGACGCAATGTCGGGCGGAGCTGGACTCGTCGTGAGCGCGATCAGGGCCAAACCATCAGGCTGAGCCGTGACGCTCTCAGAGGAGCCTTTGGCGTAGTGCCAGCCGAGCGGAGGCGTGAACCAGGTTTCGGGGTCGCCGACCGTTAGCTTGGTGTCGGCGGCCGCCGCGCAATTTTCAGTCAACTGTTCGCACTTGGGGGGCGGCGGCGGGGGAGGCGGCGCCGGGCGAGGTGCCACTACCGGCGCAGGCTGTACGACGGGCGCTGGCTGCACGCCGGTCCAAGCCGCAGGCGGCTTGGGGTAGTTGCACGCGCCGACGAGCAAACCGAGGGAAAGCAGAGCGAGACGGCCGAACACGACTTGGCACCAAAGCATAGGTCCCGCGGAACCGCAAAATCGCTCGTCAGCACACACTTGCGCACCGTCCGCGCGTCCCGCGGCTTCGCCGCGTCGGTTTAGAGCGGAGGCGTGACGCTCGGAGTCGTCGGTGCAGGCGTGCTGCTCGGCGCAGTCCTGGCTGGCGCATTCGACGGAGTAGGGCCGAAACGCGGAGCTGCGCGTGAAGCGCTGCTCGTGACGTCGGGTGCAGCGGCTGCCTGGCCCGCCGCGGCGCTCGTCGCTGCGGCGCGAGCGCTGCCGCTGCCAGGTGCCGGTGTAGGTGTGGCGCGATCGTCCACGTCGGCGCCTGCCTCTTCGATCGGCCCGGACGGCTCCGCCTCGGCGACTGCCTGCTTGGGATCGGGCCTCGGCTTGTTGCGCGGCGCCTCACCCGGACCCGCGTAGTCCACCCAGTAGGCGGCCGATTCGCGCACGTCGAGGTGCACGAAGGACGAGTTCGGGTAGTAGCCGACGCCGCAATTGCGGTAGCGACGCACGTAGTCGCGCACGACCGTGTTGGGCACGCCGGGCACGCTGAAATCGACGGCTTGGCTGTGCTTGTGGCGCGAATCCTCGAAGTACGAATGATCACGCCAACCGCTAACGATGCGCAGCGGACGACCGCCGAAGTGCTCGCTCACGTCGGCGAGCAACGCGATCAGCCTCGGGTCGACGCGGGGACGGTTGCCGGTCGCGCCGAACAACTTGGAGATCGACGCGACAGCACCCGGGGCAATCTTGCCCTTCTTGTCGAACACGTTGCCGCGGTAGCGCGTGGTGTAGGTGGCGAGGTCGACGTAGCCCTTCTTGACCGCCTTGCTGGAGCTGCTCGGTTTGTCGTCATCGTCGGCGATGCTCGACAGCCCGCCGTCCGGTAGAGAGCCCGGGATGATCAATACCTGACCGGGCTTGAGCTTGTCGTGGCGCTTGATGCGGTTGGTCTCGCAGAGCGCCTCGATGCTCACCTGGTAACGACGCGCGATGGTTTCGAGGCGCTGACCCGAATACACCTTGTGCGTCACCGGGCGCGGCGGCTCGCTGGCGCTGGCCAGGACGGTGGTGTCTTTGCGATCGTCTTTGCGCTCCGGCGGGCCGTACTGGCGCCGGGTCATGCTCCCGTCCTTGTCGTCGCGGCCTGGCACGAGCAGCTTCTGCCCCACCTTCAGCGGCTGGTCGCGCTCGATGGCGTTGGCGGTGCAGATCGCGTCGACGCTGACGCCGTAGCGCTTGGCGATGGAGCCGAGCCGCTGGCCGCTTGCCACGGTGTGGGTGCGCGGAGAGCTGGCGGCCGATGCGACGCCCATCCAGCCGAAGACCAGCAGGGACGCGAGGAGGGGCCGAACGGCAAGCACGGCCCCGTGTTTAACCCGGGTCGGCCCGGCGTCCATAATATTTAGCAGCAGTGAAATTGCGCCTGATTTCGAGCAGGTGCAGAGCCGGAGGGTCCTAACGCGCCCTGACGGTGGCCCAAGCCGAGGTACTGATCGGCCGGCGGCCCCCCAAATTGGAAGGGGAGGCAGACAAAACGACGAGGGCCCGCGTTCGGCGCAGGCCCCCGGTTTGGGCATCGATCCCGGAGGGATCGAGCGCTTCAGCGTGCGAAGTACTGCGTCGCGCGCTTCTGACCCTTGGTGCGAAGCTGCTTGTTGGCAATCAGCTTCTTCGCGGGCAGGTTTAGTTCCTTGGTCGAGATACCCATACCGTCGGCGATCTGTTCGATGCGCTGACCGGGATTGCCCTTCACGTAGTCGAACAGCTTACCGGTCAAGCGCTCGATCTCGTCCGGCGGACGCTTGGCGCCCTTTTCGCGCGAGGCAGCGCGGCCGCGTCCAGCGCGAACCACGACTGCTGCGCCACGGCGGCCACCGCGGCCGGGCGAGGGGCGAGCACCAGCCAGCGCGACGCTGACGGTTTCCATCGCGGATTCGCGAATGAGCTCGGCGAGCTCCGCTGCAAATTGTTCAACGCGGGCGCGAATGCGATCATCGATAGAGTTAGCCATGGCGACGCTGTAATGCATGGCCAAAGCGGGTGTCAATGGCCACGTGACTCAACGTCGATGTCTGAATTCCGTTGCTCCATTTCGATCGCATCGAGAGTCCATATTTGCCACCCTGGGTCACACAGAGAGTCCGCGACGCGATGCTCTGAGTGTGTCGGCCAAGGACAATTCGCCACATGTGTTTCAGCTGGGTGGCTGCACGGGTCCCCGATGCCCCTTGGTCGGTTCTGACACGCGACGTGGTGCTGCAGACACGCACTGGGGCGTACATGCCGCACAAAGCCCGAAAATTTCGCCTGGCAGGGGAGTTGCTCTGGAGGAACCCGACGGTCGCTTCGATGTCGGATGGATCGCGGCGGGAAGCGCGGCAGGCACGGGAACGTACAAAGGAGAATTGGTCATGAGTTTTCGCAAACAGGGCGTGATGGTGTTGGTGATGGGCTTTTGCGCGGCAGGCTCTGCCGTTGCTCCGGAGGCCAAGGCTTGTGGTGGCGAGTGGTACCCCGAAGTGATGGTCGACCCTCGCATTCAGGGCGTGGCCCAAGCCGAAAAGTCTTTGGCGAGCGGCAAGCACCTGGCCGCTGCTGCGAGCGTCATCCGCATGATGCCCCACATCAAGACGCTCAAGTCGAAGCCCGGCACCCTGGTCGCGCGCGCCGAGCGCGTGCTCGCTCTCGCGCTGTCTCGCGCGCACGGCGCCCTGCCGGTTGCCGCCGAGGTCCCGCGCGAAGTGCTCGGCGCCTGGCAAGGGCGCGAACAAGCTGAAGCGAGCGCAAATGTGACGTGGTCGATCGACGTGCTGCGTCGTCAATCCGCTACCAAGGCCGACGACGTCGCACTCAAGACGGATCTGGCCGAGGCTCTGGCTCGGGTGCCCGAGCATCGCGCGGAGGCCCGAGGCTTGCTCGAAGATCTGGCGAAGCGCGACCTGATCGCGTCACCCGAGGGCTACGCCGCGCTCGCCATGCTGCGCAGCCAGTCGGGCGACGCGAGTGGGCAAAAGCTGGCGCTCGAGCGCTGCGAGGCGATGGCCAAGAGCCAGGACGCCTGCATCATCCGTAGCTAGCTCGCCGCTTCGGCAGGGGATACCGTCATGACGTACCTCGCGCGGAGCGTGCTGTTGCTACTGAGCGCTTGCTGGCTCGGGCTCGGCGCTGGCTGCAAATCGAAGGGGGCAGAGATTGCCCGACCGGAGCAGCGCGCTCCCGCGGCGCCCTCCGCCGCGCGCTCATCGGTGTCGCCGACGAGCGCGAAGCCCGAGCCGGCGTTCGAGCCCGGTGACGCCGCGCGAGGCAAGGCCCTGGTCGCACAGTTCGAATGCAACCGCTGTCACGAAGGCACCGGTCACGCCGCGCCCAAGCTCGATCAAGACTGCGTGCGCTGTCACGAGCAAATAGCGACCGGTAAGTTCGGAGCCAACAAGGCCAAGCTCCCCGAGTGGCAGGCGCATGTCGCGCCCTACCGGGATGTGCCCTCGCTCAGCGAGCTCGGCGCGCGTGTTCGCCCTGCTTGGGTTCGCGACTACCTGCTCGAGCCGCACGACTTGCGTCCCAACCTGGCCCAGACGATGCCGCGCCTGAGGCTTTCGGCCGAGCAGGCGCGCGATATTGCTACCTATCTGGTTGCCAGCGCCCCCGCGCCGTCGACCGTCGCTGTCAGCGCCGAGCCCGCGCACGTCGCTCGCGGTCGCGTGCTGATGACCGAGCGTGGTTGCGTCGGTTGCCACCACATGACGGGCGCCGGACTCAGCGCTCCGCCGCGCATCGAGCCCGCGCCGCGCACCTTGGGCCTTGCGCCCGATCTGCGCTTTGCTCGCGAACGCGCCGAACCTGCGACGCTGGCGCGCTGGTTGCTCGACCCGACGCGCGTCAAGCACGATGCGGTCATGCCGAACCTCGCGCTCTCGGTCGCCGATGCCAGCGACCTCGCCGCATTCTTGAGCTTCAGCGCGCTCGAGCCCGCTGCCGCTTTCGATCTGCCCCCACGCCTGCCGTTGCTGACGCGGCGCGTGGGGTACGACGAGGTCAATGAACGCGTGTTCGCCGTGACTTGCCGGCACTGCCACACCAACCCCGATCTCGCCGGTGGCGACGGAGGGCCCGGCAATACGGGCGGCTTCGGCTTCGCGCCGCGCAAGATCGACTTCTCTAGCTACCAAGGCATCCAGTCCGGTGGCGTCGATGCCCAGGGTAACCGCGTGAGCCTTTTCGCAAAGACGAGCGACGGTGTGCCGCGCCTAGTCGCGGCCTTGGTGCAGCGAGCTCGCGAAGAGCGGGGTAGCGCTTCGGACGAGGTGCGCGGCATGCCGCTGGGCTTGCCCGCGCTCACGCCGGAGCAGGTTCAGCTGGTCGAGTCGTGGGTCGAGCAAGGGCGGCCGCTCTAGGACCGCGCGAGCGAGACCGAACACGGCCTCGCCAAGAATGTGAAACCGCCGGGCCCGTGCCTCGTGCTTGAATGTGCACGTGGTCACCAGCTTGGTATTTCGAGACGTTCAGGTGCTCGACGGTTCTGGACGACCGCCGTTCGTGGCGGACGTGCGCGTGCAGGGGGATCGCATCGAGCGGGTGGGAGCGTCTGGCTCCGCAGCGGCTGCCCTCGAAATCGACGGTAAGGGCCGCTATTTGGCGCCCGGCTTCGTGGACGTGCATGCGCACGATGACGCTGCGTTGCTCGAAATGCCGGAGCTGACGTTCAAGCTAGCGCAGGGCTGCACGAGCGTGGTGGTCGGCAACTGCGGTTTCGGCCTCGCTCCGCTGGGGGAGGTGGAGCCGCCCGGCAATGCCGGGCTGTTCGGACCGCGGCGTCGACGCTTCGCCAGCATGGGCGCGTACCACGCGGCGCTCGTCCAGGCGCGTCCGGCCGTGAACGTCGTCACGCTGGTGGGCCATCACAACTTGCTAGCATCCGTGATGGGTAACGAAGAGCGCGCCCCGACGGTGGCGGAGCGCGCGGAGCTGCGCGGGCTGTTGGCGCAAGCCCTGGACGACGGTGCCCGAGGTATGTCGACCGGGCTCATCTATCGGCCGGGGCGCGCATCCAGCACCGAAGAATTGATCGAGCTGGCAGCCCTTTGCGGCGAGCGCGGTCGCATCTACACTACGCACCTACGCAGCGAGTCCGACAGCCTGCTCGAAGCAGTCGAGGAAGCCATCGCGATCGCCGAGCAGGCTCGCTGTCGCGTACAGATCTCGCACCACAAGGCGGCGGGTCGGCGCAACTGGGGCAAAACCGAGCGCACCCACGCGGCGCTCGCGCGCGCCAACGCAGCGGGTGCGGACGTGGCATTCGACGTGTATCCCTACACCGCCGGTAGCGGTCCGCTCATCGAGTACTTCGATGCGGCGCGCCCCGATCTCGATCTGCTCGGAGTCACGCGCATTGCGAGCTGTCCGCCTTTTCCCGACCTCGAAGGTCGCATGCTGGTCGATGTCGCGAACGAGCGCCGACAGTCGCTCGCCGAGCTGGTGACGGAAGTCCTGGCCGGCCCCGGTGGCGAGCGCACGCTCTGCATCACCTTCACGATGAGCGACGAGGACTTGGAGCGGAACTTGCGTCACCCGCTGTCGATCATCGGCTCGGATGGGCTGGCCGACTTGAGTGGCAAGCCGCACCCACGCTTGTTCGGGACCTTTCCGCGGGTGCTCGGTCGGTACGTGCGCGAGCGAGGTCTGCTCACGCTGCCCGAGGCGGTGCGCAAGATGACGCGCGCCGCCTGCGAGCGCTTCGGGCTACTCGAGCGGGGGCTGGTGGCGGAGGGCATGCTGGCGGACCTGGTGCTCTTCGACGCAGCCGCGGTCGTCGACGTCGGCGACTACGACTTGCCTCAACGCGCGCCGCTCGGGGTCGATTGCGTGGTAGTCAATGGTACGCTGGCTTATCGAAGTGGCGTGATTTCCCGAGCAGGGCGGGTGCTGGCGGCTTGAGCGCGAACGATGTCGCGTCTCGCCGCAGGGTGATACGCTCGTGGGCGCTCACGTCGATTCAGACGGGGACGGACGTTTCAACCAGTGCATGCCTGACCCTCGCTTACCGCTCGCAGGACGATTCACTTTCGCGGGGCTGCTACGAACCAGCCAGGGGCCGCGCCGATGGCTCGCCACCGAAAGCGACAGCGGTCGACGTGTCGTCGCGGTAGCCACCGAGGCTGGTAGGCTCGCGACGCTGGAGTCGGCGAAGGGCGTCAAGCATCGGCACCTGGCGGGGCTGATCGAGGTCGTGCGCGACGTGGACCCGCAGTGCTTGCCGGAGGGCGTCGTGGTGCCGACCGCCGGCGGTGTGGCGGTCGCCGAGTACATGCCGGGCGCGACGCTCAAGCAGCAGCTCGACAACGGCGCCCTCAACGCTGCCAAGGCCGTGGCGTGGACGCTGCGCCTCGCCGAGTCGGTGCAGGCGCTCCATCAGGCGGGCGGCGCGCACGGCGCAATTTCCCTGCGCAGCGTCGTTGCCGAGCCGGAGGGGCGCAAGATCGCGCCGGTGCTTTCGCAGTTACTGGCTCAACCGGTAGCGGGCTTTTGCCCGCCCGAGCGGCTGCGCGGCAGCGTCGAGACTTCGGCCGACGATGTCTGGGCGCTGCACGCGGTGCTGTTCACCATGCTCACGCGCGAGCTGCCCTACAATGGCGGCGCGCGCGACGTGTTGATCAAGGCAATGATGGGCGGCAGACCCAAGCCGCTTGCGGCTTTCGGCGTCGACGAACCGGTGCTCAGCGAGATCTTGGGGCGTGGCTTGATCGGCGAGAAACGTCTGCGGGTGACCGACTTGCCCGAGCTGGTGCAGGCGCTCGACGGCTGGGAGCGCGACCGCACGGTCATGCCGCCCAAGCGGCCCTCCACGCCGCGGCCCGCATCGCGAGGCTTGGCCGACATCGTGGGTGGCGCGGCGCTCGGCGCCTCGCGCGACGACGGTGTCGTG